>DUKH01000086.1:6061-25060 GCA_013329415.1 Methanosarcinaceae archaeon | reverse complement strand
GGGCAGAGGTTTCCGGGGCAGAAGTTTCCATGGCTGAAGATTCCATGGCTGAAGTTTCCGGGGCAGAAGTTTCCGGGACCTTCCCCGCAAAGCCCACTGGACCCGAAAGTTCCGCTTCCGCAAATAGCCCGCAGAGCCTGCGCCTGAGTGTCGAGGTAAACAGTCCTGAAGGCCTTTTCCACGCAGTGGACGGGAAGGCAGATATCGTTTATATCCCCATTGAAAGGTTCCATGACCTGAGAGCTCCGGAATACCGGAAGAAACTGAGGTTCCTGCTTAAGAAAGGGCTTGAAATTGTCTTTACCCTCCCGCTGATTGCCCATGACCGGGAAATGGAGGCTCTCACCCCCCGCCTGAGAGATGTGAAAGAAGCCGGCTTCACCGTCGCATGTTCCGACTTCGGGACCGTGCAGCTTGCAAAGGAACTGGGAATCCCCTTTGTAGCCCGGAAAGACCTGACTCCTTTTAATTCATTTACCGTCGACACCCTCAAAAAAGCCGGAGCCTACAGGGTAGACCTTTCAAGCGAACTGAACATGAAAGAGGTCCGGGCGGTTTGCGAGGCTCTCGAAGCCTGCGGAAACCACGAAGAAATCGAGCTTACGGCCCACGGCCGGGAACTCCTGCTCATAACGGAAAACGACCTTCTCAAACCTCTTGTTGAGCGGAATATCCTGAAACCCGGAAGCGAAGTGCAGCTCATCGACCGGCAGGAAAGAAGTTTTCCCGTAAAGCGCTGGGGCACCCGGACCCTTATCTACAATTCGGAAGTCCTTTCCATGCTGGAATACATTAAAGGCCTGAAAGCTAGCGGTGCGGATGTTCCGAGGCTGGACCTCACCCTGAACAACGAAAAGGAAATAAAGGATATCGTCAGGGCATACAGCCTGGCCCTTGAAGGCAAGAAAGGGAAACTGAAATACGCGGATGTGGAGTACGGCACAGGCCATTATTTCCATGGGATTTAAGGAGTTTTCGGGACGCAGTTCATCGAATATTGTTTAAATCCGGCATAGAGGAATCAGTCAAACTTTTCGGGCTGATCCCGGATTGTTATCCATGATTGTGATCTATTTTTGATTCCAGGAAACCGGAGCAGTTGATCGTTTAGATCTTTCCCAAAATTACCGGAATAGCTGTCTCAAACCGTTTTTGTCACCGTGCGCAGCACGGGCTTTTCCAGGACTGAATGAAAAAAGCAAATGCTTACTATTAAGCATACATAGCTGAAGGAATGAAATAAGAATTGAGTATATTTGGGTGCCAGGATAAGAAGCGTAAAGTTGGCAATGTCAAATTAAAAAGTCTTTGTCTATGATTTTTTTTGAAAAGGCCGGTCGTGCAGGCACGACCGTTGAGAGCCCGGGGACCAGAAAGCCGATCGTTCCGGAGTTTCTCCGAGAACTGGAGCAAAAAACAAGCCCTGCACGAAATAAAATATATCGGATTACATAGAATTTTGCCGATACCGATACATCCGGAAAAAAGAATTTAATTTAACCGAAAAAGTGCAGTTATAAAAGTGCAGTTTTTTTCCACACCCTCCCCTAAAAGAAGTACTGCGTAAACTTTTTAAACGGTATGAATATTATATTTAGGGGGTCGGCTTCAGAACTTCTCATCGTATCCACAACAAGAACACTGGAGCTGGTGCCCAAAAAACCATTTTGAGTTAAATACCGTTCAATGTAATGATCGATTTTGCCCTGAAACCTTTCATTATAATGAAACGTATAAAATACAGAAGAAATACCCCACTTTAAAAAATGCCTTTTCAAAGTGGGTTTTTGATCAACTACCTGAAATAACTCACATCTACGTGCAACAGGTTTAAATCATTTCTTTTGCTCTTTTCTTTTCCCTGCTTTCCTTCCTGTTCCCTCTCCCTTTTTATCTGTCTTTTTCCCCATATATTTCTTAGTATCCTCTCCTTTTTGTACCTTCCTTGTCCATGTATTCCTCTTTATTTCCGGACCCCGCTCTTCTTTTTTGCCGAAATTAGTATATTTTCCTTCCTTAGCGGCAGTCTTAATTTCCACCCCTATATCCGATTTCCTTGTCCATGTACTCCTCTTTATTTCCGGCTTCTCCTCTTTCATTTCCTTTCTCATTTCCTCTTTCATTTCCTCTTCCATTTCCTCTTCATCCATTTCAATTCCGAGTTTGGAGCTTACGGAAATTTTGGCTTTCCAGGCTTCAGCATAGTCCGGTTTGATCTTGAGAGCTCTTTCATAGGCCCTCAGGGCTTCTTCATCCTTTTCGACCAGGGCCAGGGCCTCACCTTTATAGAACCAGGCTTCTGCAAAATCAGGCTTTATTGAAATGGCTTTATTGAAGGTATCCAGGGCTCTTTTTTGCCTGCTGAGCCTGAGGTGCACAAGCCCTTTGCCGACCCAGGTCTTTGCATTGCTCGGGTTTAGTTTGAGAGCGGTATCGTATGCATTTAAGGCTTCCATAAACCGGTCCAGCTTGTGGAGGACAAAAGCCTTACCTTCCCAGGCTCTTGCAAGGTTCTGGTTAATTTTGAGAGCTTCATCATAGGCTTTGAGGGCTTCTTCGTATCTGTCAAGTTCAGAGAGGACAGTGCCTTTTGCGTGCCAGGCACCCGCAATCTTAGGATTGGCAGCAAGAGCTTTTTCACAGGCTGCAAGAGCTTTTTCTTGCTGCCCGAGCCTGCAGAGAACCGAGGTCTTGAGGTTCCAGGTCTTGTCACTATCAGGTTTTATTTCGAGCACCCAATCAAAAGCCTGCAAGGCCTCTTCCTCCCTTTCGAGCTTTAAGAGCACGAAACCTTTTTCAAAGAAGTATCCGGGGTTTAAAGGTTCGATTTCAAGGGCTTTATTAAGGGCCTTCAGGGAATCTTTGTACACGTGGAACCTGAGCAGCACCGCTGCCTTGCCTGCCCAGGCGGTTGCGTCCTCAGGGTTTTTCGCAAGGACTTTTTCGTAAGGCTCAAGGGCCTTATTCAGGCGGCCGGATGCAGTATTACCATTCTTATCCGTCTTACCTGCCTTACCAGTCCTGCCTGCATTTCTTCCGGGGTCTGTATTTCCTGTCTTTCTTTTATGGTCATTTGTCATAGTATCGGTCCGGCATTATTTTGTAAAAGGCAATCTATCTATATTCAGAAGCAAACCTTCTATATCAAGAAGAAAGTTTTATATTTTTAGGGGCGGCGCTTCTTTTTTGTAAACGAGAGTTCGGCAAACCCCATCTCCCCTGATGAGCAGCAAATTCTCAGAGAAATCTTCTTTCAAACTCATTTATCGTATTTAAAATAATCCTGTAAACCTATTTTAAGTAGCGGCTTTGAGATTTAGATATACACCTGCTGGAGATCAATATATGTATGGTAATTTCATAAGAAGAACTTTGAGGACCGATATAAAAAATACCGGACATTAAATTTACCCGCATAAAAGAACCATGTAAAAAAGCCATGCAAAAAAGCCATGCAATAAAATAATGGAATGGCATGTTCTCGTGGTGAAGTCCGGGAAACTCAGGAAAATAGCCCCCTGAAAGTTTTGAAATACAAGCCAAATTCAGGTAGCCTGATCAAACTCCCTGTTGATCAAACTCCCCGTACTTCAATTGCCGGGCAAAACTTTCGGACTCAAAATCACGGGCATGGATGTACAGTCTCTGGGATGCCCGGGTCATCCCTACGTAAAGGAGTTTCTTATCCTGAGCCTTATTAACATTTAATTTATTGACATTCAACAGGACACAAACCTTACATTCCAGGCCCTTGGAAGAATGGTATGTTGTTATGATTATTTTCCCGGGTACGATGTCTTTTGTAATTATGCTCTTTGACTTGAGGAAAGGATCAAGTTTAAAGTAAAGCCGCTCTGCGTCTGCATGGGTGGGAGCAAGGACAAGCACATCTTCCGGATCATATCTCATATCCAGCAAGACTTTATTCAGGACATCATTGATTACTTCAAAGCCGCCTTCAAGAAAGTCGATGTAATTCTCACCGTTCTGCTCGTTTTCGATTCCTTCCCTGCCTTCGTAAAATCTCTCGACTTCCTTTTTCATGCTGCCGTCAGACATCAGGAAATCAAGGGCAAGGTCAATGTGGGATTTTCCGGACCGGTACGAATGTTTCAGAAGTTTGGACCTGCCTGTTACATTTACACCCAGGCTTTTCCAGGTGTGTTCGTGAGGGTTGTAAATGCTCTGTAAACGGTCCCCGGCCATGAAGAGGTTCTCACTCACCGTCCCGTTGTATTCCTGCTTTTTGCACAGAACGAGACAGAGCTTTAACCACTCGTCTCGAAAGTCCTGATATTCGTCTATGAGAATTGCATCGTATTTCGGCCTGGCTTTTTCGAGGGCTTTTAGGGGGAGTTCCCGGTTCCAGAAATCCGAATTCGCATCATGGGGAGGAACGATGCCCGCCGTATCCATCGCTAATTTATGGAAAGTGGAGATTGAAATGTTTTCATAATGGAGCCCCATCAGGTGAAGGTCATTATAAAGAGACCTGAACCTGTTTTGCATCTTCTTTGCGAGGGAACGGTTGAAAGTTATGATTTTAATTTTCCAGTCCGGGTGTTCCTTGAGGAAAAAAATAGCCCTGGCCAGCAATATTACGGTCTTTCCGCTCCCCGGGACCCCGCTTACCATATAATGGCCGTAAGGGATCTTCTTGGCAAATTTTTCCTGCTCGCAATCAAGCGCCTTAATCGTGTTCTTTATCTCATCCAGTTCATCATCAAATTCCAGCAACTGGTGCTGTTTGTGCTGGATCTTGATTTCAGGGAAAAGAAGAGCCCGGATAACCGAAATAATTACTTGACCCGGATAACTGGTTTCCGCGCCGAATAAATCATCTATGGTCAGCTTTTTAAGCCGGTCGGAACCAAGGCACCTTGTAGGAGGCTGAAAAAGGACATCTTTGAGGCCGGAATCATCGATATCCTTTGAGTCCATCCCGCTAAAAACAACTTTAGAGTAAACCTTGAACCTTAATTTCCCCTCCTCATCAAGCAGAAATCTATCTTTTTCAAAAATATCCTTAGCACAATTAAAATACTTATTTGTCTTTGCGACAGGATTCTCCCCATTGTTTCCATTCTTAAAAGTAACTTCTACCCTGTTCATTGACTCTATACGGCTCAAAACCCAGTCTTTCACTTCAATAATGCAGACACCTTTGTAGCTGTCAATAAGGATAAAATCAGGATTATACTCCCTCAGCCTGGGCTGGACATATAAGAAACATTCCCTGTCATCCTTATGGTACAGAGCCCTGACCTTATTGACGACTTTTGTTTCCCCGTTTGTTAGCTTAAAATAATTGTTTGGAATGACATTCAGAACCATAAAACTTTACCTTTATTTTTCAATTAATATGCCGGAACAGATTCGGATATGTATAAGAGTATGCACTAAATGTATAAAAGAAACCTGTTTTATATTTTAGTACTTTTGTATAAATTGAGCGCTGGATCGCGTACCCGATCCTGCTCTGGGTCACCGGGTTTGGCGGCTACCTGATGGGAGATTCTCACCCATAACCCATTCATTTTGAAAAATTTATAAACATTCTCGCCCTTCAGCCCTATATAATCCTTATTAATAAAATATCAGAGAAAAGAAGAGTGTAAAAGGGTGTAAAAGGGTGTAAAAGGGTGCTGAATATGTCTGAGAAAACCAATTTGGATAAGCTGAACATTCGGGAAGCCGACAGGCTTGAAATAACGGTCCTGATGGATAATTATACGGACATGTTACTGACAGAGCGAACAGACGTCTACAGGAGGCCGCAGCTGCCTCTCCCGAATATACTTCTCGCCGAACACGGGCTCTCATGCCTGATCAAGGTCCGTGCCGGGGACGAGGAACATACCGTGCTGCTGGACGCGGCCGTTACTCCGGCCTGCCTTCTCAATAACGCAAAGCTCATGAGGGTTGAACCGGGAAGCATCGAAGCTGTTGTCCTGAGCCACGGGCACCCGGACCATTTCCTCGGGCTTTTTGAGTTTTTGAAACTGGTAAGCAAAGAGCGAAATGAGGAAGTTCCGCTTTACCTCCATCCCGATGCCTTTCTTGAGCGCCGCCTGAATATCCCGGCAATCGGGCACCCGGCCCCCATCCCAAAGCTCGATGAAGAGGCCCTGGAAAGAGCCGGGGCGCTTCTCCTCAAATCCGAAAAAGCCATGCCGCTTGCAGGGAGCCTTATCCACACAACCGGGGAAGTGGAACGCACAATCCCATTCGAAAAAGGGTTCCCCTGGGCCGAGGCGAAAATTGGCGGGGACTGGGTTTACGACCCCTTCAATGATGACCAGGGGCTGGTGGTAAAACTGAAAGGCAAAGGGCTTGTTGTCATAAGCGGCTGTGCCCACGCAGGGATTATCAATACCGTCGAGCACGCAAAGAAAATCACCGGGACCGAAAAGGTCCACGCGGTCCTGGGAGGCTTCCACCTGACCGGGCAGGTTTTTGACCCAATCATCCAGCCCACGATTGACAAAATGAAATGCATCAACCCCGATTATGTCGTGCCCATGCACTGTACGGGCTGGAAAGCAATCAACCGCTTTGCCGAAGAACTGCCTGATCAGTTCCTGCTCAATACGGTCGGCACGACCTATGTATTCGGAGAGGATTCGTAAACGTTCAACGGGAATTCATCCCGAATGATAATATTAATACAACTATGCATAATTCTAAGTATCACGAATAGCTACAAAAGTATTAAATGCTAATTTGTCATATAGTTATTTGCCTAACAGGTACAGACACAAATCTCAAAATACGCCTCCTAAATTTGTCTGCTGCACCTGAAGTTCTTTTTGCCCCTGCCTGTGGAGTAGGGCGGGCAGGGGCAGAGGGTGCCAGATCAAGATTCAGCAAACTCTTTTTCCAGCAAACTCTTTTTCCAGCAAACTCTTTTTCAGTGAGCCCATTCAGTACTTGAAAACCTTTGACATCATCTTTACGCCTTACTATTTCCAAAACCCATTTCCAAAACCCAACCACACATTACTTTGACCCAATCAACCAGTTAACGAGCATAAGCAGCATCAGCCCAAATTAGCTGCAATCGAGCGAATCTTCCTTTTATTTGTTCCAGAACAAGTTTAGCTCCATCTTGATCCTGAATATCCGCTGCATGAACTATAACCATCAATAGTAGCCCTGTTGTATCCACCAGAATGTAGCGCTTTCTCCCTTTGGGTTTCTTGCCAGCATCATGGCCGCGCACTCCAGGTGTTTCTGTGGTTTTGACTGATTGACTATCCAAAATATGGGTACAGGTATTATTTAATTTTAAGACATCCTCTTAGAGTTGTTCCTACATTGCAGATAGTCTAAAAATCGCTTAACTGCAAGCGATGCAGATTTTTTATCTCTCATTGCAAGACCAATCTTACGGTACGCCGGTATGTCCAGTTCTTTTATTACAATTCGGTATGGAATACGCTGCAAAATAAGCTCCGGCAAAATACTAATCCCCAATCCACTTTCGACCATTGACATAATGGCATAATCATCCCATGTCGTAAAATGTACTTTTGGTTCAATATTACATTTTTCAAATATTTCCGAGATTTCAGCCTTAGCGCCTTTTTCTAAAAGCATGAAAGGGTAATCACATAGCGCCTTTACAGGAAAGAATTCACAGTCGACCAGCGGATGATCCTCCGGCAAAACAACAAGCAGCTTATCCTGCTCCAAAAATATCGTTTCAAACTCCGGGCGTGTAGGAAGCCGGAGGAAGCCGCAATCCACGCGCCCCTCGGAAATCCAGCTTTCAATTTCCGTATAGTCGCCCAACAGAAGCTCGTAATCAATATTAGGGTAGTCCTTTTGAAACTCTTTGATGATATTCGGAAGCCAATGGGTCGCTACGCTTGAAAATGTACCAATCCGAATTAGCCCCGATTGCAAGCCGTTCAGTTCGTCCACCTGCGCCTGCAATTTCTGATACTCGTTACATACATTTTGAGCAAACGGCAACAGCTTTAATCCGTCGGAAGTCAGGCGCACACCGGCGCGCCCACGTTCAAGAAGTGACACGCTCCATTCCTTTTCCAAATCGTTAATCATGCGACTGATGCCGGATTGGGAATAGTTCAATACTTCTGCCGCCTTTGTAAAGTTACCACATTCAACAGTTTTGACAAAAGCCATGTATTTTTGAATGTTCATGTCCATGCGGTTCTCACCTACTTTACATCTGAATATGTCATGTTAATGGTAATAAACATTCGGTTTCGTAATCCATAAATACATGATACACTATAAATGCAGACATCTCAAGTGAAAGGAAATTGATTATGTTCTTTGTAAGTGATATTTATACAACAGCGCCGTCCAGGTTTAAGACAGAGCTCCAGGAAAAAAATATATAGAGTATTGCAAGACCTGCATATCCCGTTTGAGCGCGTCGATACCGACGAGGCAATTACGATGGACGATTGCGTTCAGATTAATAAAGCGCTAGATATGAAAATGGTCAAGACGCTGTTTCTGTGCAACAGAAAGAAGACAGAGTTTTTCCTCTTTGTTACCACAGCAGACAAGCCGTTTAGCGCAAAGGAGTTCAGTAATGCATTGGGTGTTTCCCGCGTTTCTTTTGCTCCTGCGGACTTGATGGGAAAGATGCTGGGAACAAAGATAGGTGCGACGACTGTTTTCAGCGCCTTATTGGATAAGGACAACGGGGTACAGATTGTTTTCGATAAGGATGTTCTTGCGGAAGAATGGTATGGGTGCAGCGACGGCACAACTACCGGGTTTATGAAAATCAACACATCACAAATCTTCCATGATTTCCTGACGTTTACAAAACACTCTCCCAGGATTATTCACGTGTAGCGAAAGAAAGGTGAATAATTTGAGTTTGTATCAAAACAGAATTGTTGTCAAAGTAGGGACTTCTACCCTGACAAATGACATAGGGAAAAGCGATCTGCGTTCCTTTGACCGCATTGCCTGTGTACTGTCCGATATTCAGAACATGGGCCATGAAGTCATTTTAGTTTCATCCGGCGCGATTGCTGTGGGAACGAATAGGCTGCAAATGAAAACACGCCCAACGAGTATGCGTTTGAAGCAGGCTGCCGCTGCGGTAGGACAATGCAGCATTATGTACTTATACGACAAATTTTTCAATGACTACGACAAGACTATCGCACAGATTTTGTTGAACGCCGAGGATATGGAAATTGAGGAAAAGAAGGAAAATCTGACAAACACCTTTGACGCCTTGCTCGAAATGGGTATTATCCCGGTTGTGAATGAAAACGACTCGGTTAGCTATACCGAAATCGAATCGGAAGATAGACTATTTGGCGATAACGATATGCTTTCTGCGGTTGTCGCGGTATTGTGCAGAGCGCAAAAACTCGTCATTCTGTCCGACATTGACGGCTTTTATGACAGCGATCCTCGCCTCTATCCCAACGCAAAACGGATAGAGCGTATCAACGCAATAGACGAGGGCGTGCAATCATTAGCCGGAGGCGCTGGTTCTCGGCGCGGTACAGGCGGTATGAAAACTAAACTACAAGCAGCAAAGCTGGCAACCGCGCAGGGGATCGATACTATCATTACAAACGGCAAAAATCCGTCCGCTCTGTATGAAATCATCAAAGGGGACAGCGTTGGTACGCTTTTTGTCGGTAAACGATAATATACGGAGCTTTTGGCTGAAAATATTATATAACTTTTTAGTATATCCCAAAATTGATAATATATATAATATATATTAAAGTGCCATAATAATAGTATGCGTATTGTACAGGTACTCATTCCTAAAGGGAAGCGAGAGCCAGTACTGGCTGTACTTGACGACGAACAGATCGATTATGCGGTGTGGGATGAAACGGGGAGAGGGGATTTCGATGCCCTGGTCCAGTTTCCGATACCTCCTATCGGCGTCGAGCCGGTGATGGCCAGGCTGCGTGAAGTGGGAATCAGCGAGAATACATACACGATTGTCCTGTCCCCCGAGACGGTTGTTTCCTCACGTTTGGAAGCGTTGAAGAAACGTTATTCCGGACTTCGCATTTCCCGGGAAGAACTCATAGCACGTGCGGAGGAACTCGCACCCGCGACTTCTACTTTTCTTGCTTTCCTTGTTTTAAGCACTGTTATCGCCACGGCAGGGCTGCTGCTTGACTCTGCTGCAACAATCATAGGGGCAATGGTCGTTGCCCCGCTCATGGGACCCGCAATCTCCGCCAGCGTCGGGACCGTCGTCGATGAGAGGGAACTTGCCGCCCGCGGGGTAAGGCTGCAGGTCATGGGGCTCCTGATGGCAATCGCGGTCGCTGCCGTGATAGGCTTAATAGTGAAGGGGACGCTGCTTTTGCCTCCAGGGCTCGATATCCGCGAAATAGGCCAGATTGCCGAGCGTACCACCCCGAACTTCCTGTCTCTCTTCCTAGCGCTGGGCTCGGGGCTTGCAGGCGGCATAAGCATCATGCGGGGCTCCGGGTCTACCCTTGTTGGGGTGGCAATTGCAGTGGCCCTGGTTCCTCCGGCTGCAACATCGGGGCTCGGGCTTGCCTGGGGACTCTATGTCATAGCGGCAGAAGCGGCCGTGCTGGTGCTCGTAAACCTGCTTGCCATCAACGTATCTGCCCTCCTCCTGTTCTGGCTTTCAGGTTTTCGCCCCGCTGAGAAAAAAGCTGTTGTTCGTGCCCGCACCGCAGTGATCTCACGAGCAGCAGTCCTTGCTATTTCAATCGCCTTCCTCTCCATAGTTCTCGCGGTTGTCACTTACACTTCTTTCCAGGCAGCTCTGGTTGAACAGGAGGTTCACCAGGAACTGGATGAAATGTTCAGGGAGCCCGAGTATGCAGAAGCAGAGTTTATACTGGCAGAAAGCATAGACGTCAATTATGGGCCCATAGACTACATTTTGGGCAATCCTGTAGAGGTGACTTTTTTAGTTGGGTATAGATCCGGGGTAGAAATTCCTCCGGATATCGGCAGGGTAGCTGACGACCGACTGAAAGAGGTTACTGGCAAAGACGTTAAGATCACCGTAGGCTTTATTGTGGCTCAGCAGATCACCGATTAAGCCACTGGGGAACACAGATCTGGAATACCCGGACTCAGGCATGCATTACGGCAGTTTCCCGTTTCTTAGAGCTATCCATGTCGAAAAATATCTTCTATGGAAAATATCTTCTATAGAAAAATATCTTTTATGGAAAAAATATTCTATGGAAAAAAATTCCATGAAACTCTTCCATAACCCTTTACTAATTTTTACGCAAATTCCCAAACCTTTAATGAGTGTAGTATCCAAAAAATTCCTCTTTTGGATTCTGGTTCGGCGTTTTACGCGGCGGCTGTCATGGCTTTTACCTTAGCTTTTGCCGTATCTTGTGCAGCAGCAAAAGGTTTCTTCTTTAATTATTCATATATTTAGGTAAGTTTGTCTTTTTACATTATTTACTGTCAACTAAATTTCAAACTGGATTAAATAAAAATAAATATATATATTATAGTAGCGCAAATTATATTATGCGTATTGTACAGGTACTCATTCCGGAAGGGAAGCGAGAGCCAGTACTGGCCGTACTTGACGACGAACAGATCGACTATGCGGTGTGGGATGAAACGGGGAGAGGGGATTTTGAAGCCCTGGTCCAGTTTCCCATACCTCCGATCGGCGTCGAGCCGGTGATGGCCAGGCTGCGTGAAGCGGGAATCAGTGAGAATTCATATACAATAGTCATATCACCCGAGACTGTTGTTTCCCAACGTATCGAAGCCTTGAAGAAACGTTATTCTGGACTTCGTATTTCCCGGGAAGAACTAATCGCACGTGCGGAAGATCTCGCACCCGCGACTTCCACTTTTTATGCTTTCCTTGTTCTAAGCACTATTATCGCTACGGGAGGGCTGTTGCTCGACTCGGCTGCAACAATCATAGGGGCAATGGTCGTAGCCCCGCTCATGGGCCCGGCAATCTCCGCCAGCGTCGGGACAGTCATCAATGAGCGGGAACTTGCCTCCCGTGGGGTAAAGCTACAGGTGGGAGGGCTCCTGCTTGCAATCGCGGTTGCTGCCGTGATAGGTGCAATCATGAAAGGAACGCTGCTTTTACCCCCGGGGCTCGATATCCGTGAAATAGGCCAGATTGCCGAGCGTACCAGCCCGAACTTCCTGTCCCTCTTCCTTGCACTGGGCTCAGGACTTGCAGGCGCCATAAGCATCATGCGGGGGGTCCGGGTCTACCCTTGTGGGGGTGGCAATTGCCGTGGCCCTCGTTCCCCCGGCCGCAACATCGGGGCTCGGGCTCGCCTGGGGACTCTATGGCGTGGCGATAACAGCGGCTGTACTGGTGCTCGTGAACCTGCTGACCATCAACGTATCTGCTCTCATCCTGTTCTGGCTTTCTGGCTTTCGTCCTGCTGAGGAAAAGGCGGTTGGACGTGCCCGCGCCGCGGTGATCTCGCGCACAGCAGTCCTCGCCGTCGCAATTGCCTTCCTCTCCATAGTCCTTGCCCTTGTCACTTACACATCCTTCCAGGCAGCTCTGGTTGAACAGCAGGTTAACCAGGAACTGGAGGAAATGTTCGCAGAACCAGAGTATACAGAAGCAGGGATCGTACTGAGCGGAATCAGGACCGTCGACTATAAACCCGCAGACATCCTGCTGGATGAACCGGTAAGGGTGGGTTTTTTCGTAGGGTATCAAGCCGGGGAAGAAATCCCTCCGGATATTGCCAGAATAGCTGACGAACGGCTAAAAGAGGCTACAGGAAAAGACGTTGAAGTCACTATAGGCTTTGCCGTGGCTCAACAGACCGCTAGATAAGCTAGAGGTGCAGTCGGCCCCGGAATACCCGGGCTTCCGGCCTGCCTTACGGCAGTTTTCCACTTCGTAGAGCTATCCTGTGCCGGGAAAAAATATCTTCTATGAATAGAGCTTTTCACAGCCATGCACTGGCAACCCTGAAAAAAAGCCAGAAACCGTGACATGATACGCATAATAATTAAATAAATATAAATGACACCAAGTATTACGAAAATCAACAAAAGTATTAAATACTAACTGGTCATACAGATATATGCTCTACCCGGTACAGACACAAATCTCTAGATACGCCTCCTGGATTTGTCGAAAGCACCTGAGTTCTGTTTTTGCCCCTGCCTATAAAAAACGGGTGGGGGCAGAAGGTGCAATAAAAGAGCATGTACCGGGAACTGGCTAAAAAACATCTATAACCAGCTTCCAGAACCACCTTTTTTTAAGATATTAATTTTCAGGCAACCCAGGGTAGTCAATAGCCTGATTAATCGCATCACCTCACCACAAAAAATTATAAAAATCGAATCCCTGAAAAATGAAGAATGCGGGGAAAATATATAATAGTCGCTCTTACACCATATAAATAAAGATAGTGTTATCCGCAAAAAGGAAGGTGATGTGATGAAAAAAATAGCACTGGGCCTGTCTCTTGTACTTATGATTCTCGTTAGCGGCTGTATTACCCTGTCAGTAGATTCGAAGGTAAATAAGGAAGGAGAAATCGTTCAATACCACATGATAATAGACACAAACTCCTACGTATATACGATACTGAACTCGGAGGCTTCCGAGGGAGGGGAAACCCTGAGAGAGAGCGTAATTTCGCAGGGTGGAGAATATGAAGAAGTATGGGACGGGGACGACGTCAAAATAATCATAAAAGGCCTGCCTCCGGAAAACGCATACACGGAAAAAAGCGAAGAGTACCTGATATACCGGGATCCTATAGGGGATTCTGCATCAGATTATCAGAGTGGCGCCGAAGACCCCGTCGGGATGAGGAATGCCATGGATTCCGCCATAAAAATCCATTATTACCTGGAAATGCCGGGGGAAATCATTGATTCGAATGCCGACTTCGTTGACGGAAATAAAGCCGAATGGCATATGGTTACATTAAGCTCAATAAGGGATGTCTATGCCAAATCCGAAGTTCCTTCTCTGCCGGGCATTGAACTGTTAGGCTCTGTCTTTATGCTCCTGATCACGGTTTTATTTATGAGAAGGTGAGGACCGGAACAAAGAAAAAACAATTTCGAACCTTTTCCTGCATCCCCTTATTAAGGGGACAGGAGTCTCATTTTTTAATAATTATTACTTACAGGGTCCAGAGCCTTCTTTATCCGGATTTATCCCGCCTGAAAAAATTCATTCCCTTATAATGAGGAGTTTAAGGGTACAAGGCGGCCTGATTTGCCGGTATAAAAAAATCGTCAGGGGGAGTTTCTTTTGAAGGCGTGAAAAAATCCCGGCGCCCTGGCAGTTGCATATCGACCTTTATTTTGCAAAGGTATTGAAAAAAAAACCCGGATCAGGTTATATAATCTCCGGGATATATAATTAATGAGGATTCGAAGAAGTCCACCGAAACTCATTACACAGCTTGATTGAATAAAAACATATAAGGTAATAGAAGGGATAAAATGGGGCCTTCACGCACCGATCTGGCCATACTCACCGAAACAAAGCGTAACATTCTCCTGCTGTTGAAGGACAAACCGGGAAACATTGGGGAAATCAAAGACCTGCTTTCCCTTAGCAAAGCCTCAGCCGTGGCTCATGTAAGAAGACTGGAGAAAACCGGCCTTCTTATCGAAGATAAAGGGATTTTCAGGCTTTCGGATATGGGGGCAGTACTGGTCGGAAGGCTGAAGGAACTGCTCGATGTCCTGGGTTTCTTCGAGCAAAACAGGGATTACTGGAAAAACCATGACCTGAGACTCATACCCACCTGCCTCCTGAATACAATCAATGAACTGGGAAACTGTGAGCTGATCGAACCCGATGTAACGCATATGTTTGAGGTCCCGCAGGTGTTTCAGAAAGACATCCGAAACTCGAAAGAGGTCCTGGCGTTTATTTCCTATTTCCACCCGCAAACACCACCCCTCTATGCACACCTTGCCGAAAGGGACATAGACCTGTCCCTCTGCATGACCCGGGATATCTTCAAAAGATATTCCAGCAATTTTCCCGAAGAAATAAAAAGAATACTTGCCGCCCGGAACTCAAGACTCTTTATCTGCCACGAAAATTCAACCCTACCCGAAGTCGTGGCAACCGACCGGTTCATGGCACTCAGGCTCCTTGAACACGACGGCAGGTTAAGAAACCAGCTTATGATGAGCCATGACGCAGAAGCTTTACGGTGGGGGAGGGAACTGTACAACCATTACGAAAACATGTCAGAGGAAGTAAACCCGGTCCGCCTGAAAAAGTGAACGTATTCTCCTTCCGTCTATCCTCTCGTATGTTTTCTCGTATGTTTCTTCTCTTCTAATTTTGTAGTATAATTTTGTCCCCGAATCCTTCGTCCCCCGATGATTTTCGGCACCATGCGGCCAGGAGGTTAGTGGAAGAGCCCGAACTTTTCCGGAATCACGTGAATAATGTATCAAACCGTTTATGTTCCGCGCCCCTGCGCGGCTTTTCCCGTGGCTGATGTAATAAGCAAATGCACATGAAAGCTGCCGGGCAATGAAAAATTGAAACAATACATAAAACCAAACCCCTCGCAAATTTTTCATCCCATTGAAGGCGGGGAGAATTGCAAATTCATGCCCTAATTTTTGCATTTTCTGGTCTCAATTTTCCGGTAAACTCCGTTTTCAAACCCAAACCCCGGTTTTCAAATTTCTTGATTTTCAAATATCTTAATCTCACTTTCCGGTAAACGCTGATTATAGTATCTTTTAGTCTTCAAATTTTGGGAAAAGCCGGTCGTGCCCGCACGACCGGTGAGAATGTGGGGTCTGAAAAACTACTTCAAAAAAGGGGTCGAATAAGTAAGAATCACGCAGCAAAACAGTTGAACGGCTGGTTATCTTTTCCTCTTCCAGCTATTATGCTTCCCTCTTTCAGCTATTATGCTTCCCTCTTTCAGCTATTCATTCAGCCGGTTTACACTTCCTTTGCGACCCTGAAGCCAAGGCTGTTAAAGCGCCGGTCATGTGCCGCAAAAAGCCTCTCAGCTGACCTGCAGCAGCCGGCGTTTCCGTTCCAGCCCCCACCCCGCCTGACCCTGACAGGCTTTGATACGGCTGCAGAAAGGGGGGTTTCCCAGGCCCTTCCGTCCGGGGGAGCGCTTTTGTAGCTGATGTGGTACTCGTCCCGCACCCATTCCCCGACGTTTCCGTACATATCGTAAAAACCCCAGGGATTGGGCTTTTTCAGGCCTACGGGGTGAGTATTGAGCCCGGAATTTTTAAGGAACCAGGCGTATTCGTAAAGTTCCGAGGCCTCTTCCCCGAAGGAGTACCCGGTCGTCGTCCCTGCCCTTGCTGCGCATTCCCATTCGGCTTCGGTAGGGAGGCGGTAGCTGCAAGTGTTTTCCATCTCGTTCAGTTTCCTTAGAAATTCCTGTACCTCTTCCCAGGAGACACTTTCAACAGGGAGCCTGTCTCCCTTAAAAAATGAAGGGTTATTTCCCATGACCCTCTGCCACTGAGCCTGGATGACTGGGTATTTGCCCAGGTAAAAGGGCCTTTCGAGCTTCACCCTGTGCACGGGGCTCTCCCAGAGTTTCCTGCGCTTTTCCCGGATCGGGGAACCCATGTCAAATTCTCCTGCAGGGACCAGGATGAATTCCATTCCGGCAGAGTTGATGAAATTTTCAGTCCGGTTTTTGTCCGTTTTCAGAGTACTCACCATAGCAGCTTTCAATGCAGCAATTTTCACCGCAACATTTCCTGGTAGCGGCTGAAATATGGAAGAAGACAGAGGAAGATGAAGTAAACATGAAGTAAACATGAAGTTAATATGAAGTAAATGTGGAGGAACTATGTTAAAGTTCCTTATTTTGTTTACTTATTTTATTTTCTTACCCCTTTTTTTGCATTATTGCTAATAGAACTTTGTTCCCGCACCGCAAGTCTTGACGATTGTTCCTTTATTTCCCACACTCCCCTTCAACACCCAAACATATAAAAAATAATAAATATGACTAGGCGGATAGTTAGTAAGGGGACGAGAACGTTTTTTAAATAGAACAAACAAGAAGGCAGGTGCCCGAAAAGTGAGAATTAATGACACAGTCGCTGATTGACCTTGCCCTCCTTTCCGAGAGGAGGAAAGACCTTCTCCTTCTCCTGAAAGAAGGCCCGATGAATATCGATGAAATCAAGGAGTCACTTAGCGTCAACGCCGCTTCGATACAGCCCCATATTAAAAGAATGAAAAATGCCAATCTGATAATCGAAAAAAACAGGTCGTACAGGTTATCGGAAATCGGGGAAATAATAGTTGAAAACATGCAGCACCTACTGGGTACACTGGAAGTTCTGGAAGAGCACATTGATTACTGGGTAAGCCACGACCTGAGCCCGATCCCTGACTTCCTGCTGGACAGGATTGAAGAGCTGGGAAGATATGAGGTCCTGGAACCCAATGCAGAGCACATGTTTGAGACTCCCGACAAGTTCCTGGAAAATATAAAGAGTTCAAAAAAAATCTGCACCTTCGTTTCTTACTTCCATCCCGAATCCCCCGAACTCTATGCAAGCCTTGTGGAGAAAAGTGCGGAACTGACTCTCTGCATGACGGAAATCGTTGCAGAACGCCTGTTCAAGGATTTTCCGCAAGAAGCCGGAAAGCTGGCAGGGATGGAAAATTCAAAGCTCCTTATCTGCCGCAAGCCGGTAAAATTGCCCTCCATAGTCGTGACAGACCGGTTCATGACCCTCAAGCTTATGGAAAATGACGGAAAATTAAGGGACCAGATACTCCTGTGTTTCGAAGAGGGGGCTTTACGGTGGGGAAAGGAACTTTTCACCCATTACATGGAAATCTCGGAACCCCTGGAAGAATAAAAAGTTCAGACGAGGTATCAGACCCCTGAGCCCCTACATTTTCAAAATATAGTCCTGTACGTGAATATTTACACTTGTATTATAACCACGGAAGACACGGAAAGCACGGAAGGATTATGCCCCTATTTCCTTTATTCCGTGTTTTCAGTGCTTTCCGTGGTTAAACTTTCACTTGAGATTTGTGAAGGAATTTGGATCCTTGACTATAGTTGCAGTAAACCAGCTGGATCCTTAGCCCCTCGGCATCCGTGTCCGGGTCAGGAGGCACATACTCAAACCCATACCTGTGCCCTATTTTTGCCGTGAAAGCCGCTACAAGAGCGTCCAGGATGTCGTCCCTTGCCACATCCTTTCGCCTGTACCTTGAAAGGGCAGTTTCGAGAATCTCATCAACAAGCGCCTCATCAACAGATACCTCATCAACAGATACCTCATCAACAGATACCTCACCCGAAAAAGTTTTATCAGCTAAAGGCCCGATCTTTTTCAGGACCTCCTTTCTCTCAAGAAAACCCTCTTCTTTCTTCTTCGAATACTTCATAGGCTGGCCGGCAAAAGCCTGGAAACAGATTTCCGGCCCTGTCTCCCATATTAAGTCCCTGATGTCCACACCCTCACTCCCACTCTCATCCGCACCCGCACTCTTACCTCTGCTTTCCAGGCTGTTGATAAGGAAACCGTCAACGTCCCGGATTCGGGGAAGGATGTTCCAGGCCTGTTTCGAGATGCGCTTTCCCGTAAGCTTCTCATTAATCTCACAGGCCTTTCCGTAAGTTTCCGCATAAACCGCCTCCCGGCAGGGTACGGGGAAAATGCTGGACTTCCTGGCCTTCAGGATTTTCCGGGCGCCGAGGTCCGAGAGCCTCTCCCCGGTACCCCCGGATTTCAGCCCGATAGGGATGTCGATCAGGATCAGGGGCTCATAAGCCCTGTAATTGGTTTTCAGGAAGGCCCAGAGGGCGGAAAACTCGGGGAAAACGCCCGGTTCCCAGCTGCATTTCTCCAAATTGCAGTTACCCCTATCACATTCATCAATATCTGACTCTGCCAGAAATACGGCAAACCAGCCCGCACTGCAGCCGTCCACACCCACAAAGACCTTTTTATTCATGCTTACAGGTTTCATAGGGGATTCCTGTTTAAAGATTTATTCAGGATTTGTGGAAGAGTTTGTGGAAG
>DUKH01000086.1:3145-5729 GCA_013329415.1 Methanosarcinaceae archaeon | reverse complement strand
GAGTTTGTGGAAGAGTTTGTGGGAGAGAAATAATTAATTACCAGTGCAAACGTATTCGGGAATCAGATCAAATCAGGAAAAAACCCGGTAAAGTGGAGGCAAAGTATGAATCTCTGGTTACTCAAAGCCGCAGGCACGTTAGAAGACGAAGAAGCGATGCTGGAAAACAACGTGATAACCATAGGGTGGTCCGAATTTCCGGATTTATCACGTACCGAAAATAAAGCACAGGTAAAACAGTTAATGCTTGAAAAATACCCCGGAATGCAGGAAGAACGCTGCGAAACATGGGCAGGCGAAATTAACACCTTCATAAAAGAGCTCAGGCTGGGGGATTTTGTAGCCGTCCCGCTCAAGACCCGGAACGAAGTGATTGTCGGGAAGGTTAGCGGAGACTACGAGTACAGGGAAGTCAGCCCCTTTATGAGCCATGTCCGGAATGTGAGGTGGTTGAAAACGCTTCTGAAAGGGGATTTCGAAGAAGAATACGACGTTGACCTGAACTCTCCCGAAACCCTCCTCCGGGTCAAGGCCAGCAAGGAAAAGCTTGTCGGCTTCATGGAAATAAAAAGCCCCGGGACCCTTCATTACGAAATCGCTCTTGCCCTCGAAGACCTGGAATTATTGAGAGAGCAGCTGCGGGAGCTTTTGGTCCGGCTGCTGGAAACAGAGGACCTTTCCAGAGCAAAGCTGCTCGCGACAGAGATGGAAAAACTGTTGAGGGAGAAAACGATAGGGTGAAGAAAAAAATAAAAAAGTTGAGTTGATTTCTCAATTTTTTTAATTAAGAAATCAAAAAAATCAAAAAATTAAAAAATCAAAAAAATTAAGAAATAAGGTCCTCAAGCTCGAGCTCGAAGCCGACAACGGCATAACCGAGTTCGAAGTTGCTAATAAGCTCGGGGTGGAATTCCCCGAAGACTCCTATCTTTTTGCCTTTTACATAGACATCGGCCCTTCTGCCTTCCAGGAAAGCCGGGTCTTCGGACTCTTTTACTTCGTAGTCAAGCATCAGTTCCCGCATGAGGGCGTCCACGACCTCGCAGATTTCCGTGAAGTTCGCCTGCGGGTGGATGGAGACGGCTGCCACGTGCTGTCCGGTTTTTTCGTTGACCACGACTTCCCCTACCTCAAAGATCTTCTGGGGAAGTTCCCGGTGCTGGTTCAGGGAGAGGATTTCTATGAGGTTCGGGAGCAGGGTTGTCCTGACCAGGGTCTGGTCTTCGCTTATCGGGTGGAGGACGTAGGTCACGTCGTCAGTCTTTGGCCTGCGCATGTTTTCGAAGTGGACTTTTTCACTGGTTAGGGTGAAAGGCATAACCTCGTAGTAGCCGAGCCCCACAATGATCTCGTTCAATGCGGAACGCATGAGGGAGATGGGGTGGGATTTTCCGACGGTGTAAGTCTCAGGGACCTTGATCTCGATGTTGTCATAGCCGAAACCAACTGCTATGTCCTCGATAAGGTCAAAGTTGTGCAGGATATCCGCCCTGTAAGCGGGGACCTTAACCTCGATCGTTTCGTCGTCCAGGGCTTTTGCCCCGCAGCGCATCCTCTCAAGTTGCTTTACGATCTCTTCCACGGAAAAGTCCATGCCGATAAGGGAGTTTACCTCACTCCGGGCAAGGGTCCTGGTTTCGGGGGAGAGGTCAGGAAGGACCATTTCTTCGCCGTTGGGCCGGATGATCCTGACAAACTCGACCTGCCCGCCGCGCTCGGCAAGGGTTGTGACCACGATGTTCAGGGCCGTGTAGACGGCTTCCCCAAGCCCTGTTACGTCGATGAAAAGCTCGGTTGTGGCTTCGGTCACGCTGGTGAGGGTCCCATTGATGATGGGCGGGAAGGAAAGGACATTGTCCTCGGAGTCAAAGATGATGGGGTATTTCTCAAAGTCCTTTACGAGATGAGCAAAGCGCGTACCTTTGGGGTGCTTTTCCAAAATCTCGGTCATGCTCATTTTTTCGGTGTAATCCAGGGGCACGAACTCGAAACCCGGCTCAACGGCGGTATACCTGAACGGAGGGGTCACATTCGAAAGGTCGTGCACCCCGATAGAAACCTTTTTCCGGTTCCTGCCAAGCCCCCAGTGCAGGTCTTCCTGCAGGTCCATCAGGGACTTTATGGATTCCGAATTGAACTTAACGCCCCGGACAATAGCACAGCCAAGGAAAGGCCTGATCTTTAAAATCTCCTCGCTGACGGTAATGGAGACCTCATAAGGCTTTGCCCCGTACTCGGGAAGCCCGGTCTCGAGGCCCAGGAAACCCCGCATGGCCCGGGCAACCCCCTCCACGCTGTAGAGGTCCGGCCTGTCCGGGAAGAACTCGATATCAATGGACTCGTCTTCGATCCTTTCAATATCGGCCCCAATCATGGGCACCCTTTCGATGATGGTTTCCTTATCGGTTCCTGTGAGTTTTTCAAGGTCTTCGTAATGCAAGGTTATTATCGGCATGTGGAATTCATCTCATCTCTAGCTAACTTAACCCCAAAAATAATCAACTTCAGATTTAATGTTTTTGTTCCCCCAGCCCTAAAAGCCTGAAACCTTACTCCTGGGACCTTAAGACGGAACCATGAGAAC
>DUKH01000086.1:0-2812 GCA_013329415.1 Methanosarcinaceae archaeon | reverse complement strand
ACGGAACCATGAGAACTTAAGATGAAAACATGAGACGGAAAGGCACAAAATAAATCATGAGAGATTTAGCGGAGCCTGTGGACCGGAAGCGTTCTGCGGAGAAACAACTCCATCCGCAGGCAATTCGAACGTAAAAACAGAGCCTTTTCCGGGTTCGCTCTCTACCCGGACTTTTCCCCCGTGCATTTCAACGAACCTTTTGACCAGGGCCAGACCGAGCCCTGTCCCTTCATAGCGGCGGTTCAGGAAGTAGTCGAGCTGCTTGAAAGGCTGGAAGAGGTATTCCTGGTCTTTTTTCGAGATCCCTATCCCGGTATCCGCTACGGAGACTCGCAGCATATTGCCTGCCTTTTCCGCCGAGACGGTAACATTCCCTCCTTCGGGCGTGAACTTGATGGCATTGCTTATGAGATTATAAAGGACCTGTTTGAATCTCATTTTGTCTGCGTTGATGGTTGTGAGCCGTTTGTCAACCCTGAACTTCAGGGTCAATTTCTTTGCGGATGCCCGAGGGCCGGAAACTCTCTCGACTCCTTCCAGTACATTTGCAACCTTAAATGTCTCGGGTTCAAGTTCTGTTTTTCCGGCTTCAACCTTGGAGAGGTCAAGGATATCATTTATAACTTTCAGGAGCCTCTTTCCGCTGTTGTGTACGTTCTGAATATATTTGGTCTGGCGTTCATTTAGGGTCCCGAAGGAGCCTTCAAGCAGCAGGTCCGAAAAACCTATGATGGTATTCAGGGGCGTCCTCAGTTCATGGCTCATTGTGGAAAGGAACTCGTTCCTGGTCTTGCTGGAATCTTCGGCAAGCCTGGCTTTTAACACCGCCTCTTCAGCCAGTTTCTTACCGGTAATATCCCGGCTAACCCCCACAATCCCGATAAAGTTTCCAGCCTCATCATAAAGAGGGGCCCTGACAGTCTGCAGGAAGACGTGGCTGTTATCCGGGGAATCGACCCACTTTTCAACCGTGCTGACCTTCCCCTTTTCGAAGCATTCCTTATCCACGTCCTCGATAAAGTTCGCCATACTTTCAGGATAAAGGTCGAGGGCCTTCCTCCCCACAACCTCTTCTACCTGTCTCTTCACAAGCTTTGAAAAAGCAGGGTTGCACCCCAGGTAAGTCCCCTCAGCGTCCTTAAAAAAAACAGCATCCGGAATTGATATTAACAGCCCGGACAAAAGCGACCTTTCCCTGCCCAGCTTCTCCTGGGCGGTCTCCCTTTCCGAGACTTCGTTTTTCAACGTTTCGACACTTGAGAGCGTGGGCATCCATTTAAGCAGTCTGGCTCCGATCAACAGGTAGCCGACTATCCCTCCCAGGATATCTTCCAGGACAGTTTCATAAACGGTGCTTTCCAGGTATTCTTCCAGCAGCCAGAAATCATCACCTGCGTCCACCAGGCGGCCAACGAAGATAAGGAAAAAACCTGTGATAATCAGGAGACACCCACTTCTGGAAATTTCCGCACTTTTCTTCCCAAAACTCCATAAATAAAATATGATAGATAAGAGGATTAAAGCGCTTATAAGTTCCAGAGCCATGTTGCCCATGAGCCATCACCTTAGGAATAAATTATAGATATTGCTGCCTCTTGGAATCAAAAGCAGAATATATAAAAAAATATAATCGACATCAACAAAGGTAAGATCGTCGACTACGTTCCAAAAATTTGAATATAGTGCTGCTGGAGACTCCGTATATATTTATATATAGAATATGGATAACCAGATATAAATTTTGTTGTAAAATATATTGTAGTTTTTCATATGAGTCGGGGTGGAAAAGGAAGGACAGGTATATGAATATAATATAACTATTGCACTTTTCCGGAAGGGAAACATCTTTAATAAACAAAACCTTCTTTTCCCCCTATTCAGGAGGCAGCATACCTTTGATGATTGCAGGAATCGATGAAGCCGGAAAAGGCCCGGTAATCGGGCCCATGTGCATAGGGGGCGTCAAAATAGATGAATCCAGAGCCCACGCTTTGAAAGTACTCGGGGTTGCGGATTCCAAAAAACTGACCCCGAAAAAAAGGGAGCAGCTAGCAACCCAGATCAGGAAATATGCCGATGAATGTTTTGTCCTGGAAGTCAGCCCCTCCCAGATCGACGAACTCCGGAAGCTCTTTACCATGAACGAGATCATGGTCATCTGTTTTTCAAAGGTCCTTGAAAAACTCCAGCCCGATACCGTCTACGCCGATGCCGCTGACGTAAAAGCCGAACGTTTTGGCGAAAACCTGCGCAAACAGTACGCAAAAAGCTTCCCGGAAAAAGCGAAGGAAATCGAAATAGTTTCCAGGCACCAGGCCGATGCCGTCTACCCCGTGGTCTCGGCAGCATCCATCATCGCAAAGGTCCGCCGGGATGAGCTGATCGAAGAACTCAAAGCAGAATGGAGCGCCGATTTCGGGAGCGGATACCCTTCTGACCCGAAAACGAAAGCTTTCCTGCTTAAATGGGGAAAAGAACATGGGGGCGAGTTTCCGGAAATTGTCAGGCAGTCCTGGCAGACGGTTGAGAACGTCAGGGCCGAGCTGAAGAAGGGTTAAATTCTTATATTAAAAGCAATCCTGAATTTTTTAACTCAGAAGGCGGAAAGTCCCCTTCCTCGACTCCGAAGGAGGCAGGTAAGAGTAGTTCACGCTACCCCGTCAAGTCCAGTGTTCACAGAGGAATTGTTCGGGACGTAAGGGATGTATATGAAGCTCCAGTCCGGATAGAGCAGGACTCCGTCCTCTTCCGGGATAGCTTCTGGCTCAGCTTCTGACACAGGCTCTGGTTCAGCCGCTGGTTCAGCTTCTGA
>DUKH01000113.1 GCA_013329415.1 Methanosarcinaceae archaeon | reverse complement strand
ATTTTAATAAAAATCTTTATATTCCTTGAGTTTGTATATTTCAATGGACAATTTATAATTATTTTTAGTTAAGAATCTCCTGAATATCAGGGATGTCCGAAGGCTCAAAATCCGCACCATTGCGTTTCGGGCTAAAAATTGGTGCAATTGCGATAAACAATCCCGACACCGGGAAAATGCTTGGCGAAGCATATAGGGCCTGTCCGAAAAAGCCAAATCAAGAAACCACACCATTCTGAGGCTTTTTCGGACTTAGAGCCCCCTTTTCCTTATATATAATTCGAGGGCTTTTCTTACCCTTTCCTCCTCAAGCATCCCTGTGGTCGAGGCAGTTTCAAAGAACCTTTTTGGCAGGGTCAGGTTTTCGAACTTGAACCCGAACTTCTTTTTTAATTCGTATTTTTTCCTGAATATCTCCTTGCCGAGTTCTGTCAGCTCTGCCGGGCTTCTGTAGATTCCCAGGGTTGCGAGGGCTTCGGATACCACTTCCTGGGTGTAGATGCCCCGTGCAAAGAGGCAGATGGTCAGGGAGTTGAGCATGCAGCGCAGGTCGTCTTCTTTGATTACCATGTCGACGATTTCTTCGTCCGAAAAGTCTTTGTTGAAAGCTTTCTGGTCTGCGGAGTACCCGGCGTTATCTACGTGGGAATGGCGGGTTCCCATGGACAGTCCGACAATGTTTCCCACCCCTGTGTGGTATCCCGGGATTTCCAGGCCCCCCAGCTGTATGGCAAAATCCTCTCCCCCGTATTTTTTCGAAGCAAAGACCACTCCTTTTGCCAGACTCGAGTAAAATTCGTTCGGGGCCTGGACTGTCAGCTCTATTGCCCGCATATAGGTCCTGTGGTCGCCCCATTCCAGTTCAAGTCCCAGGGTTTCTCTGGTCGAGATCTTCTCAAGGGCCTGCATTTCTGTCGCCCAGGCAAGTATGACTCCCATGCTTATGACATCCACCCCCACATTTTCGCAGGTGTCGATCAGTTCAAGCACAGCTTCGGGATTTGAGATGCCAAGGTTTGAGCCTACTGAATAGATCAGCTCGTAATCGTAAGAAATATTCAGGGTCTCATACTCGTGGGACTTGGAGAAGGGCCGCTTAAGCATTGCTATATGGATGCAGCCGATGGGACAGCCTGCGCAGGAAACGCGGCGGATCAGGTGGTTGTCTGCAAAATGCTCCCCTGAAATCGTTTCCGCCCCTTCGAAAGAACTCTCCTGCAGGTTCTTCGTGGGAAGCCCTTTCAATTCGTTCAGGACAAGGATGTTTTCGCTTGTGCCGAGGTTGTGGTACTTTTCCATCAGGCCTGTTTTTACAATCGTTTCATAGAGCACCTTATACATTTTCCGGTAGTCCTTGTGCCGGGGACTCCGGATTTCCTGGTCGCCTGAAATGACAATCGCTTTCAGTTTCTTTGCCCCGAGCACGGCCCCGAGCCCCAGGCGCCCGAAGTGCCGGTAGGTGTCCACGTTCACGCTTGCAAAGCTTACCCCTCTCTCGCCTGCAAGCCCGATCCTTATGATGCTCCGCCTGCCTGCCCCTTTCTCTACCCGGCGGAGAATTTTCCCTATATCGGTAGTTGAGGAAAGCCCCCAGATTGAGGAGACGTCCTTAAAAGTTATCTCGCCATTGTGGATTGCAACATAAACGGGATACTCCGACGCTCCTTTGATGACAATTGTTTCATACCCGGCAAAACGCATGGACATTGCCAGGTGTCCGCCTGCGTAGGATTCTCCCAGTTCTCCGTTCAGGGGGGAGCGGAACATCGCGACTGTTTTCGTGCAGGTGGGATAGACCCCTGAAAGAGGGCCCGTGCTCAGGATTACAGGCATATCGGGATCAAGAGGGCCCGTGCCTTCCTTATATTCTTCGAGCATGAGTTCGGTGGCCACCCCGACACCTCCCAGGTACTTTTCATAGAGGTCCTTCCGTTCCACGATGTCATAGGTCTTGTTGCTAAGGTCCAGGTAGAGTACGCTGGTCAGGCCGGGAATTACGCTTGAACAGGGCATTATTTCTCAACTCCGGGTTTTACACTTGAACCATGCATCATTTCTCAGCTCCGGATTCTGTCTTTTCCGGGGAAGCCATTTCCTGCTGTCCCTGCCGCGGTTCCGGCAAAACTTCCTGGCTTTCTTCAGCTTCAGTATCCGTAATTATCGGTTCCCCGCTTTCATCCACTTCTATCATTTCCAGCACGTCATGGGGGCAAAACTTAGTGCAGATCCCGCAGTGCCTGCATATGACCGCTTTCTTTCCCGAGTCAAGGTGGATTGCCCCTACCAGGCAGGCGTCCATACAGTTTCCGCAGCCGTTGCAAAGCTCCTTATGGACTACCACACCCCCACCTTTGCGTTTGGTCAGCGCCCCCTGAGGGCAGGCTTTTGCGCAGGGAGGGTCAATGCAGGCGTGGCAGACTATGGAAACATAGGCGCTTTCTATCCCTCCGCTTGTCTGGATATCGATCGCGCTGTTTTTCAGAGAAATCGTGTCGTAGTACGTCCGTGCACAGGCCATCATGCAGGAATAGCAGCCGATGCAGCGGGCCTGGTTTGCAACCTTGAGCCTTTTTGCCATTACTTCCCGCTCCCAGTTCCCCCTATAAAGTAAAGTTCCCCTATGAAGGAAAATATGTGCCCTCGGTTTATATATTATGGCATTGGACTGGCCCGGGATTTTCTCCGCACACTTTCAAAAAAACTGGGTTGTGATGATTGCTGTATAAAAAGGTTGTGCTGAAAGAAACCCTCACTTGAATGTAAATCGAAATGCTTTTATTCACAGATCGCATAACTAGGATAGTGGATTCCGGTTTGTTAAATGAGTTATAAGTAGTTATCGGAGATTTTCCGATAAGGAATGTTCCCTATGCAGCAGAACAAAATGATGCAGCACGACAAAATGATGCAGCAAAACAAGGTGATAATCGGTACTTTCGGTGTACTGTTCACTCTGGTAGCGCTAATCGGATTGTACTGGGTCTGACCCTCAACCCTGTGGGTTCGGGTACGGAGGCTCCGGAGAAAACAAAACTCAATTTTTTGAGAAATTGGAATACTGCTTCCCGGTGCATGCCTTTCCAGGCTTCCATGAAGCGCAGATGCTGATAAAAAATCCGATTTGGCACGGGACCGGGTATTTTTCTTTGCGGTTCCAGTCAGTTACTTAATGTTTGCCCTGTACTCGGTATCAGGGAAGCCCATGGTTCTCGGGCTTTCTCTAAAGCTTGTACAGGAGTTCCGGCTTGAAGTCGGGCCCGGCAGAGGACGTTGTAGAAAAATGGCCCAGGCTTCAGGTAGCGGAACATGAGTTGGCGCACAAGTCATACCAGGTTCGGAAAAGCCCCGGGAAGAAGATGTTGTTGAAAAAGGGGCTTAAAAACCTGGATAAGTCATACGGACGGGACGCGCAGGAAGTGTGAACCTGCAAGAGTAATCGTTGAAAAGGTCCTGGCTGTGGGGGTTGCGAAAAAGGAATTTCCGTGTCCCTCCGGTTCAGGATCACCTATTCAAACATAAACATTTTAACCTCTTTTCTATTGCTATTTTCTTTTTCATTTCTTCCTGTTACCTTCTGTCTTCATTTTTTCATTCTATCATCTATCTTCATTTTTAACTTCCGTTATTTCCGATTACCTCCCCGTATTTATAGCAAAACGTCCATAGTATCAGCCGGGTGAAGGAAAATGGATAAATGTGAACGTTGTGGAAAGGAGACGGATAACTTTGTTAAGATAAAAGGGAGGAAGCTCTGCACGGAATGTGTCGTGGAAGAGCAAAAAGATATGAGCCTGGACAGTCTTGGCTACAGTGCCTGCATCTGACCCTGTCATAAAAAGGCATTTTTGGGGAAGTATAATACCCTTTCTAAAAAAATTATATATAATGTAATTTTTAACATATGCTGTGATTAAGGCACTTTATTACAGTTGTGTAACATAATTTTGATCTTTTATGCGTTCCACTGTAGGTGGAATTGTGTTGTGAGTTGAGATGGCCAAATGTATAAGGTGCAGTGAAAAAGAGCTTGATTCACAGAAAAAATAGAGGTAGTTCAGGGAATGAAAAAATACGATGTAATTGTTGTCGGAGCGGGTGTAAGCGGGCTCCTGGCTGCGCTTACGCTTTCCAAGCACGGGAAAAAGGTACTGGTTCTCGAGAAAAACAGGCACCCTGGGGGAAACTGTAACAGCTATATGGTAGATGGCTTCCAGGTGGATACCGGAGCCCATGCCATAACCCATCTCCATGAGGGGCCCCTCAGGAGACTCATGGACAACTACTTTGACTACCTGCCGGTTTTCGAAGACTACGGGCACTACTATGTTCGGACAGAAAACTCCTTTACCAAAGTCCCTTCAAACCTGAGGGATTTCGTTACTTTCGACGTACTCCCCAGAAAGGACAGGCTCATGCTTTCCCAGGCAATTACGAAAGCCCTGACCCTTTCCACTTTCGGGGTGGACCTTTCGGGGCAGTCCGTGTATGATTACCTGCCAAAGAACCTTTCCAAAGATACCTGTGATTTCGTGGACACTATTTCCGGCTTCCTTTCCGGCAGGTCCATGAAAGAGACTTCAGCTTACCGGATCCTTACAGGCAGCAGTTTTGTGAGGGACAGCATAACCCAGGACCAATTCGATGAAATGATCGGGAGAATGGAACCCCGAAAAAGACAGTCCACAGAGTCCATTCTGGCTTCCTTGCTTCCCCTGAACCTGCACTCTTCCCTCCAGGCCCGGATGAACAGGGTTTCCCAGCCCTTCACGTCCCTGGAAAGGCTTGCCACTAACAGGGTTAACTATTCTCAGGGCTATCCCAGAAAGGGCCTTAAATCCCTCCTTAACGCCATAATCTATTCTCTCCCGGACCTGGTAGAAATCAAGACCGAATGTGAGGTAACAGGCATCCAGGTGCAGGACGGTAAGGTTACAGGCGTTGAAGCTGATGAAGCCTACTCCGCAGAAATTGTCATCTATACCGGATTTTCAACCGACCTCCCGAATCTGATAAAGGATCTGCCTTCGGATTACCTGGAAAACCTGAAAGGGATCGTCCACAGTAAAAGCCTCACAATCTGGCTGGGACTGCGGAAAAACCTTCCGGAGTTTAACTATATCGGTTCCGAGATCTGGTTCAAGGACTTTGCTTACTGGGCAATGCCTACCAGCAACTATGATCCTTCCCTTGCCCCGAAGGACAGGCAGCTCGTGGGCTTTTCTTTTGTAATAGACGAACACAGAAGCGAGAAACACGAGGTCAGGAAGGCGTATGATTCGATTTACCGGGCCCTCCCGAACATCGAGCAGCAAATAGTGATGAAGCACGAGCAGATAATTATCCCCGAAAAAGCCGCAGTTACCATTGACGGAAAATTCGCGGACATTCGTACCCCTGTAAAGAACCTCTACATTGCCGGCACGGATACCGATAAGCGCAGTATGGGAATCACCAGGGCCTCCTATTCGATAATTGAACTCCTAAAAATCCTGAATGATGATGGGATACTTCACTGATACGGAGCTTTTCCACATCATCTTTTCCACATCATCTTTCCCAGTT
>DUKH01000135.1:49024-54038 GCA_013329415.1 Methanosarcinaceae archaeon | reverse complement strand
TCCCGGAAGTAAATATTTACACTTACTTTATAACCACGGAAGGCACAGAAAACACGGAAGAATTGTGCCCCTATTTCCTTTATCCCGTGTTTTCCGTGCTTTCTGTGGTTAAACCTTCACTTGAGATTGCGAAAGGAATTTGGGTCATTAACTATAATTGGTCTTGAAAAGTGTAATTAATTCCTGGATTCGCTATACTTTCCCTCTTCTTTCCCTCTTCTTTCCCTTTTTTCTTTCCCTTTTTACTTTCAGAAAAGGAAACAACCGTTTCCCGGGGATTTGCTCCCGCCAGATAAGCGAGCTACTTATCCCTGGAAACATCTGCTGTAGAATAGTTTTGGCGGAAGCATCAAAAATAAAAACGTTATTCATTGATTTAAACTAATTTATTCGGGTAATGAACCTTACTTTTTGCTTATAGGTTCTTATTACCCTTTTTCTTTTACCCTGGGTGCTAATAACCATTAGCTGAATCAGCTGGATTAAATAATTGCAAAGTATTTTCTCTATTGCGTGTGATCCCGTCCACTTTCTGCACGTTAATCAAAGATGTAGCCATTTTCATCTTGACGGGAGCGCATTCTTTTCTCTTACTTCTGCTCTTAAGCCACTCTATTTCTTCTCTAACTTCATCTCTTTATTTCTTCTCTTTATCTTAAAAAGACTTATGGGAAGGGTTTTTACCCCTTCCATTTTCCGCAGGTAACGGTGGTTTTGTCTTTTTCTTTTATTCCTGCCTTCTCATTCCTGTCTCCTCTGCAGTAAAAAGCCAATTCCTAGCACTCCCATAAGGGTTGAAAGCAGTCCGAAACCGGGTGTAGGTTCCTCATCCTCTTCTTCCACTGCTCCTTCATACGCCGCATCCCTGTCGTAAGACGAACCTGCGCCGGGCTTTGGCTGTGCGGGTGGAGATTCAGCCATTTCTTCTTCTAGAACAACTTCCTCTTCGTCCCATTCTCCCCAGGCTTCCTCTACTTCTTCTGCAGGCATTTCCATTGCTTCTTCTGCTGCCTCAGAGCCTTCGGTTTTGTCCTCCTCCGGGGCCGGTTCAGGCAGTTCCACAAAGAGGGAGGTATAGGGGGTCACGAATTCGAATTCCAGGGCAAGGTCCGTGACTTCGGACACCAGTTCCTCTGTTTCCCCTTCGACTTCGATCCTGTCCATCAGGGTTTCGATGGTGGTGTAGGCCCAGAGCCGTGGAATAAAAGAGTTTGCCTCTGCCGGAGCTACCTCGAACTCTTCTGAGAAATCCCTGTCTCCCGCCCTGGTAGTTGCCGTGACATCCATAAGGACGTTGCCGGTTTCAGGGGGGTATTTGCCGAGGATAATGGCGTCGGAGCCTGCAAAGAGGTTCTTTTCCCCGGTGTTTACGATTTCCGAGACTCCCTCGCCATAGGAAAATTCCATGTCCGTTATCAGGGGGGTTGAAATTGTTTCGTAGAAGCTGCCAATTTCTTCGGCTGCGTTATCTTCGGGGGAAAACCACTCTGCTGTCCCGTAATTCTCAAGGCTCATGGCTCTGAGGAACTGGTAATTGCTTTCGGAATCGATCCCGAAGGCGATGGAGAATATTGAGACCTGCGCCCTGTTGGCATCCCGGACGTTCTGGCGGATTGCGTAAGGGGAGGTAACTCCTTCCGTGGGTTCCCCGTCGGTCAGGAAAACAATGATAGGGACCCTTTCGCTTGCGGGGTCAAACATCCCCTGGGCGGTGAGGAGGGCTTCATTGATGTTCGTGCCGCCTTTTGCATCGAGACTGTTCACAAAGTCCAGGGCTCCGGCTTTTTCCTCGGGGCTTGCTTCCATGAGGGTTTTGGAATAGCTCTTGACGTAGCCATCAAAGAAGATTATGTTAAAGTGGTCTCCGGGAGGCAGGTCCTCAATGATGTCTCCGAAAACTTCCTTTACCTGCTCCATTTTGTATCCGTACATCGAGCCTGATTTGTCGAGCACAAAGATTATTTCCTTGCTCATGGCCGAAGTCCCCATATCCTCTTCACTCGGGGAAAAGATGTGCATCATGTATCCCTTGCCCTCGTTTTCGTAAAAGAGCATGTTCCCGTTCAGGGGCGGGTTAGCCGTCTCGAAAACGACCCTGAGTTCCGAGGAAGGCAGCGAGTTTGCCTTATATCTCACCTGTCCGCTGTTTGCGGAAAGGTACTCTACTTCAGCTCCGGGGAAGTCAGGGGCTTCCAGGCGGGTGAGCTGGTTTGCAGCGTTTACGTTTACGGTTACGGAGAGGTTGTTGACCTTGTGCCTGTTTTCCAGAGACTGCACCAGTTCGTACTCTCCAAGTGTTTTCTTAAGCGCCTGTTCGTAGCTCAGTTTCACGGTAATGCTCTGGCCGGGTTCGAAGCTGAGGGCATATGAAAAAAGGTTTTCATCTTCCGTTTCCAGAAGTCCGGCTGTCCTCCCTTCCGATGCCGCAGTTTCGTATTTCTCGGAGGCTTCCTCCTCAGGAAGGACTTTGGCCCTGTATTCTTTCCCGTCAATTATCAGGGAGAAAACCGATATGAAAGCCTCTTCCGGGATCATTAACCTGAATTGTTCCGTTACCGCCGTATCTGTCGGGTTGTTAAGCTTTTCCTCAACCGTGGTAATCGCATAGCCGTTGTTCACATCCGTAGTAATTTTAAGGTACTCGGAGCTGGCGCTGGCAGCTCCCACCTGTACGGCTGCCAGTAAAATTATAAAAATGATCAGAACTTTCTTTATGCAAAACCCTCCTTTGTTCTATAAGTATGGAAATGAAATGTTCTTTTAATTTTTTTTCAAAATTTAGACTAAGCAGGGAAAAATGCTTACTCCGTGATATATTAGAAAATATACACTGTTATTATTTATAGGTGGCTTTAACTGCAGGCCTGTTCGAAGTTATTTTGATAAATAAGGGGCTATTGGTGCTTTAAATTATATAAAATCCTGAATATGGATATTTTCCCCTGGATTTTTTCAATTCATTCCTCAGGGCTTTTTTTCGGCTTCCCCCTTAACTATTGGCAGGAATACTCTTATCCTGAAATTTTGTCCCGGATTTCAGGGAACTGCCTTTAAACTCGTAGCTCCGGATCTTAAAATATGTGAAGTTTTGTTTCCAATATCACTTTTTTGTTTCCAATATCACTCTATAACTATACAGGTTCTGTTATTCTCAAAAAAATATATACGGATTACGTTTGTTTTTGTATGCGATAATTGTTTCTGGTGTCAGGAAATTATTGGAGGGGAATAGTTGAATATACGCAAAAAATCGGTTTTAATCAGCTTAATCGTTATGATGCTGTTTTTAGGAATGGTGCTGGTTCCGGCGGCAGGAGCTGCTCCGGATAAAAATCCCGGGAATGAAGCCAGTGGAGAAAAGCATGCTGATGCTTCCTCCTGGGAAGAATGGAAGCAAGCTCACACCGTGGAAGTAGAGGTGGCAACGGTTTATAAATACAAAAAAGACGGACAGTTTGAAATTACCGAGACTTATTCCGGAGAGAAACTTAAACAGAAATTCAAAGTCGATAAATTAACAAAAACAAAATCTTTTACCGTTCCTTCGGGGAAGCAGGTAGCGGTGAATACACAGGCAGGTCCTTTTGTGATGCAGCCGGGAGACCGAAAAGAGGTCCTGTCCGAGAAATCCGCGGTCCTGACAGCTGCCGATGACCCCTATGAATGGTGGCAAGCTTCTGCTTCAGTCTCTGGTTCCGTCTCTTATCCTCAGTGGACATGGTCAAAAGTCCTGTGGTTCTATGAACTTGAAGACCCGATAAACCTGGTCTGGGAGCAGAGTAACCTGAAAACAGTGAAAAGCGTAATCCTGAGGCAAAGGTGGGTTGACAACCCCTCGGAATACACTCACTACCTCTCATACCCTGACGGAAGCTGGGTAAAGGGGGACGGTATGGCTGACAGCAAGTACAGGGTGCTTGGGGGCTATCATGCGAGGCTCTGGGAACTTCCGAACGGTGCGGTGGTAGCAAATGCCCACCAGGACGATGACATATTCATTATTCCCGGACATCAGGTGAAAGGTTACGAAAACGCTGAATACGAAGTTTCAGGGTTTTTCGGAACCGTACATGGAAGCTATTGGCTGGACAATGAATGCTACAATGGCTACTATAATGCCTACAATAATGGATGGGCAACACTCGTCTGAGTTTCTGCCACACAGACCTTAAGCTCTTCTCAGATCCTATCCGTAAAAATTATTTTTGGTAGGGAAAACAGTATGAAACGCGGGGTTTTCCTGTCCCGCTTTCTTTTTTTAAACTATTTTTTCAGTCAGTATTTCAATTAATTTCAATCAGTAAATGCTCACACCTTTAACGCTGGGGAGTTTCAGGATATCGTCCACGAGGTCGCCGGGGACTTTCTGGTCGGTGATGATGGTTAGCCTGGGGTTGTCGGTCAGGTAGGGATCGTCGGAGACTGCCTGGCGGATGCTCACTTCATGTTTTGAGATGAGGGTTGCAACTTCTGCGAGTATGCCAACGTGCGCGGCGTCTTCGGGGATGATTATGATGACTCCGAGGTCCAGAGAGGGTGCAACGTCTCTTAAGAAGGGGATGGAATGGACGTTTTTGAAAATAGTGCTGAGCAGTTTGTCCGAGACGATGGTTTTTGTGGTTGCATCAACCACTCTCCGGTCAACTCCTGCTTCTTTTGCAAGCTGGGTGTGCGCGATCTCGATGCTTCCTGAAGTTACTTTGCCTTCTGCATTTACCTGGAAGCCGCGTTCGAATAAGAGTTTAAGCACCTTTGCCTGAGCCGGGTATTTTTCAAATTTTTTGAGTAATGTCTGCCACATATAAATTAGAGTTTAAATCGGGTTCTGGATATAAAGCTTACTGATGAACGTTTGGCCTGCGTTGATTGCTGGAAAAGCGAGGGTTTTTCCGGGCGGTCTTCCCGGTAATTTTCTTCTGAATTTACTGCTGACATTTTGTGCCGTTTTTCCGCATGAAAATTCCTGCGTTAATTTGATGTAGCAGCAGGGTACTGTGAAGTGAAGTATCTGTGA
>DUKH01000135.1:47675-48622 GCA_013329415.1 Methanosarcinaceae archaeon | reverse complement strand
CTGTGAAGTGAAGTATCTGTGAGGTGCAGTATGGAAGGTTCCAGTTCAGACAGCGGGCAGAAATCCAAACAAAATTCCGGGAAAACAAAGTTCCAGCTCCTTTTGATCTCCGGCCTCAAAAAAGAAATCGAGGCGGCCCGCAGGCTTGATCCTGAAAAACTTGCAGCCGAAATCGAAAAAATAGGTTTTTCCTGTCAGCAGTGTGGAAAGTGCTGCAAAAGGGCTTTCGGGGACAACCGTGTCCTGGTAATTCCCCGGGAAATCGAGATAATTCGGGAGTACAGCGGGCTCCCAAAGCTCGAAATTGCAGGCCCCCTTATCCCGGACGTTTTTGAATCCGGGCCCGGGGTTGATAAAGTTAAAGGTGCCCATGAAGACGGCGTTCATGGGGACAAAGAGGCGGAAAAGTCCACCGTAAGTGAGAAATTCGAAGGCATCTCACTTGATACCGGGGATGCCCTGCAGCTTCCGGAACTACTGGAAGAGGATATCGACTCCGAAGGTAATATCCATGCCTTCGGCTGGATGCTCAGGCGAAAAAGGAACGGAGACTGTAGTTTCCTGGAGAAGGGGACAAACAGGTGTAGGATCTACCCCGTGCGCCCGATGCTCTGCAGGACTTACCCTTTTTATATGGAAGAACTGAAGCTTTATACCTGCGAATGTGAAGGGCTGGGATACCCGATATCCGGGGGAGAGAGCCTGAAACTGGCTGAGGACCTGCTTTCCAGGTACCTTGCCGAACTTGAAGACATGCTTGCCGTGTACGAAAAGTTTGAAAATTTCGAAAAAGATGGTGGCGGCCTCAAACTTGCAAGGGAAAATATGGAAAAAGGTGCTTTTGCCTTTATTGTCCACGACAGCAGCGGGGTTTCAAAGATCTCCGTGAAAGTTCAGGAATCTGATTGAGTTCTCTATGTGATCCGGCTCTCTATGTGATCTGGCTC
>DUKH01000135.1:38120-47321 GCA_013329415.1 Methanosarcinaceae archaeon | reverse complement strand
GTGATCTGGCTCTCTATGTGATTTCGCTCTCTATCACTTTCTATTTGCTTTTTTCTTCCTTTCTCCCTTTTACATTTTATCCCCTTTTATGCCCCTTTTTACATATTATCCCCTTCGATGTCTCCTTTTTCCCTTATATCTCCCTTTTTCTCCCCTTTTTACCTTTCATTTTCTTCGGGATTTGCGCTTTTCCGGATATTTCAAAGTACTTTTGTACAACGTTTCTCTTCACTGTCCGTACCTGAACCATCAATTAAATTTATTTATTATAAAGCGTAGTATTCTCCATGACCGGGATGTCTGGTAGTGATAAACGTCCGATGACCGTTTCGGAGAAGATATTTTCGAAAGCCTCCGGAAAATCCGTGAAGGCCGGGGATTTTGTACTGGCAAATATAGACCTGGCAATGACGCATGACATTACAGGTCCGCTGGCGATCCAGGGTTTTTATGAGATTATGAACGATCAGGAAGATAAAAAAGTCTGGGACCCCAGCAAGATTGTAATCGTATTTGACCACCAGGTCCCTGCAGACTCTATCTACGCCGCGCAGAACCATATCATGTTAAGGAAGTTCGCGGAAGAGCAGGGCATTTTAAATTATGACGTTTATGAAGGGGTCTGCCATCAGGTCCTGCCCGAAAAAGGGCACGTGCTGCCTGGAGACCTGATCGTGGGATCGGATTCTCACACCTGTGCGTACGGGTCTTTAGGGGCTTTTTCTACCGGCATAGGCTCAACCGACATGGCAGCTGTCTTTGCCACGGGGAAACTCTGGTTCAGGGTACCTGAAACCTTCCGCTTTGAAATCAAAGGGAAGCTGCCTGAACGTGTTTATTCCAAGGACCTTATCCTCCACCTTATAGGGGACGTCGGAGTAGAAGGAGCCAGGTATATGGCTGCCGAATTCGAAGGTCCCGCCGTCCGTGCCCTTTCCATTCCCGAGCGTATGACCATGTCCAACATGGCAATCGAGATGGGTGGAAAGGCAGGCATCATCGAGGCGGACGAGGTAACCGCCGCATATCTGAAAGAGCGCATTCCAGACTACGAGTTTGACCCATACTGGAAGTCCGACGAAGATGCCGCGTACTTCGATGTAAGGCATTACGACATCTCGGACCTGGAACCCCAGGTCGCCTGCCCGCACAACGTGGACAACGTAAAGCCTGTTTCCGAAGTCGAGGGCACGAAAGTCGACCAGATTTTCATGGGCTCCTGTACGAACGGCAGGTTTGAGGACATCAAGATCCTGGCTGACATCATGGGAGACGAGCCCGTGGCAAAGGGTCTGCGTCTTCTGGTAGTCCCGGCTTCAAGGACCGAATACATGAAACTGATGAAAGCCGGCTACATTGAAAAGCTCATGGAAGCCGGGGCAATTGTCGAATCCCCCTGCTGTGGGCCCTGTATGGGCGGCTCTTTCGGCCTCCTCGGTGCAGGAGAAGTGGGCCTGGCAACCTCCAACCGCAACTTCAAAGGCCGGGAGGGTAGTGCCGAATCCTTCGTATATCTCTGTTCCCCGGCAACAGCGGGCGCATCCGCCCTTACCGGAGAAATTACCGATCCGAGAAAGGTCTGAAACCTTTCTCACTTATTTGTTTTCAATCAATTCCCATTTCGTTTCCATTAATTTCATTTCGTTTCCATTAATTTCCAATTATCTGTGTTTTTATAATTCTTGAACAGGTGTTAGAATGCTGGATGCTGACTTATCCATTTTAAACAGAGTGTATGATATTATCCTGGACCGAAAAATGAACTATGACGAAAGTTCATACGTCTGTAAACTTTTGAACCACCGCAAGGGTATGAACAAAATCCTTGAAAAAGTAGGGGAGGAGTCCATTGAAACGATCCTGGCGGTTAGAAATAATGACCATGCAGAGATCGTTTCGGAAACTTCAGACCTGATTTTCCATCTTCTGGTGATGCTTGCGGCAAATGACATCACTCTGGATGAAATTGCAGCCGAACTTAGCGCCCGTCATGAGAGTATGAAAAGGGATTGAAAAGAGAAATTGAAAAGGGATTGAAAAGGGATTGAAAAGAGAAATTGAAAAGGAATTGAAAAGAGGAATTGAATTAAGGGCTCACGGCCCCAATCTATTACCGGATATATTGATTCCGGGTACCTTCGGGCCGGAGATTTCTCCTGCAAAATTTCCTACTTTTTTTCATTACTGAACTTTTCAATAAACCGCGAGTTCAATAAACTGCGAGTTCGTTAAGCACGTCGGTTTTTGAGAGGGTTCCTTTGGGTACCCCGTTTATGGTGACAACCAGTCTTCCTACGTTGTATTTGTGGAAGAGTTTCACGACGTCGTAGAGCTGCATGTCCCCGTCCACAGTGATCAGCTCTTTTGTCATGATGTCCTTTATTTTTATGTTGAGCTTGCCCTGGACAATGGCATGGGCGATGTCGGTGTATGTTACAATCCCGACGATTTTCCCTTTGTCATCAACCGGGGCACCGTGCACGTTGTTGCGGATAAAAAGCCTGGTTGCTTCCTGGATGCTGGCGTTCACGTTCACGAGCATCGGCGGGTATTTCATGTAGTGCTTGACCTGCTTTTTCGGAAGGGAGATCATTTCGTTGATGTTGAAAAGAATGGAATTGTTAGTATCGTCTCTCCCTGTAACTTCTCCCCGGATGATCAGCCGGTTTACAGGGGTCGGGCCTACCTGGATCTTATCGTCAAGTATGAAGTCCTTGGTGTTCCCAAGCACCCGAATTATCCCGTTACACATGTCCGGGCTGCGGACTGTCGTAAAGCTGATCTCGGCAGCAGTCGCCCCGTTAACGATAACGTTGTTTTTATAGATCGGGACTACGGATTCATGTTTCAACTGCTGGATCCTCAGGGCACCGTATGCTGCTCCCATGGGCTTGTACCCTCCTTTCGGTCCGGGCACCCCTTCAACCAGACCTAAGGCTTTTAAAAGCTGCATCTGGTTGCGGATGGTCCCCGGGTTGCGCTGGATGACCTCGGCGATTTCTTCCCCTTTGATCGCCCGGTCTTTCTGCCGCTGAAGATTAAGTAATGCAATTATAATGTCTTTTTGAATAGGAGTGAGTTCCATACAACCACCATCAATTTCATATACATGTATTCTGTTGATGTATAACGCTATATACATCGATAATAATAGCCACATGACTATTTGCCATTATTAATTATTATAAATTCCTATTACAAATTACAATTACAAATATAAAAAGAGTCCGGTCCTGCTTTGAGTATTCAACAGATCGCGGGCTATATCTACAGTTTGTTGTTTCAATTTGTAATTACAAATATATAAAAAATGGCGGTAATGTCATTAAACGTTCATTGATTTGTCATCACAGATTATGAATAGTTAACATGTTGGCAGTTTGTGCCTGGGTCTTCTGCCTGAGCCTTCTGATGCTGCGGCAAGTAACAGCCTAATCTTTATGTATGGTTTTTCGGGTAGTTTCTTCCGGCACACGTAAAAACCCGGAAAAACCTTCCTGAGTAAATTTTACCGGGGTCAGGACAGCCTGATGAAGTATCCAGTCCATAGTGCCTTTTAAGCCATAGTGCCTTTTAAGCCATAGTGCCTTTTAAGCCATAGTGCCTTTTAAGCCATAGTGCCTTTTAAGCCATAGTGCCTTTAAGTTATTGAACTTTTAAGTCGTTGAGCCTTTGAATGGCCCTGAAAAGGGTTTTTCCGCAAGAAGCCAGTAGAAGAGCGTCTATTAAAGAGTCTGAAAAGTATGATATTCGAGAAAATTCACACAGTTCCCACTTCCGAGGAATTAATCAATAAATCCTTCAAAAGGGCTTCCAGGGCAATGTCCGGGAAAACCATTGACGGTAGAGATAGCCGGATCAGTGCAAATGAATCCATGCTGCTGACTGCGGCAAATATTCTGTCCGATAACCTGGCAAATATTGTCCGGCGTTTCCCGAGTTTTGAACACCTTCCCCGTTTCTATTACGAAATAACGGATGTCCTGGTAGGGGTGGACGAACTCAGGATGTCTCTGGGTTCCGTGGAGTGGGCCAGCCAGAAAATCCACGGGCTTGCCAGGTCTTATGTCGGGAAAATAAGGGTTGCCGAAAGCCCCGATGCTGTCCGGAAAGAAGCTTTCGGGAGGCTGGCTTCGATTATCAAGTCCATTAACAAGGACCTCCTCTTCCTGAACAAGGCAAGAAACATCCTGAGGAAGCTTCCTGAAGTCCAGGACGAGCCCACACTCGTGGTTGCAGGCTACCCGAACGTAGGAAAGTCCAGTTTTGTTTCAAAAGTTACCGGGGCAACCCCGGAAGTCGCCTCCTATCCCTTCACCACGAAAGGAGTCAGCATAGGGCACTTCACCCGGGAAGGGATCCGCTACCAGGTCATGGATACTCCGGGTCTCCTGGACCGGCCCATGTCCGAGCGAAACGACATCGAGCGCCAGGCAATTACTGCAATCAGTTACCTGGATGCGGTTGTCATGTTCATCATGGACCCCAGTGAAAGCTGCGGGTACGAGATCAAAGACCAGAGGCATCTCCTTGAAGAAATTAAGGAAAACTTTGACCTCCCCGTGCTGGTCGTTTCGAATAAGGCGGACAGGCCGGAATTCCAGAAGCTTGAAGAAGTCGAAATGAACATCTCCGCCATTACAGGGGAAGGGATTGAAGAGGTAGTTGAAAGACTGGTCGTAATGATTGAAGAAAAGCGCCTTCAATCTTTAGAAGAGTCTGAAGAAGAGCTTGAAGAAGAGTCTGATGAGGAGTCCATTCTCTGACTCCTTATCTGACCTTTTTTAATTTCTGAATTTCTTTTAGTGATAAGCTGCTTCATTCAGGACTTATTTTAGCTGGAATCTTATTTTAGCTGGAATCTTATTTTAGCTGGAATCTGATAATCCCATTTTAGATATTCTTGTGGCTGTTCAGAGTATCCTGAACTGCATCAGCAGGGCCAGGGCAATAAGGATAAGCCCTGTCACCAGCCTGATTTCGACTCTCCTTTTTTCCCTGAATTCCGTGACTGTTTCCGGGCTCAGGCCGACGGTTAACAGTATTCCCAGGCCAATTACCGGGAGCACCAGGCCAAAGTTGTAGATGGCAAGGTAGAATGCCCCTTCGATCACGCCGGTTTTCGTGACCAGCATGTTCAGGATGGAGAGGTAGATTGCTCCCACGCAGGGGGCTTTAACCAGCGAAAACATCCCTCCGGCCAGGAAAGAAAGGAGCAGGAGGTTCTTTTTCCCGATCCTTTCCATGAAAGTTTTCAGGGCTTTAGGGGTCTTGAAGGTTGATTTTGCATCCACTTTGAGCCTGTATGCATCGTAGATGTGCCAGAGCCCGACAATCCCGGTCATCAGTGCCAGGAACGTCGTGACAGTCTCCCTGATTCTCGGGATGAAACTGACCGTGCCGAGGATGCTAATCCCGGCAACCATATACATTACAAAGATCCCGGCAGAAAAGCCGGCTGTGATCTTGAGCATCTCCCATTTTCCGCCTTGCTGGGAAAGGGTGATCGAGGCCAGAAAAGCCATTACAGCGAGGAGGCAGGGGTTGAAACCCGCAAGGATGCCTGCGGCAAGGATGAAGAAAGGATTCATTTTCTCCCCGTTAAGCTCCTCCGGGGTTTCATTGTTAGTTTCATTGTTAAAATCCGAACTTTCTTCTGCAGGAGGCTCGCCTGCAGGAAGGGGCGGAAGAGTGGAGGTTTCGATTGCTTCCTCAAGCAGGGTTTTGAGAATTGTCTCGTTTCCTTCGTAGTCCCGGTAAGTGATTACTGTGTTGCGGTTGACGACGATGGTGGGGACGGTAGTTATCCCGTATTCTTTCATGCGGGTATAGGAACTCATTATTTCGTAAATAGAAAAATTGACATTAGGGTAGCTCTTAACGACCTGGCCTACCACGGGCAGGGCCTGCTGGCATTTCAGGCAGCCTTCTTCGTAGAAATACTCCACTGAAACGGTCTCGTTTCCGGCAGCCGAAGCGGGTGCAGGGCTAAAGGACAGAAGGCCGATCAGTAATAAGAGGCATATTTTCAGCCCCGGTTTTATATCAATGGCATGCCGTTGAGGAGCAGGTAGCTTTTTCATAGCCGCTTTCCGAGGTGATTTTTGTGGATACATCCAGGAGCTCCCCCGTATCTGCGGACACGTAGCCTTCGATTACGTAGAGGCTGTTCACCCCTGCGCAGGCACAGTTCCTTTCCATGATCTCGACTTTCCAGACATTTTCTCCCTCCTGGGTTGCAGTCCCATTCAGGTCGTATGTACTGTGGCAGATGAGGGTGGTCCTGACAACCCTCCATTCCGGAACCCTGAAGTTCTCCGAGAGGTACGCGGAAGCATTGGAGTCGTTGACAACTGTTTGAATTGCCCGGGAAGCACTGACTTCCAGGTCCGGGGCGGCCTCGTCTTCTTCCTGTCCCAAAAAAGTATGGACTGGAAAGATGTTCCATAATATGATAATGACGAGAACAGCTGCCGTAAAAACAGCAAAGAGTTCGCTGCTTTTCATGGTGTACTATTTGGAAGTACTTGATTTAACTTTTTTTAAATTGAAACGTGTGAGGAAAAAAATGATGAAAGTGGTAAAAGTGGTAAAAGTGGTAAAAGTGGTAAAAGTGGTAAAAGTGGTAAAAGTGGTAAAAGTGGTAAAAGTGATGAAAGTGAAAAATAATGCTTAAAAGGAGGGGACAGAAGGTTTTTATCCCCTGCTTTGAACTTAAAGGCTTTTTAAAGTACTTTTTCCATGATGCTGAGTGCCTTTTCTATATTTTCCATGGAAGCTGCATAGGAAAGCCTTATGTACCCGTTGCCTCCGCTGCCAAAAGCCGTTCCCGGGACGACGACCACGCCGTTCGAGATGAACCTTGAGGCAACTTCTGCAGAGTTTGAAACTTTCGGGAATGCGTAGAAAGCCCCTTTGGGGGTCGGACATTCCATTCCAAGGTCGTTGAGACCCTTTACCAGCACGTCCCTGCGCTTCCTGAACTCTTCGCGCATGGTGTTTACCGAGTCTTTCGGACCTGCAACAGCGGCATAGGCGGCTTTCTGGGCGACCGAGTTGGCACAGGCCTGGATGTACTGGTGGACTTTGAGCATCTGGTCCGTGTACTCCTTTCTGGCTGCCACATAGCCGAGTCTCCAGCCGGTCATGGCATAGCTCTTGGAGGTGGCGTTCACGGTGATGACGTTGTCCGAGTAGCTGGCAGGGCTTACGTGTTCCCCTTCGTAGATGAAGTACTCGTAGACCTCATCGGAGATGATGGTGATGTTATAGTCGTCGGCAATTTCGGCAAGGGCTTTGATGTCGGCTTTGCTTGTCACGGCTCCGGTGGGGTTCGAGGGGGAATTCAGGATCAGGGCCCTGGTCTTCGGGGTGATCTTCTCGAGCACGCTTTCGGGTTTCATGGTAAGGTCTTCCGAGAGGGGCACGCTTACTGTCTTGCCGTTCAGGATTTCGACAAGGGCGTTGTAGGACACGAAACCGGGATTCGAGATCAGAACTTCGTCCCCCGGGTTCAGGAGGGCGGCAAGGGCAATGCTGAGGGCTTCCGATGCTCCTGAGGTGACAATAATTTCCTGGGGGGAAACGGAAAACCCGTTTTCCACTTCGAATTTCCTGCTAAGGGCTTCCCTGAGTTCCGGAATTCCCGGACCCACGGTGTAACCGGTAAAACCTTCGCTTATGGCTTTAATTGCCGCCTCTTTGATATGCGCCGGGGTGTCGAAGTCCGGCTGCCCGAGCCCTAGGTTTATGGCGTCCGAGCCCGCGGCTTCGAAGAGCTTCCTGATTCCCGATGTGTCTATCCTGAGTACATTCTCTGAAAACTTCATGTCCTTCATCTTAAAACCCTCTTGCTCCGATTCCCTGCCAGGGCAAATTTTGGCGAAATGTTTCCCTGAATATGGGTATTGCCCGATTTCAGGATTTTATTCGATGTTCGTGTGCCTGGACTTGAGCTCGGCTTCGGATGCTCCGGTAAGCGTAATCAGCTGGGCGATTACCGAGTCCAGGAATACAAGGGAGGTAATCTCGAAAGCCGTCCCGAGAGGTGGCAGGTTCTTGTAGTCTCCTCGCATGTTCCTCTCAAGGTAGCCCCCGGCGTCAAGGTCGTTTTTGGTTTTGCTCGGGAGAACCACGGCTATATCCGAGATCCTACCGAGGGTTGACTCCTTTTTAGAGGTGACCGTTATCAGGGTGGAACCTATGTCCTTTACGATCTTCCCGAGGTTGGCAATGGAACGGGTTTCCCCGGAGCCTGAAATGGCAATCACGACATCTTTTTCCTGGACAGCAGGGGTTGTTGTTTCTCCAACCACATAGACGGTAAACCCGAGGTGCATGAGGCGCATGGCAAATGCCTTGGTAACAAGCCCTGACCTGCCTGCTCCCATCAGGAAGATCCTCTCGGCATCGAGGGTCTTCTGAAGCATTCCCTTTATGGCTTCATTGTCAAGCCTGTTAATCACGTCATTTAGCTGATCCACTATCAGTCTCATCGATAATATTACGTCTTCGCAGTCTGTAACCTGACAGTCTGTCATATGAGTTCTCCAAAAAAATGTTGGGTAAAGTCCCGATTATTTTTTAAGTATATCTTTGATTGTTTAACACTGATTTAGCACTTGATTTAACTGTTTTATTCAGTGCTTGATTTAGGGGTTTTATTTAGTAGCTTGATTAACGGTTTTATTTAGCAGCTTGATTTAGCAGCTTGATTTAGAGGTTTTATTTAGAGGTTTTATTTAGAGGTTTTATTTAGCAGCTTGATTTAGAGGTTTTATTTAGCGGCTTGATTAACGGTTTCCTTCAAATAATTAACGTTCCTCAAAAAGTCTATTAAGCATTATTCCGGTAAGATGCATTATTCCGGTAGGATATTTATCTGCCATTAAATCCCTAAACGGGTTGTAAGTTATAAAAGTTTCGTAACCTATGTAAGGTCTTTCAAAACAACTTACAAAACAACGTACTTTTAAAATCTTTTGACAGGTCAGTCCTGACTGCAGGTTTCCGGTTTATTGAACCGGTTAATTTGCCGTACCTTCTTTTCCTTCCTTATAATTGATTGCTTTTAGTTCCCAGTTTTCGATACTGGACCTCAATTCCTGATATAACCGTTGAATATCCGAGTCGTTTCCGTTCCAGTAGAAGTCTTTGCGGACGTCTCCCCTCCGGAGTTGTTCAAGAATGAATTTGGATAGG
>DUKH01000135.1:29388-37736 GCA_013329415.1 Methanosarcinaceae archaeon | reverse complement strand
GGTTTTCCCATAGGAGACCAGGGTGTACCCCTTGCTTTCGTACTCCGTGATTTCCTCAAAATCACAGATTACCTCAAATTCGTGGACTGTTGACGGGTCCACTTTCGATATTCCTATGAGTACCTGCGCGATGATGTAATCGGGAACCTTTCTCCCGAACCATACGGCGATTTTACCGTAGGTACATATCACATCGACATCATTCCTGCCCATTTCAAAGGATCCGAGGGATTGGGGAGGGGATATTCTTAGTTCCAAATCTTGGCTCTTATGGGCACACATTGCTTCCACTTCATTTATTTACTTGCAGAGACAAGTGCACTGATCAGATTCCGGTCCTTCTTGAGGGTCTTGAGCTGGTTTGCAGGGCCTATCACTGTAAGCCTTTTATTACCCTGTTTTTTGAAGAGTTTGCCAAGGATAGAGGCGTCCCCGTTTGAGGGGTAGCTTTGCATCTCGATGCCTGAAAACTCATCCGGCTGGATAGCAGACATTGTCATTTCAATGAGCTTTGCTTCCTCCATCGGGTTTAAGCCTTTTTCAAGCACGAGGATTTTTCCCTTTCTTACTTCGTCGATTATGTAGCGGACTTTTTCCATCGAAGCCATCTGGGAAATCTTGGCTTCGGATATAAGGTCCATTTGAATTCCCTGCATATCGATCACCCGAACTGTTTTGCCAGAGCTTCGTAAAACGAGTCCATTCCGACCCCGTCAAGGGCTGAAATCGGTACCATGGGGTGCTGGGGGAAGGCTTCCTTTATGACTCCCGGGTCAGCATCCGGAAGGTCTACCTTATTTGCAACGATAAGGAGCGGAAGGTTCCTGGCTTCCATATTTCCAATTACTGTGACATTGACCTGTGTGTACGGGTTTTCCGTGGAGTCCATAACAAGGATCACGCCGTCCAGGTCTTCGAGCCACTTCACGGCTTCGATAACACCTTCCGTTGCTTCTTTGGACCTTTTCTTCGACTCGGAATCACTCATCCCCTGTTCCATGAAGTCATGGAAATCTATTTTTGTCGCAAGCCCGGGGGTGTCCACGATATCGAGGCTGATCGTGTGCCCGTTAGATTCGATGCTAACCTCGTTACGGCGCTTTGCGTGCCTTGTTTCGTGTGCAATGTGGGACACCGAACCCATGGTTTCTTCGTTTCCTACCCAGTCCCGGAGGATTCTATTGCTAAGGGTCGTTTTGCCGGCATTGGGGGGTCCATAAATTCCTATGCATGCGCCCTTTTTCTTGAACAATTTGTCAAACATTCTTGAAAAGCTTATCTTAAATCGTTTTATCATACTCATCGCTTCCCTCCATTGGGAACAGCATAAACACCAAAGGATTTTCAGATTGCTTTCCTGATAGGGTAACTGGTGTTTTTCATAATTTTTCTATCTTAATTGGCCCTTGTATATAAATAATTTTCATTTGTTAAACCCCGGGTACCGGAGAAGCTGAAAAGGGTAGACTTTCCTAAGGTATTCTACTCTGAACCTGTATATATAATTGAAACTTTACTCCTGCTTCCCCGTGGAGGTAAGTGCATCCGGGGAAAATGCGTCCCGGAGTATAAATAAATATTCCTGTACAGCTTCCGGTTCCCTTGAATGCGATCATTGAAGACCCTTACTCATACAGAAAATTTCTGGTCCCATGAAATTTTTTCTTACTACGCTAAATTTTTTCGGTGTGTAATAATGTTCAGTACTTTCCTTTATATAAGTTCCTATTTTTATTTTATGTCCTTTAAATATTAAAATAAGCTCCTGGAGGTGAATTCTTAGTTCCGGAAAGAAGCAGCTTTTGATCCGGATTTTCAGCCGGCAAAGAACCTGGGATTTTCAGCCGGCAAAGAACAAGCTTGAGTTGTTTCTTTTCCTGATGCTTTGGCCCTTTCTTCCTGCCGCTTTCAGGCAAAATATCCTTAGAAAAGGATTCCCCGGACCTGCCGGGGTTTTGGGAGTATGCTCCCTGCGGGGCATGTCCTGGGGAAAGGATAGATAAATTAAAAATTCTGAAAAATACGGGTTACCTCACAAGGTTCGGCTGCCGTGCCCTTATGAAATTATTTTTTTCCCGGTTATTTAGGGGTTTCTTGAAAACCCTTACTTTTTTTCCTGGAGATGTAGTTAATTTGCTGTTGATTCCGGAATTTATGGCTATTTCGGCTATGTTCGTCCCGCAGTCCCTTATCCTGGTGAGACTGTCCACAACTTTTCTGAGGCATGCCACGGTTTCATGGGATTCGAGTTTGAGTTATGGTTCAGTCTCTTGAAATTTTTGGTCTTTAAACGTTCCCGGCCTGAGGCAAAAAATATTAACTAACAGTGCATCTGGGGGGTGATGACGTTTGAAGGGTATGCCTGTGCTTCCGGGGCAGGAACCATCATAAACGCGATTGCCACCTGGAAAGGTTCGGCATTCGGGATAGACTTGAAGACTTTTGCAGAAGTGGAGCTTTCGGAAGGGAAACCCGGGATTTCCGGCTCAATCGAGGAGCTGCCTGGGGGAGACACCAGGCTTATCGAACGCTGTGTTGAGCTGGTCCTGGGGCATTTCGAGCTTGAACTCGGGGGCACCGTGAGGACCCGGAGTGAAGTCCCTCTTGCAGGGGGGCTCAAGAGCAGCAGTGCGGCGGCAAACGCGGCTGTCCTTGCGACCCTGAGAGCAATTGACGAAACCCTCCCCCCGCTTGAGCTGGTGAAACTGGGGGTCAGGGCTGCAAAAGAAGTCGGGGTTACGGTTACAGGAGCTTTTGATGATGCCTGTGCCTCCTTTTTCGGGGGAGTCGTGCTGACAGACAACAGGCAGATGGAGCTGGTACGAAGGGAAGAGTATGAGTCAAAGGTCCTGATCTTTGCCCCTGATAAGAAAGCCTTCAGTGCGGAGACTGACGTGAAGCGTTCCCGCCTGATTGCCCCCTACGTGGAAATGGCATACGAGCTTGCTCTCAGGGGTGACTATGAGCGGGCAATGACCCTTAACGGTTTTCTCTACTGCGGGGCGCTTGGGTTTGATACCGAATACATGCTAAGAGCCCTGGAATGCGGCGTAAGGGGCGTAAGCCTTTCCGGGACAGGGCCTTCCTATGCCGCCCTTGTCAGCGCCGGGGAACTGAAGGAAGTCAGGAGCGCCTGGGAAAGCTGCGGGCTTGAAGGCCGGGTCATAGAAACCACTATAAATAACAGGGACGCAATATCTTTAAGCAGCGAGGGATCCATTTGAGCGAACTTGAAGTTGTCCGTAAGGAAATAGAAGAAATCGACAGGGAAATCCTGGCCCTTATCAGCAGAAGGGTCAACCTTGCCGAAAAGGTCCTTGAATCAAAAAAAATAAATGGGACCTCCATAAATGACCGTACGCAAAACGAGGTTGTAATCAACCGGGCCGTGAACGCTGCCACAGAACTTAACCTCGACGTGGGATTCGTAAAAAATATTTTCGATATCCTGATCCGGATGAGTATCGAACGTCAGGAAGAGTTAAGTGGTAAGGGAAACCTCCCCTGAAGCGGTTTTTAAAGGAGTCAAAAATGGCAGACATTTCACTGATAATGGGTTCTGAATCCGACCGGGCAATCGCCAACCGTGCGATTTCGGTTCTTGAAAAAAGCGATTACACATACGAAGTAAGGGTGATTTCCGCCCACCGTAACCCGGATGAGCTTGACAGCTACGTTGCGGGCTCCGATGCAAAGGTCTTTATCACCATAGCAGGCTTATCGGCTACTCTCCCCGGAGTCGTTGCCTCTAAAACCAAAAAGCCTGTCATAGGTGTCCCCGTAAGCGCAAAGCTGGGGGGTCTTGATGCCCTTCTCTCCATAGCCCAGATGCCTCCGGGGGTGCCTGTCGCAAGCGTGGGGGTCGACAACGGGGCAAACGGAGCGCACCTTGCCTTAAGGATCCTGGATTTAACGAAAAAGGAATAATTTGAAACGGGTACCCTGAACCTTCAAATTTTTCATTTTTTTCCATTGCTTTTTTCCCATTCTAATCTTTTCATTCTCTTTTTTGATTCCTGTCTCTTGCTTTACAGGAAAGGGCTAAACATGCTTCACACTGCCCACGCTTCATGCTGCCGGGAAAAATCGTGGTCATAGATTTGCTCTTGATATTTTTTTGCCGGGCTTAGGGTTTGTAGTGCTTTTTTATGATGGATGGGGGCAGCTGAATTGATCATTTTTATAAATTTGTTATTATTTAAATTTGAGTTAGCAGAATTTGTTGAAAATAGAATTTGTTGAAAATAGAATTTGTTGAAAATAGAATTTGTTGAAAATAGAATTTGTTGAAAATAGATTTGTCAGAAATCGGATTTTGGGGGGTGGGCATCTGAATTTCGGAAGTAGTGGGTGGGAATAGGGGGGTAAAGAGTTGGTTGAGATTTACAACGAGAAAAGATTCTTCTCAGATGCCCTAATTATAAATTATCGCTTACAATATATATATAAATAGGCTTATACTGTCATTTTTCCGCTATTTTTTGCAGTACTTTTATTTTTTTAATAAGATTTTCTCACTTTGAGAATTACGGTCCTGAATTATGCCGGCATAGAATTATTGATGAAATATCGGATTTGAAATCCTCAAAGCTGGAGCCTGGAAATCTTCAAAGCTGTAAATAGGAGGGTACAAAAGCTGGAAATTTCAGTTCTTTCAAAATCGAAGCTCAGGGGGTGAAAAAAATAAAAAATTGAAAAAATAGGTGAAAGGATGTGGTCTGAACAGGCACCTGATCAGGAAGATATTCTGGAGAAGGGGATTCTGACGGAATTCAGACTTCTCAGATGCCATGTTAATATATATTTTTATATTATATATATTTACTGTTATATTGAACGACGTTGGCGGAGAGAGGTGTTGTCGTTCAGAAAAACGCAGGCTTAAACGGCTCTCAGGTGTTTTTGTCCTGCTGATGAAAGGGTGCAGAGCTAAACAGGGTTTTTTTCCTTAGAAATAATGTGAAGGGTCCAAATTATGCGAAGGGCCTGAATTATGCGAAGGGCCTGAATTATGTGGGGGACGCACCTGGTTTTTAATCAAAAATGGGGGTAATTTTGAATTCCGTGGAAAAACACATCCCTGCGGCTTCTTTGGGTCCAGGGCATGTGTCTCGGAAGTGAATTTTTTCAAAAACCCGGGTGTAGATTTGGGTTTCGGCCCGGGGTTTCCCGGGCTCCTTGAAGGGGTGATTGAAATCAGGTCTTGTCGACAAGTTTTGCTTCAATGATGTTCAGGGTCCCCTGGTCGCCCAGCCATTCGATTTCGCTTCTTACGATTTCGATGCGCTTTTTGTAGAAGGGAGCGTCCAGAACGACGGTTTCGTATTCCCCGCCTTCTCCTGCCATGTGAACCATACGCCTGCGGTTCAGGGCTTTCAGCTGCTCGATGGAGTTGCTGTTGATTGGCCTGCCCAGCCAGGACTCGTCCATCCCGTCGGCTGCGACCCGGACAATCCGGATGTCGAGCACTTTCGCCATCTCCTGGAGTAGTTCTTCAGGGTCCCGGTGCCAGAGGGGAGAGTAGACCTCAAGGTCAAGGGAGTCGCAGATCTTCTGCACCCTGCTTGCCTGGTACTGGGACTCGATGGCGCCGACGGTTACCCCATCAACGTCAACTTTCTTCAGGGCAAGGGTAAGGTCGTCGAGTTCAAGCTCTTTTATCCCACTGGACTCCTGCTGGATGAGCGGTATTTCGGAGGCTTCGGAGATAAGTTCCACCATGTGCAGGTTGATGGAATGGTACATATAGGAGTCGTCCCTGGCAGGGATGATGTTTATGAGGTTGGTGACCTCATGCCCCGCTTCGAGAGCTTTTTGAATGGCGAAGATCGAGTCCTTGCCGCCGGAAACCAGTGCTGCGAATTTCATCTGCATCCCCATTTTATTTTTTATTCATTCTTTGTATTAATAATTCTATTTTTTTTGAGTTGTATCCATTGGACCTTTATAAAACTCCTCTTCTTATGGAGGCTTGAAAAGTCCTTTAAAATTACTTTTTAGGGTTTTTAAGGGTCCTTAAAGCGATTTTTAAGGGCTCCTTTGAGGTGGTTATTTTTCAGATTTGGTTTTTCAGGTTTTTTCCAGTTTCCCGAAATGGGCTTCGTAGCGGGCCTGCATTTTCTCCCAGGTAGGGAGTTCGGTCTGGGGGCCCCGGGTCTCCACGGCATAGGATGCCACGGTTGCCCCTATTTTTCCGCAGGTGGGGAGTGGATATCCCCTGGTGTAGGCGAGCAGGAACCCTGCCCTGTAGGCATCTCCAGCCCCCGTGGGGTCCAGGGCCGTAACGGGGACGACCGGGACCGGGTACTCTTCGGCTTCGGTGTAGATTCGACTTCCCTCCGCGTCATAGGTGATCACAAGGGTGGCGATCATGGCCTGGAGTTCGGAGAAGCTTTTTCCAGTCATCTCGGAGACTCTTTTGATCTCGTGCCGGTTTGCAAAGAGGATATCGGTATTGGCGAGGATGGTCTCCAGGTTCTCTTTCGAATAGGTGACCAGGTCCTGTCCGGGGTCAAAGGAAACGAAACCTGCGATTTTTGCCATTTTCGCGTTATAGACGGAATCTGCTGTCGCAAGGTGTACGAAATCCACGGGTTCGGGCTCGAGTTCCTTGAATTTCGAGGAAGCTCCCCAGTAAAAGTAGGTTGCCTGGTCGTCTTCCCTGTCGTTGAAAATGAAGGCTTTGGACAGCTTCTGGTCCTCGAGCCGGTAGAGGTGTGAGAGGTCAACGCCGGCGTCTTTCAGGTGCTTTTCGTATCCCGAACTTTCAAAATCCGCACCTACAGGGGAGATAAGCTGGCATTTTCCTCCGAGCCTTGCAATGGCGACCGCGATGTTGGCAGCCCCCCCTCCGGGGTGTTCCTCATAATCTGTAACCGGAGACGACTCGTTTTTTCCTGCTATCCTTTCAACGTCCACGATGTAGTCCAGGGCAGTGTGCCCGACCACGGAAATCACTCTATCCATGTAGCTGTCCTCATTTTAAGCGGGTTATGGGCGCTACCCCTTCTTTTTTGCCCGGCTAAATCTCAAAAGGTAAATTGCAGGGAATAAAGCATACAGTCCTTAAAAGATAAAAGTTACTTAGTTTAGTTACTAAGTTTAATTGATTAGCTTAATTCCTTGTTTAGTTACTTAGCTTAATTGCTAAGTTTAATTAATTAGCTCAATTTCTTGTTTAATTACTGAATTTAATTGCAAGGTTTACTTAATTAGCTTAATCACTTAGCTTAATTCCACTAAGGATCTCTGCTAATTAATGCCCTGCCTTAAGTTTCAAATCCCGGAAACCTGTCCCGGAGTAAGTGTAGAGCCGGCGGCGTGCTGGCTGTTTATCTTTACTCAGTATACGGGTTTCCGGAGAATGAATTATTTCAAGCCTGCTTTTTCGGCTTTTCTTCCTTTTCGGAGGACCTTTCGAATTCCGTAACTTCGACTACGTTCAGGGGAATGTCCCTGAGAGACTTCCCGATCACGGACTTTGCAATCCTTTCTGCATGTTCCGCAGATTCGGCGTCAAATACCTTCATTTCAAAAACAAGTCCAACGAGGGCGGTGTTTGCCGCTATGAATACACTGCCGAAAGGCTCGTTACATGCCGGGCAGTAGGTGGTTCCCACGTCGACCTCTACAAAATCCAGTTTGGGGTTCAGGCGCTTTCCAGCTTCTGAAATCGCAACCCCGATTGCATCATCAGCCGTTTTTACATCTCTAACCAACCAAGCTGCTTCAAGTACCACATGAAAGTTCTTCATTAATGTCACCGTAATTATCCGTTTAAACGTTTTTCTTATAAAATTTCTATTCAAATGTTTTCTCTTCAATTATTTCTGTCCAAAAATATCCTGAATCCAGGGAAATATTCCTGCAGAACCTTAAGAATAGGGTAAAGGATATAATTATTTCTGTTTCACAAAAGTTATTACTGTTGGGGAAGTTTTCTTTTTTATCAGGTTTTATACCCTGGCTTTAATTTGCCTCTTTGTCAGGAGATCTGTTTTGCTCGTTAGCGAGTTTAGCTCGTTTAGTCGTTTATATGGTGAAGAGTGTTTCATCATCCACAGCAAAGACCCCAAGTTTCGCTCCCGCATCAAGCCAGGCATGCCCGTAGCTGAAGGAGGCAAGGGCGTTTACAGGGTCCCCATTTTCCAGGAAATAGAGCCCGTCTTTATAGTAAGCTTCTGCCATTGTGTGATAATCCTCGGCCACGGAGTACATGTGGGATTCGGGGATCGGGGCATATTTTGCTTTCTGAAGCGCTCTTTTCAGCATGTTTTCGTATCTGTTGACCTTCTCGTTCAAATCCGCAGGCATCAGGACTACCTCTGGGAATCATTTTCCTTACTGGC
>DUKH01000135.1:27670-29048 GCA_013329415.1 Methanosarcinaceae archaeon | reverse complement strand
TTACTGGCTTTTCCTTACTGGCATTCCTTACTAGCTTTTCCTTGCTCGGTCTTTCCTTACTTAATCTTTTCCTTATTCGGCTTCTTTCAGGATTGCCCCGGGTCCCCCTGCGAGTTCCACAAGGGCTTCGGCTTCGAGGAAGTGCAGCTTGCCGGGAATGACAAGGATGTGGAGGGGCTTTCCGAAATCGAAATTTTGGAGCTCTTCCGCATAGTCCGCCTTTACTACAGGCTGTTTTGAGCCTGCCCTGGCAATCCCCACGGCAACGGCACGGGTCATTACGCCTTCGCCTCTCCTTTTTTCCACCTCGAGCAGGAGTTCCAGGGCTCTGTTTACGGTCATATAGCCTTTGTCCTTATCGATGTCCAGGAAGACAAGGGTGTGCAGCCCCCGTTCGGAGTTCTGCTTTAAGGTATCGTAGGGGGTTTCGGTAATGACCAGGACCCCCCGCTTGCTTTCATACGGGTGGGGTATGCTTACGGATTTTCCGAAGCGGTAGTTCTGGAGTCCGGTCAGTCCTGAGACGGCGGAGGTAATGGAGGCCCCGTGGACCAGGCGGGTTTCGATGCCCAGCTTTTTTGCCCTCAGGCGCAGGTCAACGTGGGTGGTGGAGACCATGGTGTCCCCGCCTGTCAGGAAGACCACGTTTTTTGTCTTTGCTTCCTCCAGCCAGTCTGGCTGCTGTTCCACATCTTCCCTTGAGAGCAGGCGGACTTCCTTTCCGTAGAGTTCCTCCATTTTTTCAGGAGTTGTGCCCATAAGGTAGGAGGTGTAAAACTCCGCGTAGACCAGGTCGGCTGCCCTGACAGCTTCAAGCCCTTTTAAAGAAATGTCATGTTCGTCAAAGAGGCCCAGCCCTATGAATGTGAGCATAGCCGCTTTTAGGGGGCTTATTTGCTTAAAGCTTTTTGGCGTCAGCGGGTTTCTGGCCCGCGCTCAACGTATAAATATCTGGAAATTAATAATAGAAATGAGGTTAAGACTGAAATTTTCCAGGGAGATCTTTTAATGGTCAAAGTCACGCTTATCCACGCCAGCTGGTGTACGGTCTGCCCGTCCGCACGCAGGCTCTGGAACGATCTGAAATCAGAATACGCTTTTGAGTACGAGGAAATCGACGTGGAAACGCCCGAGGGGGAAGAACTGGTGGAGAAATTCGGTATAGTTGGGATCCCCGCAACCATTATCGACGGGGAACTCGCTTTTGCCGGACTTCCTAAAAAAGCCGAGGCTATCGCCCGCATCACCTGAATATCCTGTATCGCTTCAAGATTTCATCAGCTGCTTTAATCACTTTGAAATTTGTCGGCTGGCATTTCATTATCCCGGATTTCAACAATTTAATCGCCCTGACATTTTGTCTGCTGAATTTGTCTGC
>DUKH01000135.1:26169-27323 GCA_013329415.1 Methanosarcinaceae archaeon | reverse complement strand
GCTGAATTTGTCTGCTGAATTTATCGGCTAAGCTTTCATTTATTTCATGTGCGTTTTTTTATGGGGTAAACATGTACGATCTGATTATTGTCGGAGGAGGGCCTGCAGGGCTTACTGCAGGAATTTATGGCGTGCGTTTCGGGCTGGAGACGCTCGTCCTGGAAAGAAGTGAAATCAGCGGGCAGATTGCCCTTACTGATGTCGTGGAAAATTATCCCGGTTTTCCTTCTATCACGGGCTTTGAATTGATGGAGAAGTACAAAGAACATGCTCTTGCAGCCGGTGTGGAGACTAAAATCGCGGATGTCCTGGCGGTTCGTTCCGAAGGAGGGAAAAAGCTTGTCTCGACAGACAGCGGGGACCTTGAGGCAAAAGCCGTGATCATTGCCACCGGGGCCAACCCGAAACACCTGGGCATTCCCGGGGAAGAGGAACTGATTGCCAAAGGAGTTTCCTACTGTGCCACCTGTGACGGCCCCTTTTTCAGGAACAAAACCGTGGTTGTGGTCGGAGGAGGGGATTCCGCCCTTACGGATGCCCTGATCCTCTCAAAGCTTGCGGAAAAAGTTTATGTCGTCCACCGCCGGGACGCACTGAAGGCTGTAAAAGTCCTCCAGGACCGGGCCTTTGCGGCGGCAAACATTGAGTTTATCTGGGACTCCACGGTCCGGGAAATCGTAGGAACCGGAAACGAGATCCGGAAAGTGGAAAAGGTCATCCTGGAAAACGTGAAGACCGGGGAGACCAGGGAAGTTCCCACTAACGGCGTTTTCATCTACATCGGTATCCACCCGAACACCGAAATCGTGGCTGTAGATAAGGATTCAAATGGTTTCATCAAAACAGGCCGCTGGATGGAAACTTCGGAGAAAGGGGTCTACGCTATAGGGGACTGCCGGGACACTCCTATCTGGCAGCTCGTGACTGCCGTAAGCGACGGGGCGGTGGCTGCTACTGCTGTAAATGAATATATTCAGGGGCTTGAAAAGTAATCTTTTTAAGCTCTGCCCCTGGCACGTTTTATTTTGTGCTTTCCGGGTGCTATATGTATTCAGGAACTCCTATTTTCCGGCGCATTCGCTCACAAACCCGGAATTTTGGCCTCATTTCCCGGGAGTTTCGTAATTGAGCTACTAAAAGTCGTATGTTACACT
>DUKH01000135.1:20518-25818 GCA_013329415.1 Methanosarcinaceae archaeon | reverse complement strand
GTCGTATGTTACACTAAAAGTCATATGTTACGGTTTTTCGGGTCGTCTATGGTTACGTACAGGCTTTTGCTTGCGGTTTGTATTCAATCAGGCTTTTTGTTTTTTTCGGGCACTCCTGATCATGCCCAGTCCTGCAAGCCCTGCCAGGTAACTCCGGAACTTACGGGGTCAGAGTCTGGAAAAAATAAATTAAAATGAAAAAGAGAGAAAGGAACTCTTTTTCGGTCTTATTTTATGTCTATACTTTATCTTTGCTTTCCGGATTGCCCGGGGCTTACTCTACCATCGTGTTGATCTTATTGTAGAAATCAATGATTAGCTGAGTTGCCTCGTTTTCCATGTCCAACTGGAAGGTCCGGATCTGCTTCCCGAGGGGTTTTTCGATTACGATGCCTGTTTCGATCAGGGGGGTTATAACCCTTGAAACGCTTGAGTGAGACAGGCCGGTCTCTTCTGCAATCCCGGAAAGGTAGGTTGATTCATTCTGGTGTCCGATCAGGTTTTTAAGTACTGTCATCTGTGCAGTTTTTCCAAATATTTTTTCTAGTGTGTCCATTAATATCATCTCAGAGGTGGCTGTTATTGGAATTTAATTTTCCTTTCCGATATTAAGTCGTCCTTTATGATTATAAAGATATCTCCTTATTGATTAAGTCTGGCGATTGATATGAAATCCTCTAAATATTTGGGAAATTCTATTCTGTTTCCCCGAAAATCCCCGGTTTTTTGCTGTTAGTTTAAATATTTGAGAAATGTTTAATACCTAATAAAATGTATAAAGAAAGGAGTGTGGTGGGTATGACTGAGAGAAATCTCGATTTGGAAATTCTGAAATTAATTGAAGAGCAGCCTGAAATCAGTGACAGCGCAATTGCAGACAACCTTTCGGTTTCCGAGGAACTGATAAAAGCCCGGATTACAAGCTTTCAGGATACGCGTGAGAAGATCCTGATAGCTGATGATGATCCCGAAGCCCTGACAGCCCTTAAAAAGGTGCTTGAGGCTGAGAATTACAGTCTGGCCGGAGCTTCGGACGGTTTTTCCGCTCTTGAGGCGGTTAAATCCCAGAGGCCGGACATTGTCCTGCTTGACCTGATGCTTCCGGGAATTGACGGGTTTGAAGTCTGCAGGCAGTTAAAGGGCGACCCCCTGTGCAGGCATGTGCCGGTGATGATGCTCAGCTCAAGGGACGAGGTGGAAGCCAGAATCGAGGGTTTTGAAACCGGAGCTGAGGACTTCATTCTGAAACCTGTTAATCCCCTGGAACTGAAAACCCGGATAAGGATGATCCTGCGGCGGAACTGGGCCTGAAAAGAAGGTACTGAGAGCCGGTTTCGGATGGGAATAAAAGCAGATTTTGCCTGTTCCATTTATTTCCTGACTCCCGGATTCTGGAAAAACGGCTGAGATAAGTTTCCGGGAAAAGTAAGCCGGTTTAACGGTCTTGAAAAGTTTGCAGGAAAAGTAAACGGGGGATAGCTTGTTTGAAACTGGAATTACACCTGTTTTTCCAGGGGGGTGACATAAGAGCCGGAGACACTTCTTTTTAAGGGAAATGTTTATATTCGTGTAAAAATCCGCTGCTGAAAATAGAAGGAGAATAAGGCGGGAATTTTTTTTGAACTTGCTCCAAAATTATCTTTTTTTTAAAAATATAGCCTCAGTTTTCAAAACTCTATTTTTAAATAATTACTGTATACGAAAATTTCAAAATGTTTAAAACAGAATAGAGCGTAAATTATCATGCGTAACTGTAAATAGGTCCTTATTTTGGATAAGGACTTCAAATACAAAATGGCTTTAATGCTCTGAATGCATATAATATTGTTGTTCAGGGATAGTGGTTAAAACGGTGGAAATACCCTAAAAAATATCTGGAAAAAGATTATGACGTCCAATGACTGGTACAATAAAGGCGTTGCATTCCAGGAACTTAAAAGGTTTGAAGAAGCCCTGGATGCTTACAACAAAGCTCTTGAAATTAGCCCTGATAATGCAAAAATCTGGTTCAGCAAGGGAATGGTTCTGAAATGTATGATGAAGCATGATTTGGCTCTCGAGGCCATGAACAAAGCCCTTGAAATCAATCCCGTGGATGCTAAAACCTGGTACTGCAAAGCTGAATTGCTCTACGACTTGATGCAGTATGAAGAGGCGCTTGATGCGTATAACAAGGCTGTGGAAATAGCTCCCGATGACCCTGAAGTCTGGCACATGCGCGGGGTCGCCTTTCGGGAAATGAGGTTATACGAAGAGGCCATGGATGACCTGGAAAAAGCGATCAAGCTCTATGAGAAGAGCTATGACCTGAGCGCCATGAGCGCAAGCGAATGGTGCAAGAAGGGAATGAGCCTCTGCAAGGTCAGAAGTTACGAGGAAGCCCTGGAAGCTTTTAACCGGGCAATCGAATTGAACCCCGGGAATGGAAAGGCCCTATACAACAAAGGGGTTGCCCTCCGCTGGCTAGGAAACAATGACGAATCAAAGCTGTACATTGAAAGAGCCGTGGAGATCTTTGAGAAGAAGATCAAAGCAAATCCCGAGAACGCCAGGTTCTGGTATAACAAGGGCATCGCCCTGAGGGACCTGGAGAAATACAAAGAGGCCCTTGAAGCCTTCGAAAAAGCCATTGATATCAACCCTAACTTTACCAAAGCCTGGATTGGCAAAGGTATAGTATACGACAGGGTCAAGAAGCATCAGAAGGCTATGGAAGCCTACGAAAAAGCAGTAGACGTAAATCCGGTATACTCGGACCTTCTCTAAAAAGCTGTTTTGGCACTGTTTCCGAAATAGCTTTGAGCCAGAGCATGCAAAAGCTGTTATCTGAGGATTTCTCCCGGAATCTATCTTCCCGGAATTTTTCAGATTCAGCGGCAATATTTTTTCTTTTTCAGTGCTAATATCTTTTCTTTTTCAGCGGTAACATCTTTTCTTTTTCAGTGCTAATATCTTTTCTTTTTCAGCGGCAACATCTTTTCTTATTTATATATGGGCTTTTGTTCAGTTTTGTTCTTTCAGGGAGCAGATGCATTGAAGCAGGTCCGGGAAAGTATTGAGCCGGAAATCGAAGGGTTGAGTGGTTTTTCCGGGTTTTCTCCAGTCCTTCCAGTCTCCATAGGCGGCGTATGCCGTATGCAGGCCGAGTTTGCGGGCAGGCGCAATGTCTCTCAGGAGGTTGTCCCCGACGACCAGGGTTTCCCCGGGTTTTACATCCAGGTTCCGGAGGGCGAAAAGGAAAGGTTCGGGGTCAGGTTTTTTTCTGCCTGTCATGTCGGCGGCCACCATTAGCTCAAAGGAGTCAAGGAGCCCGACTTTTCCGAGCCTTGCCCGGGCATGGGAGCTGTCGGCATCCGTTATGACTGCGAGTTTCAGGTCAAGTTTTTCCAGTTCGTCAAAGGTAGCCCTTACGCCGGGATAGAGTTCGAGGTTTTCCAGTTTTTCCTTCTCGTAGATTTCACAGCACTTGCTGTAGGCAGGGGGTGTGAAGAGGCTCCTTTCCTGCAGGTAGTCCCTGATATTTTCGTAATCTTCAAAACCATGGACCCCTCTCAGAAAGTACCTGAAAAGTTCTTCCTCTGCTCCGGCTTTTGCTTCTTCTCCCTTGCTTTCGCTTCCTTTTTCAAGGTAGGCAAGGATTTCCCGGCAGGCTATGAGTTTTGCTGCTACGAAGTCGAAGAGGGTATTGTCCATGTCAAAGAGGACTGCCTTCAAAAAACTGGTCTGGTTTTTGCTCATACTTTTTCCGCTTGCTTTTTCGTTTTTCGGGTTTCCTTGCTCCGGCTTCCCGGCAGGGCGAGGCTATAAAAGCCATAAGGTACAGATGTATAGGTCAATAGACAAATGACAGATACGAACAATATATTTAAGTAGATAACGAACCCGGGTACCCTGGAAATGCCTGCAGCCCTGGATTTATTGTTTACACCTTTTATTGTTAAAACATTGTAGGAAATTTGGATATGAATTTTGAAGAAACGGCTAAAGTGAGCTTTGAAGAAGGAAACGAAGAAGCTGCTGCAGAAGATACCCTTGAGGAAGGGACTTATGTTCTGGACGATTCGGCTGATGTGGCTCAGGAAGAGGTAAGCGATGAATTACTTGCGGCCGAACTGAACGAGTGCGGGCTGGATCTCATGAGGCTTGGCAAGCACAGGGAGGCGATCGTCGCTTTTGATAAGGCTATCGATAAAGACCCCGAGAACATCTACCTCTTTAACAACAAGGCTGCGGTCCTTGAAAGTCTTGGAGAGTACGATAAGGCCCTGGAGCTTTATGAAAAAGCTGTCGGGATTTCCCCGGAAGACCCGGACCTGTGGAACAACATGGCTTTTTCTCTTTTCCAGGTCGAAAAATACGATGAGGCAGTCAAAGCCTACGAAAAAGCTCTCGAACTCAGGCCTGACTATCCCAACGCCTGGTACGGAAAGGCCCTGAACCTGAACCAGTTAGAGGACTATGAAAAGGCAGTTGAAGCTTTTGAAAAGGTCCTTGAGGAAGACCCGAATTATAAGGAAGCCTGGGTAGGGAAGGGAATTGCCCTCGCACAGATGGGAAGGTATGACGAAGCCGTTATTGCCTATGACAGGGCAATCGAAATCGATCCCGGTTTTTCCGAAGCCTGGTACTACAAGGGTGTGGACCTGGACAGTATAGGAAGCTACAAGCAGGCCATGAGGGCATACTTAAAGGCGCTGGAGCTCGATCCTGAGAACGATGATGCCTGGAACAACCTCGGAATAGACCTGGAAAACCTTGAAGAGTATGAAAAGGCAGTAGGAGCTTTTGGGAAATCCATTGAAATCAACCCTTCAAACGCTGATGTCTGGTACAATAAAGGTTTCACCCTGAGCCAGATGCAGAAATACGAATAAGCTGCGGAAGCGTTCAAAAAAGCCCTTGAGCTCAACCCTGAATATTTCGATGCCTATTCAAGCCTGGGTTTCGTGCTTGCCCAGCTCAAACGCTTTGAAGAAGCCGTAGAAATCTATGACAATGCTCTAAAAATCAACCAGATGATCGCCGATGCCTGGTTCGGGAAAGCCGTCTGTCTCAGTTTCCTCGGCAGGGAAGACGAAGCCGATGCAGCTTTCCGGAAAGCCGTTGAACTGGATCCCAGGTATGCCGGAATTGGCGAGAATGTACAGTAAGTTGAGGATCTGCAGTAAGGCGGAAATATGCAGTAAGGCTGGGAATGCCTTACTTTTTCCCTCACTCCTCATTTTCCTTCCTGACTTCACTTCTTAATTTTATTACGTTACAGTTTCTAGTCTTACGTTTTTTCTTGCTTCCTTTTTCTT
>DUKH01000135.1:3630-20173 GCA_013329415.1 Methanosarcinaceae archaeon | reverse complement strand
TTCCTTTTTCTTGCTTCCTTTTCTTCGGCTTCAACTTTAGATCTGCCGGGAAACTACTTTTCTCTCGCTTTGATTCGAAACCTGCCTCAGCTTCGGGGAGCTGCTCTGTCCTCCCTAACGGTCGGGCCGGAAAGCCCTGCGTGAAGAAAGCTTCGCGACGAAAGCTGTGGGGTGAAAGCCGTTCATAGAAATGGGACCGGGGACAAAGTTCAGAAGCATAATTCTATATATCGGAAGGTGCTTTTCTGTAAAAATTCTACTTCTGGCTTAATTTTTAATCAAAGCTAGCGGCACGAGAGCGTAGCAGAAAAAACGTACTGGCTACGGTACGCAGAGCTACAACATACAGAAAATAAAGGGCAAGTGTAAATGAAAGGATGGATTCTTTATAAGGACTCGGCTGCCGGTTTAAGGCCCGAAGCATATGAAATGCACCGCTTTATCGAAGCTGCGAAGGAGCGAAACATCGAGATCCGGGTTGTCAAGCCCGAGCAGTTCGATTTGATTGTGACCCGGGACGACAGGAAAAGTATCCTGCTTGATGGGGAGGTCGTCCCCCTGCCTGACTTCCTCATCCCCCGCATGGGCGCAGGTACTACCTATTTCGCCCTGGCAGTCATCCGCCACCTGGAGCGCCTGGGCGTCCACGTCTTCAACTCTTCCCAGAGCATCGAGACCGTGAAAGACAAGCTCTTCTCCCAGCAGATCCTGGCGGAACGAAATGTCCCCTTCCCTAAAACCATGCTCGCCAAATACCCGGTCGACGTGAACCTGGTCGAGCAGCATTTCGGTTTCCCCCTTATAGTGAAAACCCTCTCCGGTTCCCAGGGTAGCGGCGTCTTCCTCTCGGAAACCCCCTCCAACTTCCGGGACCTCATGGAACTGATCCATGCAACCAGCCCTAACGCCAACATCATCCTTCAGGAATTCATCGAAGACAGCCGGGGCAAGGACCTCCGTGTCTTAATAATCGGCGGCCGGGCAGTCGCCTGCATGGAACGTGTTTCAACTGACGAAAGCTTCAAAGCCAACTTCTCCAGAGGCGGCGAAGTCCGCAAATTTGAAATGACTCCCGAAATCGAATGGCTCGCCACCGATACCGCCCAGATCTTCGGCCTGGATATCGCCGGCATCGACCTCCTCTTCGACGGCGGTCACTTCAAGGTCTGTGAAGCGAACTCATCCCCTGGCTTCGAAGGCATAGAAAAATGCTGTGAAGCGGATATCGCAGGCCTGATTTATGATTTCATAAAGGTCAGATTGGGGATGTTCTAAAAGCCGGGGTTAAAAACAAGGCTCCTTTTCCCTTTTTAAAACCGGGATGCCAGCTGGCACCCCTTCATTCTTTTCGTTTTGCTCAGGAGGGCTTAAAACCGGGGCAGCGTTAATGCCGTATTCCCGTGGTTTTTGTTCCGAGCGTCAGCGAGGCCTGCCCAAAAATACTGCCATGAATGATGAGCAGCGTAAAAAAGTGAAAAGCCGACTGAAGCAAGCGATTTTTTACTATGAAATATTTTTTTATGTTAAGCTGTTAACTAATAAATTTGTTAGTAATAAATTTGTTAGTTCTGGCACCTGGGCGCGCTCCGTCGAAAGAACATTACTCATTGACCTGGGTTTCCCTTGTCCACCTTTCAAAAACGGGGTCTTCAAGGGCATAGAATCCCTTTTTTTTTCTGGAAATGTGGCCTTTGTTTATCAGGTAGTTGAGGAAGGTATTGATGTTTGAGACCTTATCCCCTATAGAGGCGGCAATTTCTCCGGGGCTGTGCCTGTCCCGGGAGATTTCTATTACTATTGCTTTTTCTTTGGGGCTGAGGGAGTTGAATTCTTCCCGGAAAAGGAGGTTGCCCTCTTCGCTCAGGAATTCCTGTTCAATCGCCCGGACGGATTCAGGATCCCTTTCTCCTTTTCTTTCCAGCATTTTCCCTATGAAGTTGACGTAAAAAGGAATTCCTGCCGAAAAGCTGTAGATTTCTTCCACGCTTTCTTCCGGGATTTTGAGGTTTTGCCTGAGCAGAGCCCGGACGTGTTCGAGTTTGAGCGGGTTTACTTCTTTTACCACGAGCTGCCTGTAAAAAGGCGAACTTGCCGAGAGGACCGTCAGTTCCATGGTGCTCCGCACCGAACCGGAAATGCAGAGCGTGGTCTTTTCCCAGTCCTCGAATATCGTCCTTATTTTTTTCAGAATCCCTTCCCCGATTTTCTGGTTTTCGACCTTAAGGTCGATGACGGAAGGAAACTCATCAATCAGGAGTACACATTTTGTCCCGGTGCTTTTTGCAAGTTTTTCCGCAAGCCCCAAACAATGTTCAAGCAAAACGCCGGCTTCTGTGGCTTTCTTCCGGGAAATCAGGAACTCAAACTCGCTGTAGATGACCCTCAGTTCCGTCTCCCCAAGGACTTTCCCCAGCAGGGAGAGGGGCATCTGCAAAAGCTCCCGTGCCCGATATTTCATCCCGAGCCCGGGCCTGTACGCATCAATGATTTCCAGGCTCAGGTTCCTGCAAAATTCTTCCACGGAATTATCAATCAGGTCCCAGACCGAAAAATAAACAGCAATACACCCCTTTTCAGGTTCAAGCCTTCTCTGGACCTCCTTCAAAATCGAAGTCTTCCCGATCCTCCTCTTCCCGTAAAGCGCATACCCTTCCGTGGAATCGGGGTCTGTCAGCCCGGACAGCATTTCCGTTAGCAATTCGTCCCGGTTTACGAATTCTTCTCCCTTTGCCGGCTTCAAGGTGAATGCCATGGTGACCACTAATAAATTTGTTACTAATAAATTTGTTACTAATAAATTTGTTACTAATAAATTTGTTAGTCTTAGGTATAATTAATAGTTTTTCCCGGCAAAACCCGTTGTACTTTTGTTTTACCAGGGAGATTAAAACCGGCGCAGCGTTAATATCTTATTTCCGTGTGTCTTTTCCGAGCGTCAGCGAGGCTTTCCCGGTACAACTGCCATGAATGAAGAGCAACGTAAAAAGTGAAAAGCCGAAAAAATAGACTAATTTTACGCTACAAGAACACTGTTTTTCAAGTCTTATTTTTTATTTTTTGGCGGTGGTGGGGCGGCTGTGTGCACTCAGGTGGAGTAACCTCAATCATTTGTAAAGAAGAGACTGTGAAAATAACTTCAAAATTTCTGCACTATTCTCTTCAGGTAATGGCTGCTTTGTCTTTTGTATCTTTCTTCTTTTCCATTTCATTCAGGGAAAAGCCGGTCGCTGGTGCGACCGGGGCTGCTGCCGGGAACCTGGAACTGGTGAGGGCCTCATGTGCTAAGGAATAAATCAAAAAAACACTACCTGGGTATTCTGGTTAAATCTCTCGAAAGTTGTGCGGCCGGCCTTCGATCTGCCTCGACAACAAAGCGGCCCTATGCGATCCCTATCTGCTCAGTTTGGTTTTTCCCACCACATCTTTACCCTTGTGGACCACCCTCTCTGAACAAGGGCTCCGTCATCTGCTTCAAGCACGCCTTCAAAGTAGTCCCTGAGGATGGCTTCCTGGGTATCGGAGCTTGCATTGTAGTAGGACTTGAAATCCTCTACAGCTTCTTCAAGGGTTGCATACCTGTGGACGTGCTCGAAGGGAAAAACGCTTACATTCGGGTAGATTCCCATGTCATAGAGCACGTTGTAGAGAACGTCGCACTTTGGGGCTGGCTGGTATTCCCTTCCGTGAAGAAGTGGCCAGAGCTTCCGGGAATGCATGTCCCAGGAGGTTTCTCCTGCAAACCAGTAAAGGTAAACGTACTTTGAGGAAGCGTCCAGCATCTTTTGGACCGAGGCGCTTATGTCTTTCATACCCAGGGAATACGAGGCAAAAACCACATCATAAGGAGCGGAAAGGTCTGATTCGACATCAACGGCTTCCCAGTCTTTGTGCACACATTCGACGTTCTCGATTCCATACTCATCGATGTTGTCCCGCATGACACTCACCATGCCTTCCGAAGGCTCTACGGCGGTTACATGGGCGACCCGCTTTGAAATTGGAATTGCAAGGGTCCCTGGGCCGGCTCCTATATCGAGGACCCTGGAGTCAGGGGAGAGTTTCATGCCTTCTATTCTCTTCTCTGTCATTGCCCTTGCCTTATCATCCTGGAACATCCTCCAGAAGCGCCTGGCGTTTTCCTTACTGTACCAGATGGTCGAACAATCCACATTCCTGTTTGATCTTAACTGTTTTTCCAGCGTATCTTTCCAGATTTCGTTCCAGTCAATGGCATCTGATTCCATGTTACAACCTCAGCCGGCCTCCATCCCGGAGTTCACGGTGTTACAAAATGATAAATAAGTATTAACAATAATAATAGTATTACATATATACTTTTTCAGGATGTGGGAGAAGGCTGGCCTTGCCTGTAGGGGCTTAAAATTAGGGCAGCGTTTAATGCCGTATTCCCGTGGTTCTTTTCCGAGCGTGAGCGAGGCCTGCCTTTTTTTGCATGAATTAAAAAAGCGATCAGGAAGGAATGAAAAGCCCGCAAGAATACGATCCGTTTTTAATGTAATATGACAGGAATTCTACAGAGCTGAAAATAAAGTTAAAAACCAAGGCAGGCTCCAGTATGTATTCTAATTCAAAGGAAAATATTATCCGTAAAGTTGATTCGAATCTTCTCAAAAATAGAAAGTTCAGGGCGAACTGGGTGTTGTAAAATCCAATTCGCCTTTATGCTTTTTTAGTTTTCTTACTCCACTATAACGACACCCTGCTCATCAGGATGAATCTTGCACCGGTAATCATAGGTTCCTGGCTCTGTAAACGTAAACTCGAATATGTCTCCTTTGTTAAGGTTTTTGGATGAGAATATGGAACTATGGACCCTGTGAGTGGTTGAATCCTTATTTGTCCATATCACTGTATCACCGGAAGAGATGTTAATTGAATCCGGATCAAAGGCATTGTCATCTATGATAACTTCAACAGTTTTGCTTTCTTCCTGTGTTTTGGCTGGTGTTTCAGTTATTGTTTCATTTGGTATTTCGGTTGTTGTTTCATTTGGTATTTCAGTTGGCGTCTCGGTTGGTGTTTCGGTAGGTGTTTCAGCTGGTGTCTCGGTAGGTATTTCGGTTGTTGTTTCAGCTGGTGTTTCATTTGGTGTCTCAGCTGGCATTTCAGCTGGTGTTTCTTCTGGAGTTTCGGCTTCTTCTCCATTTTCACCAGCACAGCCTATTGCCAGGAATACACTGAACACGACCAGGAAAATAACCAGTTCTTTTCTCATTGATCTCCCCCCTGAAAAATCAGATGTTTTTTTTAAAATCCCATTTTATTAAAATTAGATTATATATTATTCTCTGGATATTATAACGATTCCTGCCAGTTTCTGAGTATAAATTCTGAATGTCGTTCCTTTTTTGGCTCTGTAGAAATCCTGGATGAATGGAAGATGATTGCCACAACTGAATAGTAATCTATCCAAAGTTAAGAGGCAAAAAAAGTTATCAACTCTGTTTTACACGACCGCTGGGTTTCAAATCTCCTTTTTTATTTGCCGAGTTCCGCTTCGGCATCACAGAACATCGAATATTTTCAGGGAGTTGCACTGCAAGTGCAACAGCACGTTGTCATTTTCAAGTATTCTTTTTAATATTTTGTCTGTCATGGGATTCTTTAGTGAACTTGAACGAAATATTCGAGGAAAACTCGGTTGCTGGCGCTCGAGTTGGGATCATAGAAAAGCCGAGTTCATTTGCAGTCTGGACAGGCTGAATGTGCCGATAACAAGGGCAAAAGCAAAATGCGTGGTTTTCCTCTCGCGCCCGTTATTGGAGCCTCCTCTGGACATCCTAGAATGCCGGGGCAAGCAAAGGGTTCGGGCATATGATTGAGCTTGTGGATTTCTGCCGGGCGAAGGGGGAAGTTGAGGAGTTCGAGGTGGAACTTAAGGAGGGGGTTTGCAGGTTGACGGGATAAGGGCGAGGTGTGAGTGGGAGGAAAAGACTGATATTTAAGAAACTTGGATGGAAATTTGAAAGCCTAGTGTAAGTTTTCAATTTTTAAACCCTCTTAGTTGAATCACATTCTTTTAATTTTTATATTTGTACAGTTCTCTTTTTTATTAAAGGGTATACCGCCAGAAGAGAATATTCAGAACTGAAATTCAGATGAGTGATATTTTAATATAGTATTTTTATTTTTAGGTAAAATTATCTCTATTATAGGTAATTAAGGGGAATATTTGTAGAATAATTGCATTTGAATAGAAGCTCTCTGATATATTAATTGAGAATTAGGGGGTAATATAATAGGTTAATTTAATAAAAAAGCTAAAACTCTTTTAAAGACGCAATTAATTAGAAAGGTTTATTATGTCTTTTTTTAAATATTCAGCCATAAAGGGTTGGATGGAATATATGATACTTGAAGAACGCCTTGAATCATTTAAAGAAAAGATCAAAACGAAAGATTTTCTGGAATGCAAGGGGCTGGGAAACGAGATCCCATTCTGGATCTTTGATTACGAACCTGAAAAAGAGCTCCTTGTAAGGGATACTGTCAAAAAATTGATCCCGGTGTTTGAAAGTAAATATTCAATAAAAATAATTGAGATTGATCTTTACAAGCTCTGTCTTGAGATTTTGTCCCAAAAAATTACTGAGGAACAATTAATTCTTTTTGAAAAGAAAAAAGGTTCAGACGCTTTACTCGAAAAAGTGAAAATAATTCTGAAGCCTGAAGTTATAAAAAAAGAGATTCTCAACAGGTTACATGAAGACTTTGATATCGTTTTCCTCACGAGAATAGGCAATGCCTGGCCGATGATCAGAGCGCATTCCGTTCTCAACAACCTTCATTCAGTAACCGCAAAAAAACCCCTGATCACCTTCTATCCTGGAAAATTCAGTGGACTTGACCTCAGTTTATTCGGGGAATTTAAAAACAAGAACTACTACAGGGCTTTTCCATTGATGCCTGATGCGAGTTAATTCGAGTTTTTCTCCAGGTTTGAGACTAGGGTTAAAGAAATTGAGGATTTCCATATTACAGAATAAATTATTTTGCAGTCAGTCCTTGTCAATATTTGTCCAGAGTGCTTATCATGACAGCAGAAATAAAAATCGAAGATTTATTCGAGAAAGACATCCGAAGAGATGTCAATGGGGTTATAAAGGTTGATCAGGGAGACGAAAAGAGCGTCTATACAGAACTTGATGAATATGTTGTAACAAAAGAAGTTCGGAAACGCTTTGATGATTTTTTTAGAAACTATACCGCAGCTATAGAAGAACCTACTGATAAGACCGGCGTGTGGGTATCCGGGTTCTTCGGCTCGGGAAAGTCTCACTTTCTCAAAATCCTTTCTTATTTGCTGGAAAACAGAACTGTTCAGGGAAAAACAGCACTCGATTTTTTTCAGGACAAAAATAGATGATCCTGCAGCATTCGGGAACATTGAAAAAGCTGTGACTACAGGAAGTAAAGATGTAATTCTGTTCAACATAGATTCCAAGGCCAACACCGTAAACAAGGGAGATGAACAGATAGTAAACATCTTTATGAGAGCTTTCAATGAGATGAGGGGGTATTTGGGGGACGTCTTCTGGATTGCGGAGCTTGAGGAGGACCTTGAAGAAAAAGGACTTTATGAAGCTTTCAAATCCGAATTTGAGCGCATAAAAGGAGAAAGCTGGAAAGACAGAAGAGATACCTACATCTTTGAACAGGACCCTGTAATCGAAGCCCTTGAAAGCTGCGGCTACATGAGTAGAGATGCTGCTGTTCGATTGATTGAAAATGACGGTGCAAACTACACCCTGAGTGTGGAGAAATTTGCGAAAAAGCTTGAAAAATACTGCAAATCAAAGGGGGAAGAACATCAGGTAATTTTCCTGGTGGACGAAATTGGGCAGTACATAGGAGAAAACAGTGAGTTGATGCTCAATCTCCAGACTATAGTCGAAGAACTGGGGACAAAACTGCAGGGAAAAGCCTGGGTTGTTGTGACCTCCCAGGCCGATATTGATACTGTTACCAAGGAACATGTGAAGGGGTATGACTATTCCAAGATCCAGGGGCGTTTTAACACTCGCCTGAACCTTTCAAGCGCCAACGTGGATGAGGTTATCAAGAAGAGGATCCTCAGCAAAAAAGAAGAGTATGGGGACGTGCTTGCTTCTTACTATGCTGAAAAACAGACAATCCTTCGAAACCTGCTCTCGTTTTCGAATAAAACCGAGATGAAAGTCTACAAAGGAGAAGAGGACTTTGTCAGTGTTTATCCCTTCGTCCCTTACCAGTTCAACCTTGTGCAGAAAGTTTTTGAAAGGATAAGAAAAACCGGGTTCACGGGCAAGCACTTGGCACAGGGAGAGCGGTCCATGCTCAGTGCATTTAAGGAATCGACCGTAAACCGTTGTGAGGAAAATATAGGACTGCTAATCCCCTTCCATGTTTTTTATAAAACTATTGAAGGGTTCCTGGACCCTATCATAGCGAAAACCATTACTCAGGCAATGGATAATGATTTCCTGGATGAGAAGGACTGTGAGCTTCTGGAAATCCTGTTCATGATCAGGAACATTCAGGAAGTTGAGCCAAACCTGGACAACCTGACGGTGCTTTCCATTTCTTCGGTTGATGAGGACAAGATCAAATTGAGGCAGAGGGTTGCCGAATCCCTCAGGAAACTCGAAGAACAGACCCTGATTAGCAAGTCCGAAGACAGGTATTATTTCCTGACAAATGAAGAACAGGAAATCAATAAAGAAATCAAAAGGATGGAAGTCGAAAACCACCAGATCCTTGACGAGGTCTATGAAACCCTGTATAATACTAAGGAAGGAATCTGCCCGCAGGCCCATAAGGTTTACAAGTTCAACAAAGCCCTGGACGACAGGAATAAAACCTCCCCGAATACCGACCTTACCGTAAAGTTCCTGACCCCGCTTTCGGAAGAGTATTTCAGGAAAGGCAGCCAGCAGTCCCTGGACGGGTACAGCCTGAGCAATATCGATTCTGAGGACACCCTGCTTTTTGTGTTCCCGGAAAACGATTTCATTGAGAAGATCCAGTCCTACCTGAAAATAGAGAAATACCTCAAGCAGAACAACACGAACAGGAACAACCAGGAGATCAAGAACATCCTCGCTGCAAAACAGCAGGATGCCGTAAATGCAAGAAAGAAAGCCGTGGAACTGATCGAAACGGGGATCTCGAACGCAAAGGTCTTCGTTGACAACAAGGAAGTAGAAATCGGAAAGTCAAACCCGAAAGAACGCATAAAAGAAGGGCTTGAGCTCCTGGTTACAAACGTTTACAGCAAAGCCGACTACATAACAAGGGACTATGAAAGCGAAAGCGACGTCCTGGGAGTCCTGCGTTCGGACGACCTTGAAAAGTACGGGATTAAGGACAGCGAGACCAATAAGTTCGCCCTGAACGACCTGCTTGAGTACATTAAGATCAGGCATGAGAGAAGCGGGAGAGTCATCCTCAAAGATGTAAAGGAACACTTCATGAAGAAGCCCTACGGCTGGAAAGAGATGACAATTTCCGGGCTTGTTGCCGTCCTCTACATGAGGGAAGAAATTAAACTTCGCTCCCAGACCCAATACATTGTCAACGACCCCGAAGCCGCGGCAAAACACCTGACGAGAAAAGACGAAGCCGACAAACTGGTCATCGAAATTCGGGAAAAGACCGGGGAAGAGGACCTGAAGGCTGTCAGGCTGCTTTTAAGGGAAAAATTTGAAAGAGTAAACATTCCGGAAAAGGAAGTGGAACTCTACAATACCGCAAGAGAAACCTTTTCGGGAGAACTCTCCGGACTCCGGGAAATCGCAGGCAAATACGATGAAGAAAAGCGCTACCCCGGAAAAATGGAAATCGAAGCCTATATCCAGTTCATAAAGGGCCTGCTGGACCCCTCCGACCCCCCCTCCTTTTTCAGGGCAGTTGCAGCCAGCAAAAACGAGTTCGAGACCCTCCATACGGATGCAGAGCCTGTGAGGGCTTTTTTTGCCGGTGCCCAGGTGAAGATCTTCAGGCAGGCTGCAAAGCAGTACCCGACTTTTTACAGAAACGTCCAGTTCCTGGACGAAGAGGCAAAAGCCAGCCTTGGAGAGATCAACACCATTTTGAGCCTGGAAAAACCCTACACCCGCATAAAGGAACTAACCCCCCTGGGAAGGGAAGTGGAAGCCTCAATTAAGGAGTCCCTCTCGGCCCAGAAACAAAAAGTTATGCAGTGCCTTACAGGCGTACTTGAAGAGCTCAAGCGGGACCTTTCGGGAGAAGAATTCACGCCGGAATTCGTGGAATCCACGCTCGGACCTCTCAAAGATGTAGAAAGCTTCACGGAAAAAGCCGAGGACTGCGCCCTTGTCGAAACCCAGCTTTCAAGGATTACGTACATGCGTGAAGGCGCCTACCGGCAGATCGATGAGCGGAGCCGCATCCTCAGGGAAATGCAGGCAAAAGCGGAATATGGAACAGCCGGAAATGGAACTGAAGCCGGAACGGGAGCCGAAACCGGATATGGAACAGGACCGGGAACAGAACCCGGATTTGGAATTGGACAGGGAGCAGGAGTCGAAGCAGGAGCCGGGGCAGGACCTGAAAACACCTTTGGACCCGGCAGCCAGGGCACGGAAATGCCTGCCAAAGCTCCCACAAATTCCGGAAACCCGGGAAAAGCAGCAGCCCTGACAAGGCCCCCGGCCGAGCTTACACTCAGCCTCAAGAGGGAGACCGAATTCATCTCGAACATCTCATTTTTCAAGTCCGAAAAGCTGCTCGAAAACGGTGCAGACGTCGACGAATACATAGAAAAGCTCAGGGCAAAACTGATGAAAATCTTTGAGGAGAAGAACATAAGGGTCTAAAGGGAGCCGGACAAAAATGGACAAAACAGCAATAATGGAATTTTCAAACGCCATACGCAAAAAACTCCTCCCGGAAATTGAAAACCGGGCCGCTCACTATGGCATCTCCTCCAAAAAGGTCTACGCCGTAGAAGAGCATGCCGACTCCGTTATCATCAACGGCAAAATCTTCAACTCCCGCATAAAAGAGCAGCGCTCCCGGCTCGTAAAACAGGTCATGGACAAAGGCTACGCCCAGGTCATGGACGAAGTGACCTACACCTGGTTCAACCGGCTGGTCGCCCTCAAGTTCATGGAGATGAACGGCTGCCTCCCGGACCAGATCAGGGTATTTACCTCCGCCGACCCGGACAAACCCGAACCCGACCTTCTCACAAATGCCCTGAAACTTGACTTCCTGGACCTCGACAGGGACCTGGTCTTCGACCTCAAAGCCGAAAACAAAAATGAGGAACTCTACAAATGCCTCATCCTCAAACTCTGCAACTACCTGCACGACACCATGCCCTTCCTCTTCGAAAAAATCGAGGACTACACCGAACTCCTCTTCCCTGACAAGCTCCTCCATACCGGCTCGGTCCTCAACGATCTCAACTCAATAATCCCGGACAAGGACTGGCACGAAGTAGAGATCATACGCTGGATCTACCAGGACTACATCGCCCCGAAGAAGGACAGAGTCTTTGCCGACCTCAAGAAAAACATCAAGATCAGCAAGGAAAACATCCCTGCCGTAACCCAGCTTTTCACCCCCCACTGGATTGTCCGCTACCTTGTGGAAAACTCCCTCGGCCGCCTCTGGATGCTCAACCGCCCCTATTCCACCCTGGCCGACCGGATGGAGTATTACATAAAACCGGACCAGCAAAACCGGCAAGACCAGCCTGACCAACCAGACCAGCAGCCCCGTCCCGAACCCGATTTCCTGAAAATCAACTCCCCCAAAGAGCTCAAGATCTGCGACCCTGCCTGCGGTTCCGGGCACATGCTGGTCTACGCCTTTGACCTCCTTTATGCCATCTACGAAGAAGAAGGCTACCTCCCATCCGAAATCCCGGAACTGATCCTGACCAAAAACCTCTTCGGAATCGAGATCGACAGGCGCGCGGGAGAACTTGCCGGCTTTGCACTGACTATGAAAGCAAGGGGCAAAGACCGCCAGTTTTTCAAAAAACAGGCCCACCCCAACATCTGCATGCTGGAAAACATCTCCTTTGAAGCCAGCGAACTCGAAGCCTACATGGATAACCTCGGCAGGACCCAATTTTCCGCCGACCTCCAGGCAACCCTCCACCAGTTCGAGGAAGCCGACAACTTCGGCTCCTTAATCCGCCCGGCTGCAAAGAACGTATCGGAAACCCTGCACCTGCTGGAAAACAAAAATGCCTTTGACAAACTCTTCCTGCACACAACCCACCAGAAAGTCCTTCAAGCCCTGAATCAAGCCGACTACCTCAGCCCGAAATACCAGGTGGTCATCGCCAACCCCCCGTACATGGGCGGCAAAGGCATGAACAATGAGCTGAAGGTTTTTGCTCAGGAAAACTACCCGGACAGCAAGTCCGACTTTTTTGCCATGTTCATCGAACGCAACCGGGACCTTGCGCTTCAGAAAGGCATGGTCTCGATGATTACCATGCAGAGCTGGATGTTCCTTTCGTCCTATAAAAATCTCCGTGAAAGCATCCTAAACAACAACACTATCCTATCCATGGCCCATTTCGGAGCACGGGCCTTTGACAGCATAGGAGGGGAAGTTGTTTCAACAACGGCATTTGTTCTCGAAAAATCTCAACGCCTTGAATATAAAGGAGCTTATCTGCGGCTGGTTGACGGAAACTGCGAGGCAGACAAGGACGCCGAATTAAGAGTAAAAATATCTGAACCATTCTGCGCCTCAGCCGACGAGTTCAAAAAGATACCGGGGAGTCCGATTGCTTATTGGGTGAGTTCGCATCTATCAAATATGTTCTCGAAGTTAAAGCCAGTTTCATTCTATGCTGAAGGCAAAGAGGGACTAAAGACTGGAAATAATGAATTGTTCCTAAGGCAATGGTTTGAAGTTGAGCCATCTATTGACAATAAATGGATTCATATAGTCAAAGGAGGCACTTTTCGTAAGTGGTATGGAAATAAAGAATATGTAGTTAACTGGAAGAACAATGGTCAAACGTTAGCTAATGTAGCAAATTCAAGCATTCCAAATTCGAAATACTTATTCAAACAGTACTTGACATGGTCAAATCTTTCTTCTTCTGCACTTTCAATGAGAATAGTAAGTGAAGACTGTCTTTTTGAAACTAAAAGTCCAGGGCTATTTCCTTCTGAAACTGGTACTACTAATGATTTATTAGCATATTTTAACTCGAAAGTTGTTAATTGTATTCTGAAATTTCTTGCTCCAACACTCGACTTCAAAATTGGTCCAGTAACAAGTATTCCATTTGCACCTTTAGCCAATGAAACTATCTACAGTAATAATGAAGGTTGCATTCATATCGCTAAGTCCGACTGGGACTCCTACGAAACCTCCTGGGACTTCACTACCCTACCACTATTGAAATCAGAATTTCACCATCCAATCCTCGCTGAAACCTACACCAAACTCCGCGCCCACTGGCAAGAAATTACCCTTGAAATGCAGCGGCTGGAGGAAGAAAATAACCGGATTTTCATCGAAGCCTATGGATTGCAGGATGAGTTAACTACAGAGGTTCCACTTTCAGAAATCACGCTGACGTGCAACCCTTACTACCGCTACGGCAACAACAAAAGCGAGAAGGAACTGGAAAAGCTGCTGCTGACCGATACCGTAAAGGAACTGATTTCCTACGCTGTCGGCTGCATGTTCGGGCGATATTCGCCTGAAAAGGAAGGGCTGATCCTCGCAAATCAGGGAGAAAAGCTTGCTGATTTTAAAGAAAAAGTGCCCGGAGCTTCTTTCCTGCCGGATGAAGATAATATAATCCCGATCCTCGATGACGAATATTACACGGATGACATCGTAGGCAGGTTCAAAGAGTTCTTGAAGCTCACTTTCGGGGCGGAAACGCTTTCCGAAAACCTGGACTTTATTGCAGGGGCACTTTCGAAGAAGGGAGGGGCTTCTGAGAAGGTTATCAGGGATTATTTCCTTAAGGATTTCTACAAAGATCATTTGAAGATGTACAAGAAGAGACCAATTTACTGGCTCTTTACTTCAGGGAAAGAAAAGGTGTTCAATGCACTTGTGTACATGCACAGGTACGATAAAACTACCCTGGCGAAGATGAGGATTGATTATCTGCTGGACTTTGAGGCGAAGCTGGATGCTCAGAGGTCGCTTCTGGAAAAAGATATTTCCAGAGGTAAAGAGAATCGGGGAAAAGCCGAGGGTGAGCTTGCGAAGCTGAGGAAGAAGGTCGATGAGCTCGTGAAGTATGATGAACTGCTTCAGCATAAGGCGGATCAGATGATTGAGATTGATCTGGATGATGGGGTAAAGGTGAATTATGAGAAGTTTGAGGGGTTAGTTGGGAAGATTTGAAAATTCACTATAATTTTTGACTATCAGAAAGGAGAAGATCATGGAAAAAGAGGAATCAAATGATGGTAACATCACAAAAGAAGTGGTAACAGTAAACAAAAATAATCTTGAAACTGTTGAAGAACAAAGTTATGAAGAGTTGCTTCAAGAAAATGATACTTTATTTGAGGAACTTGAGAAGTATAAAAAAGCTTACAGTATGCTTGAAAAGAAAAACTTCGAACTTCGACTGCAAGCCGACCAATCTTTTGTATCATTTTTGAAAAAAGCAATCGATAAACCTGAAAGTACGGATTTTTTAAAGGAGACTGTAACCAGCATTAAGGATTATTTCGATTCTTCAGCAAAGTCGAGGAAAGAATTACACGAAAAACATTCATCTCATGCCCTTTGGAAAACAATAATAATGACTTCATTTTTTGTAGTAATCCTTCTTGCAACGGTTTTTCTAACTTATGTAGGGAAGTTAGATAGCAGTTTGACCTTTTTGCTTGGAACATTTACAGGCCACTACATTACTTATGTTTCAAAGCGTGATCCAAATAATGAAGGGAAATAAATTTAACATTTCTACTTTTTTGGAGATAGAAAGTTTCTGAAATTATAATTTGTGACAAACTAAGCATGAAAATAACGGGATATTAAGGGGATAGAAAATGTACCTTTCTGAGTTAAAAATATCGAATTTTCGTAAATTTGGTGAAGGGGAAAATAACAATCCTGGTTTATATATCAAGTTTAACTCTGGATTGAATCTATTAGTTGGAGAAAATGACTCCGGAAAAACTGCCATCATAGATGCTATAAAAATGGTTCTTTCCACTCAGAGTTACGAGTTTTATAGACTGGAACATGAAGACTTCCACATACCTTACGATGAAGATGAGGGAGAAAGAGCAAAGGAATTAAGAATTGAATGCGTATTCAGAGGATTCCAATCTTCAGAAGCTAAAAATTTTTTAGAATGGATTAGTATTGAAAGGGACTCAGAAGACAAACCCCAGTATTATTTAAGAGTATTTCTGATAGGCCGAAGAGAAAATGGAAGGGTATATAAAGATTTAAAAGCAGGATCTGATGAACAAGGGACTTCTTTAGATGGGAAAGCTCGCGACTTATTGAGGATTGTTTATTTAAGGCCGTTAAGAGATGCTGAGTTTGAATTGAGCCCGAGAAGAAACTCAAGGTTATCTCAAATTCTATATTCTCATAGTGACTTTTCAGACAAGGAAAATCATCCAATAAGAGAAGTAGTAAAGAAGGCAAATGAAGAAATAGAAGCTTTTTTTGAAGAAACAGACGATCCTGAAACTGAAGAGAGAGAAGGAACTGAAGACGAAGAGGAAACAGGATCCGAAGGAACAGGTGAAACTGAGGCAAAAGAAAATGGGACAAAAATAGTCAATAACATAAATGAGTATTTAAGCCATTTTTCAAATAAAAACAATCCACTTAAATCCAGCATTTCAATTGCAGATATGAACTTAAAATCAATATTAGAACAGTTGAGCTTGAATTTGTCCATCAACAAAGCTGGATTGGGTTCTGATAATCTTTTATTTATTGCTTCTGAACTTTTGCTATTGAAAAGAGAAAAATATACAGGCTTGAAATTAACACTGATTGAAGAAATTGAAGCCCACTTACATCCCCAGGCCCAATTGAGACTAATAGAATATTTACAGCAAGAAAGTAATACCCAAGACTCTGATGAAAAAGTCCAATTAATTCTTACAACTCACAGCCCAAATCTTGCTTCAAAAGTCAACTTGGAAAACCTGATCATCTGTAAAAATGGTAAGGTTTTCAATATGGGACACGAACACACCAAGCTTGAAAAAGGTGATTACCTATTTTTAGAACGTTTCTTAGATGTCACAAAAGCAAACCTGTTCTTTGCTGAAGGAGTTATCCTTGTAGAAGGAGATGCGGAGAATATACTGATCCCTACTATTGCAAAAATAATAGGATTGCCTCTTTCAAAACATGGGGTTTCTATCATAAATGTGGGAAGTACTGCATTTTTGAGATATTCGAGGATATTTCAGAGATCAAATCCTGAAGAATTTGTAAGTACACCAGTGGCTGTTATAACAGATTGCGATGCCAGACCTGATTACTATTTCACTTCAGAAAATAAAAATAAAAGAAAAGGTAAAGAACAAACTGAAGAAGAACA
>DUKH01000135.1:0-3301 GCA_013329415.1 Methanosarcinaceae archaeon | reverse complement strand
AGAACAAACTGAAGAAGAACAAGATGAAGAAGAACAAGATGAAGAAGAACAAGATGAAGAAGAACAAGATGAAGAACAAACTGAACTTAATTATTCACAAAGAGCTGAAAATGCGATAAAAGAAAAAGAAGCTCGTTATAATGGACTTCCTGTAAAGGCATTTATTTCTAAAGATTGGACTTTAGAATATGCTATTGCATTAAGTGATCTCAAAATCGATTTTTACAGAGCTGTATTACAAGGCAGAAAAATTAAGAACAGTAATGTCCTCACCTTAACAGAAAAAAAGAAGATACAAGTGGATAAGAAAGTAAACTCAGATATTAAGAAATGGAATGATGAATGGGTTAATGAAAGAATAGCTTTTGAGATTTATAATAATATCCAACTCAAAGGAAGTATTTCGAAAGCTATTGTTGCTCAATGCTTTTCCGAAATATTAGAAGAATATTCTGATCAAAACGATCTTAAAGAAAAGCTAATAAGTGATTCGAATTTCAAATATATCATTGATGCTATAACTTATGCCACGTCTGGAGAGTTAGAAAAGGAGGCATCCGATGATTGAGATCTCGGATGGGGATATTGAGTATGCCGAGAAAAAACTTTTGCCAGAAGGTTGCACTTTTGATTCCGAAAGAAGAACTGTCATAAAATGCATGGAATCTAAAGATATCCAAGCCTGCCCTGGAAGTGGAAAAACAACTACATTATTGGCTAAGTTGGCTATCCTTGCTCAAAGAATGCCCTTACAGGACAATAAAGGAATATGCGTTTTAACTCATACGAACGTAGCAATTAATGAAATCAAGGGGAAATTGGGTAAAAAAGGAGATATATTATTTTCTTATCCTAACTACTTTGGGACAATTCAATCATTTGTTGATAAATATTTTGCTATTCCTGCGTGTATCTTTTATTATGATACAAGACCCTTTAAAATTGACTCGGATTCCTATGATTATGAACTAATCAGAAGATACCGAAAACTTCCAAGATATGGGGGTCTAAGAGGATGGATATACAATAAATTAAAACCAAGACTGGATTTCGAGTTTGAGTATGTAAAAGGAATAAGATTTGACTTTACAAATGAATGTTTCTATGATAATATTGGAAATAAGTTGAATATAGGCAAAAAAAGTAATTCATATCAACAACTATTTGAAATAAAAAAAGATTTGCTAAAAGAAGGAATCTTACATTATGAAGATGCATATTCCTTAGCATTTAAATATTTGGATGATTTTGGTGAAATGCTAAAAAAAGCATTTTCAGAGAGATTTTCCTTTGTTTTTGTCGATGAAATGCAGGATACAAATTCAAATCAGAATTCAATTCTGGAGCAAATATTTGATGCTTCGAATGTAATCATACAGAAATTTGGTGATAGAAACCAAGCGATATATGATGGTTTTTTTGAAGAACATAATACATTGGAAACCGATGATTGCTTATGTATTAACGGGAGTAAAAGATTTTCAAGTTCAATTGCTGAAATTACCCAAAAACTTTGCGTACATGAGCAAAATGTTGTTGGTGATTCATCGGTTCAAGATATACAGCCAAAATTCTTGGTGTTCGATGATGAGACAATCGGTTTAGTACTTCCATACTTCGTGGAAATTATAAATGAACACAATCTATGTGGCGGAGACAGTGTCTTTAAAGCTGTAGGGTGGGTAGGAAAAGAGAGTCGAGGTAATAGGACTTTATCCTCATATTATCCTAATTTTAAAAAAAAGTCTCATCCCCACAAAATTGAGTTAGATTTCTTGAATGAGTATCTGCAAAAAGTAGATGAAAGTCTAATAAAAATTGAAGGTGCTGGTTATTATAGGCAATTAATGCTAAATGCTCTCTTAAAAGCGCTAAAAATTCTTGAAGTAAGTAATCCAGATACCTCTTACCAATTCACTGAAAGGACGTTAATTCAATATTTAAAAGAAAAACAGGGGGATATTTTAGACAATTTTAACTCAAATGCCGCAGATTGGTGTTTGAAAATTCATTCTGGAGAAGATATTACAGAACAATTCAAAGATTTTATTGTGGATGATTTTTGTCAGTACTTTGAGGATGTAGATATTAAAAAGCTCAATGAGTTTTTTGAAAATCGTAATGAGGAGAGAAGAGAACAACTTCCAGATTCTAATATATATAATAAATTTGATGTCAATATTGAAGTCGCTACAGTTCATAGTGTTAAGGGAGAAACACACACAGCCACTCTCTACCTTGAAACATGGTACAAGAGGGATACGGATGTAAAGAGGATTATAAAATATTTAACAAGCCGGAATAATACGATAAACAATATTTTAGAGACGTCTCTAAAAATGGCCTATGTAGGCATGACAAGGCCAACTTGTTTGCTATGCGTAGCTGCACACAAAGAGGGTGTTTCTGGCAATGAAAAGTACTTAATAGAGGCTGGTTGGGAAATAATAGAAGTTAAAAATGAAAATTAATACCTTCTCAAATCTGGCGAATCCGAAAAAAGGTCCTTAGAATAACTGAATTCGGGAATCACGTTTGACTTTTCCGGGTATTTTGAAAAGAAAAATCCAATCTGAAGGGGACAATGGGAGACATAAAGACGCCAAAAGCACCACAAACACGCTACAAACACGCTATAAACACGCCCTGTAACCAAGGAAGCCCCGGAATTTATTGGCAGCTTGGGAAGTACTAATACAATATTGGAAAATTTAGGGCATTGTTCGCAAAATTTAATACAGATTGGGACGTGAGTTGGTCATTATTTTCTCCATTTCTCAGGGACATGATAACTTTGAGTGGACAAAACGTCAAACTGCCGTGTTTTGAAACTGTCATCAGTCAAATGGTTAAGAATATTTGCGGGTCTGGGAGGTGCAGGTATTCTGACCTTGAAACAAGACTGGTTGAGGACTTTAAAGTCCGGAGCGGTTTTCGGCAGGATCGGCAGGAAGGCCCGGATGATGAAGTCTTTGAATTCAAGGGGGAAATCTACTGGGTTTTCAAGTACCTGAAAATGATACGGTTCATTCAGGATGGGGAGGATGGGCTGATTTCCATAAGTCCTGAAGGTATGGAGTTTTTAAATTCACAGCTGCCTGGGGAAAGCAAACTGGAAGATCTTGAGCTTGTCGGGATAAGGGATTATTTTAACTCTTTTGAGCTTGAGCTCGATCCAATTGTTGTTTCGTATAAACAGCTTACGGAATTTGTTGATAAAGGGAAAGTGGAAAGGACATTGAGCAGTTTCTACTGCGCAAAGGACCCCGATATCCAGGATTTTGTGCGGTGCAATATGGAA
>DUKH01000174.1:45112-46349 GCA_013329415.1 Methanosarcinaceae archaeon | reverse complement strand
AAAAGGTAGTAAAAAAGGTAGTTTAATAAGCATCTTCGATTTCCGGGACTTCTCCTCCGAGCATCAGTTCCCCGTAGAGCAATTTCTCAAGGGTTTCTGCCACATATTTCCTTTGCTGGCACTTCTGGATGTCCTCATGCATCCTGAGGTCCGAATCAACCTGAACCCGGAGCAGGGAAAAATGAAAGGCTTTTTCGTTCTTAATTTGCATGGTGTAAAAGGTTTCCAGCATGTAAGGGAGTCTCAGGGGCTCTTCGATGGTTTCGCATAAAAGGAGCATTTCTTCAGGGATGTTTTCCGTGTGGCAACTAACGTCCTTTTTGCCTGTGATCAGCCGGAGGTTTTTCTCGGAATACTTTTTTCCAAGGATAGTAACATAGCTGTTTATGTTCTCAACTCCTGTTTTGAATCCCTTCATTTTAAATCGAATCTTTTCCGGCCGGCGGTATGGAATTCGAATTCTTGAGGGGGTTAAAAAGGAGAATACTGCCCTCAGGCAAGCATTCCTTTCACGATTATATCTATTGCATCATCTTCTTCGAGGCCGCGGGCCATGAGAGTCTCGACTTCCTTTTTGTCCACGCAGCCGATGGCGGCTTCGTGAGTGACCTTAGCAAGGGGGTTGTCGACACGGACGATGGGTACGGCTTCTGCTTTTGCGTTGCCCTGGATTACTTCCATGCAGTCCACGTGCCCGCGGGCCCTGGGGGCATGGCCTTCGGTGATGCCCTTGAATTCGGATATCGCGTTGTCGGTGATGGCAAGCCTGCTTTTGATAACGCTCCGGGCGTTTTCCCCGTTCAAGGCTATTTTCTCAAGAATCTTTATTTTATCGTCGGCTTTCCCGTAGACCTTTGTGACCATTTCGCAGATGGAATCCTTTTCCGCGTCCACGCTGTAGTCAAATTCAAGGAGGCCCACTCTTCCGGAAATGAGGGCGAAATTCGTATAGTACTTGCCCCCTTCCTCTATTTTTATGTAGGCTTTCGGGAGCACTTCAATGCCTCCGTGGGGGCCGTGGAAGTGGGTTTCGGTGTATTTCAGGGACGCGTTCTTTCCGATTACCATCTTAGCGTCCATTTTGTGGACGACCTTCACAGCATTTGGGAAGGTGCAGTGGGCAATAAGCTCTACTTCGGAATCCTCTTCGGCTACGAAGTCCATCTTAATTTCCTGGATTCCGTCTTTCGGGATCAAACCGAAGCAGAGGTGGACCGGGAGGGGGATTTTGTACCCC
>DUKH01000174.1:34937-44728 GCA_013329415.1 Methanosarcinaceae archaeon | reverse complement strand
CGGTCCCGTTTGCGCTGAGCACTTTGTTCCCGCTAACTACGAGGCTGGACATTTCGTGATTGTGCAGAACTTCAGAGTTTCCCCCGGCCGCAGCATAGGCTGCGTTCATATCTTCCGTATCTTTGGAAAGCATGTCCAGTTTTGTAAGGGTCATCGTTAGTTCTCCTTCAGGGGATATATCCTGTTGTCACAGGGGATGCACCTGTTTTTGAAAAATTCGCTGATCTCCAGGGGGTCTCCGCTCCTCAGGATTACCCCTTCACACATGAGGGATGCTTTGTCCGAGGCAGCTGCGATCTCTTCCCTGTGTGTGATCACAAGCACCGAAGAACCGTTTTCCTTGAGTGCCCTGATCAGGTTTACAATTTCCTTCAGGGAGACTACGTCGATTCCCGAGTCAGGTTCGTCGAGGATGGCAAGTCTCGGTTTCATGGTGATGATAGAGGCAAGTTCGATCCTCTTCCTTTCGCCTCCGCTGAGGGCTTCCCCTACTTCCCTGTCCAGATACTTTTCGGGGTTCAGGTCGACTTTGCAGAGGGCATCTTTTAGCTCCTCTTCCGTGATGCCACCGTTGTCTCTTGCTCCTATTGAAAGGTAGTCCCTGACTTTGAGCCCTTCAAAGCGGGCTGGTTCCTGCCAGGCAAGGGTTATGCCTTTTTTTGCACGATCCGTGATTGAAAGTTCCGCGATGTCTTCCCCGTCAAAAATAATGCTGCCTTCATTTTGTTCATAGCCCTGAAGTCCCATCAGGGTATAGGCAAGCGTACTTTTTCCCGCACCGTTTGCACCAATGATGCTATGGATCTCCTGGTTTCCAATTTCCAGGTTGACCCCGCGCAGGATTTTTTTTCCATCACGGCATAATTCCAGTTTTTTTAAGGTTAGAATATATGACACCTCTAGCAATTTTTTTTAATTTGCACATTGCAGCAGTTCCTTGCAGCGCTGCAGGTCCTTAACCGTATTCACATTCATTGCTAGTTTGGGATTATTCAGTATCAGATTAAAGTCTTCCTGTTCTTGTCTGATATTCGAACTGTCCAGAATGTTTACTCCCGTTGGCACGATAAGCTTTCCTTCCTTGTTAAAGACGGTGTCCGGCCTGATGCCTGCTTCCTTGCAGACGTTGATCGGGACATAAACCGAAAGGGCAGGAGTCCCTTCTTCCTCATACTTTTCTATGACCGAGTCTATCATTCCTGAATCAAGGAGGGGCAGGTCTGACATGATAATCATTACGGGGCCCTTTGCTCCGGAAGTTTCCACAGCGTGGATCATGTCTCCCACATAATTCCCGCCAAAGGTCCGGATTACCCCGACTTCGCCTTTATAGCGTTCCTGGAGCATGATCTCTGTCCTGGGAGTGACCGGCGAGACTGCTACGAAGATCTTGTCTATATTCTTTGCGGCTCTCAGGGTATCGATCACGTAAGAGATAAGTGGTTTTCCAAGTAGTTCAATACAGGGTTTTTCCCCCATCCCGAGCCTCTGGCCCAGTCCCCCTGCCATTACAATAGCGTCCATTCAAATCCTCCCGGGTTTCCGTTTATAGATAGTTTCAGGATAACTGCGATAGTAATCAGGGCAACCACCCTGCCTATTTCGTTTGCCATGCCGATCCCGTCGCCGTTCAGGCCCCCGAAGTGGGCATAGCTCCGGTTCAGGAGCACGAGGGCTGAGCCGCAGGCTGCAAGGTACGGAAGCAGTCCGATGAATCCCATGGCCAGGAAACATACAACAGCTCCGAAAACAAAACCTATTATGAAATTCTTTTTAGTTGCGCCGTCTATGGTCATGCTTCCAAGGCCGGGATATGCCTGATCTCCCTGAGGGGGTATGGGCTTTCCGAATGCTGCAATGGTGAGCATGGACTGTTTGGCGCTGACCTCTGCTATAAACAGGGCTGAAAACATTAGCAAGGGCAGACCGGGCCCGAAAGTAACTATGCCTTCGGCCTGCACAGCCCTTATTGAAGCGTAGAACATTAATAACAAAAGAATACAGGAAGATACCCCTCCGGTCCCGAGGTTTGTGTCTTTCAAAGCCTTTATTTTCTTTTCAGGGGACCCGTGGGCCATGAAACCGTCCCCGATATCCGTGACCCCGTCAAGGTGATTGAAGCCTGTAAGATAATACGTTAATGCCATAATCAGGGCGGCGATAATCGTATCCGGAAAAACTGCCTGCCCTATATATGCGGCTGCCCCGATAAGCAATCCGAGTACGGCTCCCACAACGGGGTAAAAATAGATTTTTTTCATAAGTGCGTCGATTCCTTCCATGCTGATGCCCACTGGAATCGTGGAAAGGAAACCAAAGCCCGACTTAAAAGCAAGTAGATAAGAATTCATCTGCTTCACCGTCCGTTTTTTCAGTCACTGCTCTTACAGTCTGCCATACCTCGCGAATACATGTTGGAAGATACTCCTCCTATCAACCCTCCGATCACGTCATCCATGAAAGGCCCGAGCTTTGCAAGGATTCCCGGTTTTTGCTTATCGAACCTCACGAATTCAAAAGTTCCTTTGGACCCGCTAATGTAGTTAGCGATGCTGTTGCCCAGCACCTCGTCTGCGATGATAAAAGACAGGTCTTTTTCATAGGACTTTTTACTAAGGTTCGGAAGGGTCCCTGCCCTGCCTTCTCTTTCCAGCAAAATCCCCGAGTAGATCAGGAGGCAGAGGTTCGGGTCCGAAAGGGCGAATTTGAGTTCCCTTTTAAACAACGCCTCGGCTTTTTCCCTGGTCTCGAGCCCCGGGTGCGGGACGTACATTTCGAGAGCCGTGTCTGCAAGGTCCTGTACGCTGATGCCTTCTTTTGCCAGAACGTCGAGGATGTCAATGGTAGCTTTTTCCTCTATCTGTTCAGGCTGCCCTTTTTTCAGGTCCCTCTCCTCAATATCGGATAACTTCATAATGATCACTTCGAGAGTTCTCAAAACGGTTGATATAAGTTTTAATGTTTATTCCGGCTGATATATCAAAACGGTTGATATAAGCTTAAATGTTTATTCCGGCTGATATATCAAAACGGTTGATATAAGCTTAAATGTTTATTCCGACTGATATATCAAAGCGGTTGGTATCAGTTTAAATGTTTATCCCGGCTGATTTGCCAGTTGACATCTCAGGTCTAAATACATGGGTCCTACAATGTCAATAATTGTTAGGAATTTCTGTTGGGGGAACATGGTCCGAATTTCCTGAATCAATTGAAATCCCGGTTCTTCTGCAAAAATTCTGAGGTTTTTCATCCCGATTATTCACAGTGTTACGATATCCGGGTAAATTATCTTCAGGTAAATAATCTTCAGGTAAATAATCTTCAGGTAAATAATCTTCAGGTAAATAATCTTCAGATACTATTAATCCTGGTAAATACTATCCGGTTTCTGCAGGTCACAGATACGGAATCGCTGATAACTGGACTCCCATAATCTGGATCAATGCCGCAAAGACGGCAAGTGAAAATCCTGATGCAATTGCTATCAATTGGGATACCCTTTTTATATCTTTTATTTCCGTGGGAGAATATGCAGCCCCAAGCACATAATTGTCGGGTTTTTCGAGCTTCACCCCGAGAGCCCCGGCAGTGGCTGCCATGGGATATCCTGAATTCGGAGAGGGGGTCTTTGCTCCGTCTTTTATAGCGCTTTTTATGCTTTCCAGAGGGTTTACTTTTCCTTCGTTTCTCGGGATCAGAGCAATAAAAAAGGCTGCAATAAGGATAAAAAACACGGAAATACGAGCAGGGATCCAGTTAAGCACATCGTCGGACTTTGCCGAAAAGTATCCAAGTTCTTTGTATGGTTCGGTTTTGTAGCCTACCATAGAGTCAAGGGTATTTATGGCTTTGTACGCGTATGCGGCTACTAACCCGAGCTCCCCGAAAAGGGCATAATAGAATATCGGGCTCAGGATGCCGTCCACGAAATTCTCGGAAACTGACTCTACAACTGCCGATGACATCTGGGTCCTGTTCAGCTTTTCTGGGTCCCGGCTCACATAGATAGGGAGCAGTTCCCTGACCGCTTCCAGCTTTCCTTCCTCCAGGTTTTTGTATATGTCCCGGGCCGGGGTTAGAAGACAGCGGATGGCAAAGGTTGCTTTCAGGAAGTAAGCTTCGATCAGAAGCCCGAGAATTCCTGGCATCCAGGGAAGGGCGGCAATGTAGATAGCCGAATAACCCACCAGAGCTGCAAAGAGGACACAAGAGAGCGCCATTCCAACTCCGTATAGCTTCCTGTGGGTTCCTGGGGCCGCTTTTTTCAGGATGCCTATAAGCTTCCCTATCCAGACTACGGGATGTACGGCTGCCGGGGGCTCTCCAAACACAACGTCGAGAGCTGCGGCTAGCAGGAGTACCAGCGCTAGATGTCCGCTGTCCGGAATGATCATAAAATGGGCTCCATCACCTTTTTCCAGGCAACTTTCACGAGCTCCTCGGTATTGCCTTCATGCATGAGACAGTCCAGGACCTGCTGGGCGATTTCTGTTTTGTGGACAAGGTGGCAGTCTACGCAACTCCAGACCTTTCCGCCTCTGGAACTCTTTATCCATTTCCCGCCTGTCCTTTCGTCCTCACAGGGATAGAATGGACAGAAGCAAAAAGTGCAGTTCTGGCCTTCGAAGTGACAGGGGTAGTATTCGCAGGTCTTTCGGCCGCCTATTCCTTCTTCGGCCGCTTTTTCAATCACATGCTGGAGTTCCTGTTTCGCCTGTTCCCTGCCCCACTCGGTAATCACTTCTCCGATTGCGGCTATGAGCTTCTCGTTTTCTTCTGCGGGCCGGACTGCAACTCTTATGAAATCCTTCCCCAGACACTTGAAGTTGGCACAGTCCCTGACCAGGACCCCACGGGCTGCCAGGCGCTTGCTCAGTTCCTCCGAGTCAAGCATGAACCCGCTGATGTCGACAAAGATATAATTGACGTTTACCTCGCCGGCCTCGAAACCCCTGATCCTGTCAAGTTTTGCTTTCAGGAGTCTTCCTTCTTCCCTGATCGCGACCCTTGATTCTTCAAGGTACTGGCTGCAGGCTCCGCCTTCCATGTTTAGGAGGGCTATTCCGATCGCATTTGCGATTGTCCCCAGGTTCCAGGAAAGTCGGGCCATGTTCAGGATTCCAGCCATTCCGGGAGAAGCAATCCCAAAGCCCATCCTGACACCAGGAATCGCAAAGGCTTTTGTAAGCGAACGCATTACAAAGACATAGTCGTTGGAAGCCGTGAGGTCTGCCACACTTTGAGCAGGGTCAGATAAGTCGATAAAGGCTTCATCAACATAAAGTAGGGTTTTGTGGGCTCTGCAACGCTCTGCAAGGGCTTTCAGCTGGTTTCTTGTGCGCAGTTTTCCGGTTGGATTATTCGGATTGCATATAAACAGGATTTTTGCCTTTTCCAGGACTTCGTCCGGAAGGGTTTCGATTTCTTCCTGGGGAGGGTATTCAATCTCAGCCCCCATTATCCGGCACTGCATTTCGTATTCTCCGAACGTGGGCCACGGAATGAGGACTTTGTCCCCCTTCTCAATCACACATTCAACGAGGAGCCGGATGATTTCTGTTGAGCCGTTTCCCGGGATGATATTCTCGGGGGATACTCCAAGCCCTACGAATTTGGCTGCGGCTTCCCGGAACTCCAGATATCTGTTGTCAGGGTATTCCAGAATTTTTCCGAGACTATTTTTTATAATCTCATCAAAGTCCAGTCCACTTCCTGGATATTCAAAGGGGCTTCCCAACGGGTTAAAGTTTGCACTAAAATCAAGAATTTCACTTTCGGGAATCCCGTATTTCTCCGAAGTTTCCTGGATAAGCCCTCCATGTCGGCAGGGTTCCAGATTCAGCAGATGCTCCCTTACAGGTACACTTCTTTGCTCTGACACGTTAATCGCAAATATTTACAGTGAATCAGGTATATTAAGTTGTTTATTATATTAGTCGGTTTAAACTTGCCTTTATTTGCTTTGGGATTGTTTGATCTCGAAAAATGTGCCTGTTGGAATCCATTCTACTTTATTTTACAAAATTAATATACTATTTCTGTGTTTATATCTCGTTTTAATGAGTGTTCGATATCCATCTGTTTACGGGTTTGGGGCAAACATCGAAAGGGTAAAATAGCTTGTTTTTAACTACTACCATCCGAAATCCATCTGCACATTATTCTACTTATATAATATTTTGTTCACATAATATTTATTAAGATGTATTTCATTCACAGATTATTTATCGAAGATAAATTCTATTTACCGATTGTTTCATTACCGATAATTTCGTTTAATTCGATCGAATTCAGGTGCTTTTAAAAATGACAGTCAATAGGCCAAGAGGGACCCGGGACTTTTTACCTGCCAATACTTCCCGGCGAAGGTACGTGGAAAGCATAATGAGGGATGTTGCCCGCAACTGGGGCTACAGCGAGGTCATTACTCCCACGTTCGAACATCTGGACCTCTTCACCCTGAAGTCAGGGGAAGGGATCGTAGGAGAACTCTACAACTTCATGGATAAGGGCGGCAGGGCCATGACCCTCAGGCCCGAACTCACGGCTCCTGTCATGCGCATGTATGTAAATGAACTGCAGGCCCTCCCAAAACCCCTGAAGCTGTTTTATTTTGAAAACTGTTTCCGCTACGAGCGTCCTCAAAAGGGTCGTTTTAGAGAATTCTGGCAGTTCGGAGTAGAGCTTATCGGGACCAACAAGCCCGATTCAGATGCCGAGGTCATTGCCCTGGCAAATGCAATGTTAAAGGCTGCCGGGATCAAAGGCGACCTGAAAATCGGGAACCTGACCGTTATCCGCACTATTTTGCAGGAACTTGACTCCGAGACAGTGAGCAAGATAATGCGGCTTGTGGACAAAAAAGAGTATGAGGGACTCGAATCCCTGCTCGAAGAGATCGATGCCAGCGAAGCCCTGAAATCAAACCTGTTCAGGCTGATCAAACTGGAAGGCAAGGGAATTCTCCCACAGGTAAAGGAAATCGTAGGAAATATCCCGGAAATCGAAAGTTTCGAAAAGACTCTGGAGCTCCTTGACGCATACGGTGTTGAGTATTCCCTGGACTTCGGGATTGCTCGAGGGCTTGATTATTACACCGGAATGGTCTTTGAGGTCTACGGCGAAGGCCTGGGTGCCCAGAAGCAGGTCTGCGGCGGGGGCTCCTACCAGTTGATCCAGCTTTTTGGCGGCGGCGACGTGCCTTCGACAGGTTTCGGGATAGGCTTTGATAGGATCATGGAAATCTGCGAACTCGTTCCTGAAGAGCCGAAGAAACTGGTACTGGTCTCAAAACCGGCAACCCACCTGGAAGCCGTCAAACTCGCAAACAAGCTCAGGGAATACGTGCCCGTGTACGTAGACCTGATGGAGCGCAACTTCAAAGCCCAGCTCACTTTCGCAAACAACATCGGCGCTGACTACGTGGTAATTGTAGGGGAAAAGGAACTTGAGGCCGGAAAGCTCACCCTGAAAGACATGAAATCCGGAGAACAGGAACTTCTTACGGTGGAAGAAGTTATTGGAAAGGTCTCGCGGCAGTAAAGCCGCAGGACTTTTCTCTTTACTATTTTCTTTTGATTTTTTTCGATTTTCTCCGTTTTCTTCTTCCTTCGATTTCTTTTGTTTTTTTCGTTTTCTCCGTTTTTTCGTTTTCTCCGTTTTTTCGTTTTTTTCGTTTTGTTCGTTTTGTTCGTTTTCTCTGCGTTTGTCTTCTCTGCGTTTGTCTTCTCTGCGTTTGTTTTCTCTGCGTTTGTTTTCTCTGCGTTCGTTTTTTCTTTTAATTTTCTGCTCTTTCGTTTTTCCTTCCAACCTCCTTTTAATTATTGAATCTTTTTTGGCTGTAAAAATTTTTATATACTTATTGCAAAGTTTGTATATTCTTATTCCGTAATTTCAGGGATTTAATGAGTGGGGGTAGAGTTACGGCTGGACAGGTTTCGGTTGTAGGCGTCTCAATTTTGGGTGACGAGTCTGCAGTCTTCGGACTGCCTTTCAGGCTTTCGGTGGGAGCTTTGCTTTTTGCCGCTCTTCTGGTGCTTTCCTCTATTTCCCTCTCCGGGTTTCTTGAAGACGAAAAGGAACGGGAAACTGTGGCTGAAGTTTCGAAACTCACAGTTGCGGCCGAACAGCTCTCACTTCGTGGAGCGGGTAGTGAGGTTACCCTGGAACTCAGGGTCCCAGAAGATGCAAAAGTCGGGTTTGGGGCCCTTCCCGGAAGGGAAGGGGAATGGCCGGCAGATGCCCACAATTATTACTTAAGCATGGGGGGAAGGGAAGGTTTTTACGCCTCATCCGCAAGCTTTTCGGGTCCGGCCATGAAAGGGCCTGCAATTTTGGGTTCCGGAAGGCACAGGCTGGTTCTTGAAACTGCTATTGAACCTGAGACGGGGAGGTTATTCGTGCTGGTTTCCGGAAACGAAAGTGAAGGTTTGCAGAGAGCAGATGAAGAAGTAGATGAAGAAAATGTAGAAGAGGTGGGTTGGGTATGACTTTCAGGGTCAGGGGACATTCGCTGAGGAAAATTCTGGAGGACGAATCCGCATGGGCTGATTTCCTTATTTCGAAAGCGGCCCTTATTCTTGCAAGTGCCGTCCTTTTTGCAGCCCTTTTTCAGCTGGGGGCCGGTTTCAGGAGCCTTGAAGCCGGAGAAGGGCTTGATGCCGTTGCCAGGGACTTCAAAGCTGCCGTGGATGAGGTCGGATCCGAAAATTTCCGGGAGGAGTCCTCTGAGTTTCTCTATCATTTTGAAGGATTTGACAGGTTTCAGGCTTCTCCTTTCGAGCGGGAAGTCGATGCATACGTCTCCGGGGAATACTTCCGGCTGGAAACCGAAATTGACGGAAAAACGGTCAGGGCAATAAAACCTTTTGCTTTCAGGGTTTTGCCTTTTAATGAAACTGCTCTGCGGGTAAAGCTCCTTGAAAGGTTCGGGGCAGAAGGGAGCGGGGAAGATCCTCTGCCTGCGGACTATTCGGAAATAACAAAGCATCTTTCGGCTGCCGGTGCCGGGGAAAAGGAGCGGGATGTTGCTAAAGCTGTCTCCATAAAGAAGGAATTCATTTATGTTAAGGAAGGGGAGGAGGTGTCGGGTTTTGCGTGCATCCTCATCTATCAATGATTTTTCTCTTGTTAGCGGGAAAGTTCCTGGAAATATTTCAGGTAATGTTTCAGGAAAATTTCCGGGCAAGCTTTCCGGAAAACCCTTTTCCGGACTGTTCCGGGACGAAAGCGGGGTGCTCGAGCCTCAGGCTGACCTCCTTTCCACAGCCCTTGCTGTAATCGGTTTTGTTGTCTTTGCCGCCCTGCTCTCCCAGGGCTACCTGGGCTACGAGGACCGTTCCTTTGCCCTTGAACACTACGAAAGCGCTTCTCTTCTTGCCGAGTCCCTTGCCGGAGCCCCTTTCCTGAGGGCTGGAAATCCTGACCTCCTCTCTGCCGAGGTTCTCGACGGACTTTCAGGCTCCGGGGGGGAAACGGAAAGGGAACGGCTTTTTGCGACTTTTTCGGGAAATTATGTTTTCCTTATTGAGGTCAGGACTCTGGATGGAAAATGGGAGTGGGAGATCATGCCCGATGACCGAGACCCTGTTTTTTTCCTTGAAGAAACGGACCGTATAGCTGCCTCCGTACCGGTGGTTATCGAATTGAACCCCGCAGAATCGGTCCCAGGGACTCTAACAGTTGTACTCTATCAACCGGGGTGGGTCTGAAAAGGAGGTCCGGAGTAAATTAAATACTCTGGATATGGTTTTTAGCCCGTTCTGGATTTAATTTCCGGGTTTAATTTC
>DUKH01000174.1:24607-34616 GCA_013329415.1 Methanosarcinaceae archaeon | reverse complement strand
TTTAATTTCCGGGTTTAATTTCTGGATTTAATTTCTGGATTTAATTCCTGAATCTGATTAAAATAAATGAGTGGTGAGGAGCCGAAGAGCATTGGGTAAGATTATTGGAGGGTCGGAATAATTGACAGACAGGAAATGGACGGGTCTGGGCCGGAAGACAGGGGAAATTCCGGAAGGCAGAAAACTCCGGACGTAGGATTCGTCCGGTTATTCCACGGTCTTTGATGCCCTTTTTTTGCTTGTGTTGATCTCGCTTGCGGGAGTCCTGCTTATGCCTTCCCTGCAGGCAGGGGGGCAGTATGAAGCGGCTTATTATACGGCAGGCTCCGAAATGGATTCCCACTTGCTGGAGACGCTTCTCTCCTGCAAGTTTGAAGATTTCAATTATGAAATCTCTCCTTTTTCTGTTTTAGGGCTTGACCTGCCAGAAAATTCCGTGGTTGAAAGTCCTGTGCGCACCCTTTTTGGAAAAGAGCAGAAGCACCGGACTTTTGCCGACCTGACTGCAGAATACCTTGCCCTTTCCCTTATGCTTTCGGACAGCGGCTCTTCCGTTCCTCTCAATCCCTTGGCTGCCGATTACAACGCACGGGTTTCGGATGTTGTTACGGCTTACCTGGACCGGGAACTTGCAGGGAGGTTCTCCTATCGCTTTGAAGCATACTGGTATCCTGTGAAAGCCTTTCCTCTCGGGAGCGAACTTATCATCGGGGATGAAGCACCTGCCAATGCGGTCCGGCAGAGTACAAAGCTTTCCATGCCTCCTGGCACCTATGCCCCTTCAAGGGAAGATCTCTACAGTCCTGTGAGTGATACAGTCCTTGTAAGTTCCCTCAATGCTTCCGAGGGAGCTGCCGCGGAAAACCTCTCTGTAGCTTTTGACTCCGTCCTTGATGCCGCTGCTCTTGAAGGAGCCAGGGCGGTATCGGAACTTCTTTTCCCCTCGGAATATTTCGGCTCGGTTTTCGGAGAGGACGCAGATGAGTCCATGCAGACGCTGCTCTACGGGGTTCCGGAAAGTCCCGGGGCCGAAAGCTCCGAAAGCCCGGAAGAAGCGTTCCTGGTTTTCTTCGCGGAACTGCTTGAAGCCGATTTTAAATTTGAATCCGGAATCAGTCCCGAAAATGTCTCAGCTTCCGACCTCCCGGTACTTCAGGACCTCCTGCTCGTCGTTCTTGAGGAGGAAATAAGGACCGAGCTTGAAGCTGAGTTTTCCGGGGAAATCAATCGGACCGTTTCGGGCATGGTAGGGGCTGAAGATTTCTCAGAGGTACAGGCCCTCAGGGATGCCCAGGTGGAATCGATTTACAGGCAGGTTAATCCGGGAGGGGCGCGAATAATCCTGAGCCTCTGGGAACCTTCCTGAGCTCCCGGGAAAGCTTCTCTTCTTCCTCAGTATCTCTCTTCCCTCAGTATCTCTCTTCCCTCAGCATCTCTCCTTCTCCTGTTAAGGGCGGTAATCTTGAAGAGTGCTGCATGAATAAATTTTTCAGCCCTGAAAAGAGGTTCTGCCGCCGCTTCTCCTCCCTTCTCCCTCAACACAAAGTATATATTACATGCTGAGCTTACTAGAGTCGCTTTTACCGAAAAACTCCCGCTTTATTCAGGAATACTTATCCTGTAAAAAGTCATACGGCAGTAGTTGCTGTGACGGAAAAAAAATCTCCCGATCGGTGTAATTGGTCCGTTATAATCGGTAAAGATATAACTTAAGCCCGGAACATGGACCTCCGGGTGCTGATCAATCGATATCAGGAGAATGATACATGGCTAAAATGCATACAAGAAGTAAAGGTAAGTCTTCATCTACCAGGCCCAACAGGACCGAAATGCCCGAGTGGTGCAAGGTTAGTGCGGAAGAGGCTACCGGAGTAGTGCTTGACCTCTGGAAACAGGGTGTAGCAACCTCCGAAATCGGAATGATCCTGAGGGACCGCTATGGAGTTCCTGATGTGAAACTTCTCACAGGCAAGAAGATCACAGCTATCCTCAAGGAAAACAATGTTGCTCCAAGTGTCCCTGAAGACCTCTATAACCTGATCGTCAAGGCCCTCGGACTCAGGAAGCACCTTGCAATCAACAAGAAGGACGTCCACAACAAGCGTTCTCTCCAGCTGACCGAATCCAAGATTCGCAGGCTTGTTAAGTACTACCACCAGGAAAAGGTACTCCCCAGGGAATGGGTCTACAAGCCTGAGACCGCTGAAATGATGATTACCAGGTAATTCCGAAACATAATTCGGATTTTTAAGGGTCGTCTCGCCTTTCCGGCAGGCGGCCTTTTTGATTCTTTTTCCAGGAAAAATTGCTGATACTTTTTTGTGTTTTTTCTGTTTCTTTTGTGTTTTTTCTGTTTTTGAGTTTTTTTGTGTTTTTTGAGTTTTTGCCACTGCACTTTTTGCTTCGGAACCCTTTGTCCCTGTCACCTAACTTCTGTCTTTTTAGACGCAGATATGTTTTTATTCAAGTCTACAAGGTTAATTGATTGCGATGTTGAGATTTGGCACTGTATAATGCGTAGTTAAATCTAAGCAAATTGTTCGATATCAAGCGACACTTATATACTTGGAAATACGGGCCTAAAGCTGTTACTTTTTTGCCTCTCTTTATATATTCTGTTTTTAATACTCCCGTTTTTCCCTTAACGGCGTTTATTACTACCCCTCATTTATTGATTATTTGTTTTCATTAATCCACGACTAAATCGTAAGTTTTATACATTAACAATAATATCCATATAACTTGGTATTACTAAAATATAGATTCTTATCTTGCTGAAACATAAGAATTTTTATCTACATATGATTGTTGCAGGTTTTGAACTAAATCTGATCTGAAAGTTCGTCCGGTCATGAAAAGTATGTTGTGTTCATGGCATATGGAGTTGGTTTGTGTGATTCATAAAAAATATCTGTGTGTTCTCCTCGTACTTGTGCTGGTGGCGGCATGTGTGTCAGCCGGGTGTGTTGGCTCCTCTTCCGAGTCGGATGCCGGGGATGAAAGCGGGCACGAAGCTGCCGAAAGTTCCGATGCCAGTTCGGGCCCGGAAATGATTACGATCACCGACGGGCTTGGCAGGACAGTAACCGTCCCGAAAAACCCTGAAAAAGTCGTTTGCCAGGGGGCAGGAACCCTCCGCCATCTCTGCTACCTGGGAGCCCAGGACGCTGTGGTGGGGGTAGAAGATATCGAACTCCGGAAGGACGAAAACCGCCGACCCTATGCAATCGCAAATCCCTGGCTTCAGGAAATGCCCCTTATCGGGGAGTTCCGCGGGAATACCGACCCAGAAAAGGTCGTTGCAGTCGGTCCCGATGTGATTTTTTGGGCCTATGTACCTTCCCCTGCCGATGCGGATGAGCTTTCGGCCAAGACCGGCATTCCGGTGGTCGCGCTTAATTACGGGAACCTCGGGGTCTACCGTGAAGACATGTACAGTTCTCTCCGGATCATGGGAGGGGTCATGGACAGGGAAGAAAGGGCAGAGGAAGTAGTCGAATTCTTTGATGCTGCTATTGCCGACCTGGAGTCCCGGACTGCGGATATCCCTGAAGAGGAAAAAAAGAGTGTTTACGTGGGTGGAATTGCCTACAGCGGCCCACATGGTTTCCAGTCCACCGAGCCTACTTATCCGCCTTTCATATTCATAAACGCAAAGAATGTTGCGGGTGAGATGGGTACGGACCACGCCGATGCCTCAAAGGAAGCCATTATGGAATGGGATCCTGACATTCTTTTCGTTGACCTGTCCACCTACCAGACCACACCCTCGGCTCTTGACGAGCTTAAAGAAGATCCTGCTTACCTGAGCCTGACTGCGGTGAAGAAGGGGGAAGTTTACGGGGTCCTGCCCTACAACTGGTACTCCTCAAACCATGGCTCGGTGCTTGCCGCGTCTTACTATGTGGGTACCGTGATTTACCCCGAGGAGTTTGAGGATGTTGACCCTGTGGCCAAAGCCGATGAGATTTATACCTTCCTGCTGGGTCAGCCTGTATATGATATGATGGGAATCGGTTTTGACGGAGGTTTCGGAAAACTTTCCCTTGATTGATCCGGACAAGGGCTTAAAAGCCCCCGGTAACTCCTCTCCTCAACTCTCCTTTATTTTTAACTGACTCAAAAAAGGCTGCTACAATGGACCTGACCAAGACTGCTGGAATGAATAAGGCAAACGAATCCGGGGTAAAATTAGGGGGAGATTCGGTTTCTTCCGCCTACTCCAGGTATATAGGGAGGAAATTCACATTTATTTTCCTCTCAATTCTCCTGCTGATCCTGCTCTTCCTTCATTCGATAGCTGTGGGGGCTGCAAATGTCTCCATTACGGATGTCGCAAGAGTGCTTCTAGGGGAAGACCTGGGAAATTCGAACACGATAATCTGGCAGATCCGGCTGCCCAGGGCTCTCACCGCGATTGTGGCCGGGATAGGGCTTTCGGTTGCCGGGGTTTCCCTGCAGTCCATTCTCAGGAACCCCCTGGGCTCGCCTTACACCCTGGGGATCTCGCATGCTGCTGCTTTCGGAGCGGCTTTTTCCGTAATAGTACTCGGTTCGGGTACCATGCGGAGCACCGGGGCGGATGCGATAATGCTGAACAACCCGTATATCACCACCGCCGTTGCTTTCTTTTTCTCCATGCTTACTACCTTCATACTGCTGGCGATTGCAAAGTATAAGGGGGCTTCTCCCGAAGTGATGATCCTGACGGGGGTTGCTCTTTCTTCCCTCTTTACGGCAGGGACGATGTTCCTGCAGTATTTTGCGGATGATGTCCAGCTTGCAGCGGTTGTTTTCTGGTCCTTCGGAGACGTAGGTCGGGCTGACTGGGGGGACCTTGCGATCATCTCGGCAGTTGTACTTCCTTCACTGTTGTATTTCTACCTGAACTGCTGGAATTACAATGCTATTGACGCCGGGGACGAGACTGCCAAAGGGCTCGGAGTGGATGTGGAAAAGATCCGGCTTTGGGGTATGCTCGCAGCTTCCCTGGTGACTGCATTTATTGTTGCTTTTCTTGGTGTTATTGGTTTTGTTGGGCTTGTCTGTCCGCACATCTCCCGCCGTTTTGTGGGAGATGACCAGCGCTTCCTGCTCCCGGCTTCCTGCCTTGTGGGCGGGATTTTGCTGCTCGCGTCGGACACCGCAGCCCGGATGATGATGGCGCCTCATGTGCTTCCCGTCGCCATCCTGACTGCATTCATGGGAGCGCCCCTTTTCCTCTACCTGCTTGTCAGGGGGTATAGACATTGATGCTTGAAGTTCAAAATCTTGGGTTTGATTACGGTACAAGGGAAATTTTGAGAGGTATTGATTTCGGAGTACTGCCCGGAGAAGTAATGGTCGTGCTTGGCCCTAACGGGGTCGGGAAGTCCACGCTTCTCCGCTGCATAAATTCGATCCTGAAGCCGAAGAGGGGGCTTGTTATGGTGCAGGGGGAAAACCTGCATACCCTTGCCAGGGATGAGGTCGCAAAGCGGCTCGGCTATGTTGCCCAGCGCTCGGAAACGGGAAGGCTTACCGCCTTTGATGCGATTCTTCTGGGCCGCAAGCCCCGGATTGGCTGGAGCGTGAAAGCCCGGGACCGGGAAATCGTTGAGGAAACGGTAAACGCACTGGGTCTCGAAGACCTGGCTCTTCGCTACATCGACCAGTTGAGCGGGGGTGAACTTCAAAAGGTGGCAATTGCAAGAGCCCTTGTCCAGGAGCCCGAACTCATCCTCCTTGACGAACCCACCAGCAACCTGGACCTCAAAAACCAGGTCGATATCCTGGATACCATCCGGGGGATCGCAAAAGCCCAGGGCATCTCCGTGGTCCTGACCATGCACGACATCAACATGGCCCTCCGCTACGCTGACAGTTTTCTTATCATCAGGAACGGGGAAATCTATGCCAGGGGAGGCCCTGAAATTATCACCCCCGAAGTTATCGAAACAGTGTATGGCCTACCGGTTATGGTGGAGTCCTTTAACGGTTTCAGGCTTGTAATCCCGATAAGTTAAAAAATCAGGTGCATGCCCCCTGCAAGCTCGGTAACACCCCGAAGTAAGCTAACCAGAAGCTCAACAAAGTAAGCTCAACAAAGGTAAACGGGCAGTTTCAAAAACCGGTTTTTTAAAAAAATTTTAAAGAAAAGTTGCAAAAGCAAGACCGAAGTTTCAAATCCGAAACTGGGGATAGGAAAGCTTGAAAAGGCTTTCCGCAGTTTTTTCTTTCAATATTCGGGTTCAAGGCCTTCGAGCTGGGAAAATGTTTTGTCCAGTTCGGCTCCTTCCTCCACTCTCTGCTTTTTCGCTTTTTCATGGTGGATGGCCTGGACGGCTACATTGTAGAGCTCTTCAAGCTCGTGGGCGGCTTCCAGGGTGAGGACCGAAAGGACCTGGGGGAATTCGCCGTTGCGCACGACTATGCCTTTGAAGACGTGTCCTACAGCTCCGGACAGCTTTTCTATTTCACTTGATATGTCATCGATGCTCAGGTATTTCCGGTCACCCTTGATGATGACCATTGCCCTGCTGGCTTCATCATAGACGTCTGTGGAAAAGAGCAGGCCTGTGGGGGAAAGGGCGTTCTGGATGGCTGTTTTTATCGGCATTTCTTTTTCAGCCCTGAAAAAGCCGATTGTCGCGAGGCCTGCACCTCCGCTCATGACCGTCTTAAAGTCCCCGAGGTCTGTTACCATCATCATTTCGCTGTCCAGGGCGTCGAGGAGGAAGAGGAGGCGCTCGGCGATCATGTCGTTGATCCCGTTGTAGGCTTCCTGGATGCTGCCACCAATGTTTTTAAGGTACTGGTTGTCCGCAAGGATGACCCCGTCAGCTCCGCTCTGGCGGAGTTCCCGGAGGGAAAATGCCGCGTTCTGGAGGTAAAGTGTGCCTTCTTCCCTGAAAGGCAGGACCACGACGCAGTAAACCGGATAATCATAGCGCTCTTTCATCTCCTTTACGAGGAGAGGGGTAAAAGAAGAACCTGTGCCGCCGGAAGCCGAAGTTACCACAAAGGCGATATCAAAACTGCCCTTCTCTTCGATCTGGCGCATGATCATCTCTTTTTTCTCTTCAAACACCTTCTTTCCTATGTTCCGGTTTGCACCGACGCCGTGCAGGTGGGGGATATGAACTCTGTCCTTTGCTTTTGTGAATTTCATTTCTTTTAAGTCATTGACAGCAGTGTTGAAGGCGATGGTCTGAACGTTGCTCTTAAACTTTTGCTTGGAGTAAAATTTGACAAGCTTGCCGCTTTTACCCCCGCCGAATGCATGTTTGTTGACAGAATCAAGGATTCTGTTTCCACACTGCCCGTTTCCTATCACCAGTATGTTGAGCAAGAAACTCCTCCATTTTAGAGTATGTTAGCATTTTTCCTGTCCGGGGTTATTCACGCTTTTTTTCCGCGAAAAGCCTGCGTTGCCTGAGATAATCCACGAATACTTTCATTAAATATTATGGAGTTGATAATTATCCTCAATAAAGAATCTCTTAGTATTTGTATTCTTTGTGCTTTCTGTAGAGGTGCACGCCGATTGCTCCAAGGATCAGGAGGGGTATTATGTATACGTACACAGGCTGTTCAAAGAGGTAATCGAACTTGCCTTTTGTCACGTAAATGCTGGAGGTTTTGACCTCTGCATTTTCTTTTATATTTTCGGTGTCCACTTCGTTATTATACTCGTACGAAAGCTCTCCTGCAATGGTGTAGGTACCCACTTCGTTTGCTTTTAAAACGTAGCTGTACTCCTTATCGTTGTTTGCCTGGAGAGTGTCGATATAGATCCTGGGGTTCCCGCCTATGAGCTCAATGTCCTCGTCTCCTCCTTCATATTCGAGACCCCGGGGGAGCGAGATGTCCAGCCGGACAGCTTCTGCGGCAGCATCACCGGTATTCCTGAGGACGATGGTTGAGATAATTTTTCCGTTTCTTTCTATGGACTTCAGGTCCACGTCCATTGAAGCTTCGACCTGGGCGCTCTTTTTATTCCCTTCGTTTATGGTTACCGTGGGAGTATTCGAACTTGACTGGTAAGCCTGAGATGCACTGTTGGTGTAACTTGCAGTGACCGGTTTGAGGTCATAGGTCCCTGCTTCTGTTGCCTTTAATTCATATATGTATACCGGTATTGATTCTCCAACGTCGATTTCAGGAACCGAACCCGTGACTTCGTACGTTGTCTTCTCCAGAACGAAGTGTTCCTGTTTAGGATCCGTAAATAACACGTTGTTTGCGGCATCGTTCCCGGTATTCTTTGCATTAACCGTCACGGTTATGGTTTCCCCTATCCCGATTTCGGATTTGTCGATCTTCTTCGTTATTTCAATTTCGGGGTCTCCTGCAAACTCTGCCGAGGAGTGGCCTCCGTCAATAAGATCATTTATGTAGAGGTCTCCCATGTTGTAGTTAGCTATAGTAATCTCGACCGTGGCTCTGGGTACTACTCCCGCGTGTACGGATTTCAGGCGCATCTGGACTTCTCCTTCATCTTCGAAATCAAATTCGAAGCTCTCGTTTATGTCCAGCAGCCCGTCCTCAACCTTCTTTTCCCTTTCGTACACGTAGTAAGAGGCGGTATTTGCTTCTACAAAGACATCCGTGATTTCAATCACGTAGTTGTTCAGCTGGTATCCGTCTCCTTCTTCGATATCCCCGTCGAATATTTCCGCTCTGGCCGATGCCGCGCCGCCGAGCATCAGCAGGATGAAAAATGCACATAGAACAGGTATATGGATCCTTTTTAGTTTCAATTCTGCTACCTCAGGTTTTTATAAAAAAAGATTTTTTTAGGGGGTCATTTTCCTTCTCAATTTTTTTGATTTACGCTTATTTATCTTCAGCAAAACCAGATATAAAGCTTATGATCTTTTCCTCTTTTCATTGTTATTCTTTTCATTTAACATTTTATCTGGTTATTTTATTTTGTTCTTTTAAAATCCTGACGGAAATAAAGGGCCGGGCGGGAAAAATGACAAGAACTCCTGGGTAATGAAAAAATGGATGAAAAATAAGTGAAAAATAATTGTTTAAAATGTCAATTAAGGTGGCTTATTCCGGACTCCCCGGATCTCCCGAATTAACCATTTCAAGGCTGATGTCTATCCATCTGGCCCGGTGGATTAGGGAACCCATTGATATGACATCTACCCTGGTTTTTGTGTACTCTTCAAGGTTATCTCCGGAAATCCCTCCCGAGGCTTCGATCAGAACGTTCCCTCTCAGCCCTTTTTCTTCCAGTACTTTCAGGGTGTTTCGGATTTCTTCCGGCTGCATATTGTCTAGCATTATTATGTCCGCGCCCATCCCTGCAGCCAGAACGGCATCTTCTGCGGACTCGACCTCTACTTCTATTTTCCGGGTAAAGCTCGTCTTTCTGGCCGCCTTTATTGCGGCTTCGATTCCCATGAGTTTGATATGGTTGTCTTTTATCATGACCGAGTCCGAGAGGTTGAACCTGTGCGGGTCCCCTCCTCCGGCAACAACGGCCCTCTTCTCAAATTTCCGGATCCCAGGCGTGGTCTTTCTCGTGCATGCCACCCTGGTGTGCTCCGAATGCTTCCTGGTAATGTCCACGCAGGCCCGGGTAAGCGTTGCAATCCCGCTCAGGTGCCCGAGAAAGTTCAGGGCCAGCCGTTCTCCCTGTAGAATGGAAACCGCTCCCCCACTCAATCGGAAAATAACGTCTCCCGCCCGGAGCCTGTCCCCGTCTTTCAGTTCGGTTTTGGCCCGGACCCCGAGGTAAGAAAAGATTGCCGAAGCTTCCCTTATTCCGGCAACAGTACAATCTTCTTTTGTGAATATAACCGCTTCTGAGGGTTCATCAGGTACGATGGTACATGAAACATCGTCATATCCCAGATCTTCCTCTATAAAGCGTTCGATATCTTTTATAAGCATGATATTTTACCCATGCTACTCTATGTTGCCCGGGATTTATAAGGGGTGCGGGAGTTTTCATCAAATTCCTTATGTTCCGGTTAGTTGATTTTCTGGTTAAGTTGATGTGTGATTAGTTGAT
>DUKH01000174.1:22857-24291 GCA_013329415.1 Methanosarcinaceae archaeon | reverse complement strand
ATGTGTGATTAGTTGATGTGTGGTTAGTCGACGTTTTCGTTTTATGTATCGCGAGAATAAATGGGGGGCGCATAAGGCAAACCCGACAACAGAAGGTTTAAGGGGGGTGAGAATATACAGTACCCCTCAGTTCTCTCTCTTCTCAGGGCTTCAGAGAGCTTTTTATAAGGATTATCTCGAATTTATTGATTATCTTTTCAGGAGTTTGTATGCTGAAAGTCGGAATCGTTGGCTGTGGATTTATTGGCGGGCAGATTTGCAGGGCTGTTGATGAAGGAGCAATAGATGTTGAAATGTACGGGCTCTGCGACTCTACTAAAAGCAAAGTTCTGGATCTTGTGGCTTCGTTGAATACATGTAAGCCTCAGCATATGGAGCTTGAAAAACTTGTAAAAAATGTGGACCTGCTAGTTGAATGCGCTTCCCATGGCGCAGTTAGGGAAATCGTCCCGCAAGCCCTTGAAGCAGGATGTGATGTGATCATCCTGAGTGTAGGCGCTTTTGCGGACCGGGAACTCAGGGAGAAAGTCTTCGGGCTTGCCAGGAAGTTCAACCGTAAACTCTACTTCCCTTCAGGTGCAGTGGTTGGAATAGACGGGCTGATCTCCGCATCGGCCGCAGATATCTCCTCTGTAACCCTTACCACCAGGAAACCTCCTTCAGGGCTTGAAGGGGCTCCTTTTGTTGTGGAGAAGGGAATAGACCTTAATAAAATAGACCGCGAAACCGTGATATTTGAAGGCCCGGCTTCCGAAGCTGTGAAGGCTTTCCCTGCAAATGTGAATGTCTCAGCAACGATCAGCCTCGCTGGAATTGGTTTTGATCGAACGAAGGTTAAGGTCATTGCTGACCCTGCTCTTTCACGGAACGTTCACGAAGTCAGGGTGGAAGGGGATTTTGGCAGTTTTTCTACCAGAGTCGAAAATCTCCCCTCGCCGGAGATCCCCCGTACCAGCTATCTTGCTGCTCTTTCTGCGATTTCCACTCTAAAAAAGATCGTGAATCCTCTCCAGATCGGGACCTGAATAATATTGCCTTAAAATGGTTGCTTTAAAATGGTTGCTTTTAAAAAATTGAAACCTTCTTCGCAGAAATATCTCTTTTAAATTTTTACGTTTTTTTACCTTCTTCCTCCTTCATCCAAATTTTATATCCCATGTTGTATATTTATGTAGTATCTCTTCGATAATTGCCTTCTGCTACCAGATGTGGTGCTCAAAATGATTATATAGTTCGGAAGAGTTAAGCAGGTACGCTCAACTGAACTGACAGTATGTTCGTTTTTAGCGCCTGATTGATTGAATTTCCTTTTACGTTAGCATGAATTCTATGAAATCGAAACCTCACGAATTGACCTCACGAATTGACCTCACGAATTGACCTCACGAATTGACCTCACGAATTGACCTCACGAATTGACCTCATGAATTGACC
>DUKH01000174.1:21476-22514 GCA_013329415.1 Methanosarcinaceae archaeon | reverse complement strand
CATGAATTGACCTCATGAATTGTAACGAAATCGTAAATTATATTTTCAAATCATATTCCTTTCAAAAATTTTCGGTGGTCCCACCATGCAGCAAGCAGAGCTTATAGAACGGATCAAAGAGTTGAAGAAAAAACGAAATGCAGTAATTCTTGCTCATTACTATTCCCGCCCTGAAGTCCAGGATGTTGCGGATTTTGTGGGGGATTCCCTGGGCTTGAGCCAGGAAGCCGTCCGCCAGGGTGCGGATGTAATCGTGTTTTGCGGCGTCCATTTCATGGGGGAAAGTGCCGCGATCCTCTGCCCGGACAAAACCGTGCTGTTGCCGGAAATAGATGCAGGTTGCGCCATGGCTGACATGGCTGATGTACCTGGCCTCCGGAAGCTTAAAGAAATGCATCCTGATGCCCTTGTGGTCTGCTATGTGAACAGTTCGGCAGCGATCAAAGCGGAGTCCTACATCTGCTGCACCTCGGCAAACGCCGTGGAAGTGGTAAATTCCCTTGACGCCAATGAAGTCATCTTTGTGCCGGATAAAAACCTTGCAGCTTATGTGGCGGCTCACACGGATAAGAAAATCATTCCCTGGGAAGGGCACTGCCCGACGCATCACCAGGTCCTCAGGGAGGATGTCCTGCGGATGAAAGAAGTACATCCCAAAGCCGAGTTCATTGCTCACCCCGAGTGCCGCCCCGAGGTCCTCAAACTTGCCGAAAAGGTGGCAAGCACCAGAGGCATGATCATGTATGCAAAAGAATCAAAAGCCGGGGAATTCATCGTTGGGACCGAATGCGGGCTGATACATGCGCTTTTAAAGGAGGCTCCTGAAAAAAAATTTTACTGCATCTCCGAATACGCCTGCTGCCCCAGCATGAAGATGGTTAACCTCGAAAATCTCCTTGCTTCCCTTGAGGACATGCAGAGTGTGGTAACTGTTCCCGATGACGTCAGGGGAAGGGCAAAAGAAGCTCTTGACAGGATGCTTGCGGTAAAAATCAACCGGTAATTTACTTCTCTTTCTTCCTTTTTTGGAATTTTACT
>DUKH01000174.1:18802-21160 GCA_013329415.1 Methanosarcinaceae archaeon | reverse complement strand
TTGGAATTTTACTTCCTTTTTTCCTTTCTTGAAATTTCAGTTATCTTTTCCTCTTTTTTGAATTTCAATCTCTTTTGGGCACACGATGTTCCGATCGGACATTTCCGATACTTTTAATACTTTATAATGCTGCTTTCTTGTGATGTCTGCCGGAATACGCACATATCTGGAATTGATGAGGTACGGAAACTGTCTTATGGCAGGGTTTGCTGCTGTTATCGGGACGCTGATCGCTTTCAATATCCTTACTTCGGACCCACTGAGTTCGTATCAGCCCGGAGCTTTTCCTTTCCTTGATGTTGCTCTCGTATTCCTTGTTGTGTTTTTCGTTTCAGGGGCAGGAAACGCTATCAATGATTTTTTTGACATCAAAATAGATTCCATCAATCGCCCTGAACGTCCGATTCCCTCCGGGAGGGTGGGTGCAAAGGAAGCCCTTTATTTTTCTTATTTCCTCTTTGCCCTGGGTACGGTCCTTGCTTTTTCGATCAACCCTGCCTGCGGTTCCATCGCCCTTTTAAATTCCCTGCTCCTGATCTTTTACGCGAAAACCCTGAAAAGCACTCCCTTATTCGGAAATCTGAGCATAGGTTACCTTACCGGTTCTACCTTCCTTTTCGGGGCTTCGGTTTTCGGGATTAGGGGGCTTGAAGTGCTCTTTGTCCTTTTCCTGCTTGCTGCCCTTGCCATTACGGCCCGGGAAATCGTAAAGGACATTGAAGACATGGAAGGGGACAGGCAGGAAGGCGCCGACACCCTGCCTCTCAGGATCGGAGCAAAAAAAGCGGGGTACCTTGCGGTACTTATCGGGTTTCTGGCCGTATTATTAAGCCCTCTCCCCTTCTTTATGTCAATCCTTGGCCTGCGCTATCTCTACCTTGTCTTACTGGCTGACCTGGGCTTCCTGCTGGCCATCTATCAGCTCCTGATAAATGACTCCCCCACGAAATCCTCTAAAATGTTCAAGATTGCCATGCTCTTTGCCCTGATCGCTTTTGTTGCCGGGGCATGAGCTCAGTGGTCCTGACAATAAGAGATTCCTGCCTCAGGTTCGGTTTTCGGGGCTGGCATTCTCAGCAGACCGGAATCTTTCCTGCCGCAAGTTCCATACAGAAGGCCTGGATGTTTTCGAGCTCTTTTTCTATGACCTCTGCGGCTTCTTCTTCCACATCCCCTGCAAAGCCTTTTTTCATGATAAGCTGGGCGGTTGCAATCTGCGGCCTGTCGATCGGGGTCCCGATTTCGCTAAGGAGCCAGACATAAACTTCCGCTATGTCGGGGACCTGCCGGTAGATCCTGTCCGCTATCCGGTGGGAAAGCAGGTTGTAGATCTTTCCTATATGGCTCACCGGGTTTTTCCCGGCGGCGGCTTCACTGCTTACCGGCCGGTTCAGGGGTATGACCCCGTTTACCCGGTTTCCGCGGCCTACCTGTCCGCAGTCTGCATCTTCGGCAGAAGTGCCCGTTACTGTGGTATAGACTCCTTCCAGGCCTCTTCCGGGGACGTCAAGGGTGTTCAGAGAAATCGAGGTATTCAGGGTAATAGAAGTTTCCGATTCTGCCTCTTCCTTTTCCGCAAAGTCCGCGGCAAATTCCTCAATTCTGCCTTTCAGTTCTCCTCTCTTTTTGAAATAATCGGCTTCTGATTCCACAAAGCGGTCCATGAGGGGCATGGCCACGGTCAGGTGGATGTCCCTATCATGCCTGAGCCCCATTACCTTGATATCTTCCCCGGATTCCGGGCGCTCTTTCTTGAACTTCCCGGAGTTCAGGTGGCGTTCGCATCCGAGCACCAGTCTTTCAGTGGGGCTGAGGGGGGCGTAACCCACGGCAGCAGAAGTGTCATTTGCCCCCAGGATTTCCCCTCCCCGGCTGAAAATGTCCGTGAGCTCTGCAGAGCCTTTTTTCAGTTCCACCTGGTAAAAGAGGCTTTCAGGGTCCACGAAGCGAAGGTTTTCGGAAAGCCACTGCTTTGCCGTATCCACCGCAATTCCCGGCACATCGATTTCCACCCCCCCTGCTTCAAAGGTCGCGCGGTCCCCAAAGATTAGCCGCATAGGGCTTTTGACTTTACCTCCCCCGAATTTTCCCTCGACTTCTCCTGCAACGAGCAGGCCCTTGTCAATGTTGTGGTGGAGGATGGCCCCAAAGTTTTTCAGGTACTCCGCCGACAGGCGGACTGAGACCTGTTCCATGATCGAGTCACAGATATAATCCGGATGTCCGAGCCCTTTTCTCTCGACGACTTCTACCCTTTGCCGATAGACTTCAGAAGCTTTCAACTCTTCAATGACGATGTTTCTCAATTTTTTCCCCCTCTATTCCCTGTATACAAAATTTTCAGTAAACCTGATGATT
>DUKH01000174.1:16217-18464 GCA_013329415.1 Methanosarcinaceae archaeon | reverse complement strand
TTTTCAGTAAACCTGATGATTTCCAGTAAACCTGATGATTTTCAGTAAACCGAATGATTTCCAATGAACCGTTGGAACTTATCTTCCAGGTTATGTGCTGCAGATATCAAACTTAGTGCTCAAAACGAAATGATTCACATGAATCCCGTCTCTTCAGCTCTTTCACTCTTCTTTGTTGGTTTCGTATACCGGCCCTGCCCCTTTTCCACTTTCCGGGCCGTGCCTGAGGTATTCCTTTATCATCATCGGAAATGTGTTTGCGGGCACGAAACGGACTCCCAGTTGTTCAGCCCACTTTTCAATTCCGTAATCACTTGCAACCACAGCAGCGTCCAGTTCCTTGGCCAGGATCAGGACATCGATATCGGGGGCGCTGTCCAGAATCCCGTAGCGCAGTGCTGCACGGTACTTGTTTCGGAATTTCCCGATAATCCCGCCTATTACCTCTCTTTCCACCTCTTCCCTGTATTCCTTCTTCTTGTTCTGTGGGTTTTCCATAAAGAGGCATTCAGTTGCGGCTTCCCATATCGCATCTTCCGCTACCCCCATCCCCCGGTTGATCCTCTCCCGCATGTAAGCCACATATTCGTGGAAGATCTGGGATGTTACGTCCACCTGGTACCTGTCAGGAGACTTTTTCACAAGCCAGGTGTCGATTTTTGCCATAACTTCCCGGTCGCAGCCGTTTCGACTGGCAAATTCGTGCATCTCCTTGTAGACCGAAGGGTAGGGCACATAACAGCTTATCCCGAACTGCAGGCGGGCTTCGGCTATCAGGTCAAGAATTGCCTTCATCCCCTCGCAAAGGGCAGCATAACCCATAACCTCCCGGGTCTGCAGGTCAGTCAGTGCGGTGGTGTCCAGCACAAATCTTTGCTTGAGCATTTTTTCAGTCCTGTTGATTGATACGTATTTTCTAAATTCTGGAAACAATTAAGAGAAGTTTCTCCAGGAGAAGTCTCGCCTGAATTTTTTGAAGCAAGGAACCGTGCTTTTCTTCCCCCTTTATCTATTGAACAAGGAACGATAAAATTCTTTGTCTCATTTATCCCGTTTCTCGTTTTTGTTTTATTTTGTGAACCGTTTTTTTGTTTACTTTCTGGGCTATTTTTTGTTTATTTTGTGAACCGTTTTTTGTTTAATTTATGGACTATTTTTTTGTTTATTTTGTGGACTGTGTTTTCACCAGGGTGTCCTGCCGGGTTTGATTTGTAATTATTATTTATGTTATTATTCACCAAATTTTGACTAAAATGAATAACTGTTTATAGTTTCAAAACGTATATTTACATAGGGAAGTTGATAACAGTGACCGAAAGCCCGGATTTCCGGCAGATTTCTTGAGATGCTTTGACCCCTGAGCTTAAAGCGTTTCGTCGTGCACATTTAAATAAAAATCTATATGTTCTTGCCGTGTCGGGTTTGTCCTATTCGGTCAGGTTGACATTTCCCTTGCTGAAACACTGGTAAATGTTTGAATCCGACTAAAATATAGTGCCGGATCCAGGGCATTTAAAGGTGACTAAAAAAATTGAAAAATGGCAAAGTGGCGAAGTTCGGAAGTGTGGAATCTAAGTGTGGAATCTATAATACCAAAAAGGAAAGCTGGTGATCAAATGAGCGCAAGTGCGGCGGGCACAAAGCCTCTTGCAGGCTCTGAAAAAGGTTTGTCAAAGAACCCTCTTCAGAAAGGAGGCAACACAATGAAGGAGTATTGTAATATATGTGGTCAGGAGCTTCGGGAGGATGTAGTTGTAGTAGACACAAGCCTCGATATGAAGCCAATCACATTCAAGGAGGTCCACGGAGATAAGTCTGATCTGATATGTATCGAGTGCGCAATTGATGTTGTTGAGAATCCGCCATTTGTATGCGGAAGGTGCGCACAGCCAATAGAATTCAATGAGAAATTCTACGTATTCAGAGAAGCCATATCAAAGCCAAGCGGCCCCAAAGTTGATCTTTGCGTACATACCGATGAGAATTACATCTGTAGCGAATGCTACGACGAGATTATGAATCCCGAGTATGAAAAAGATGAAGTTTGAGTTTTTTTGTGGAGCTTCTTTTTCTCTCCAGGATTTGAAACCAATATATTTCAGGGCATAAAAACGGAATTTCAGTTCCTTAACGGGTCTAGAACCCGAAAAGGACAGAACTGTTATTCTAGCAGTTCTGTTCAAATAGTTTTTCTACTTTTTACCTTTTAATATTACTTTATTTCTTTTTTCTGATCTAGTTTTTCTG
>DUKH01000174.1:0-15812 GCA_013329415.1 Methanosarcinaceae archaeon | reverse complement strand
GTTTTTCTGATCTAGTTTTTCTTGATTTAGTTTTACTGTTTTTCCTGTCTTATTTATCCCAGCTTACCGTTTTTCTTGTTTCTCTACCCTGTTTTTTTCGTATGATTTTTTCTTCTGCTTTACCGCTCTTTTTCTTTAAGTCACATTTTAATAAGGGGAGTAAACATAGTATTTCCAAATTCTTTTTGGATTATATACAGGGGTGCTATAATTGGATGAAAATCATGTAATTGAAGCCGGGGATTCGACCTGGGGAGAACTTGTGGAAAGCGCTGGAAAACCTGCTATTGTAATGTTCTACAGCCCTGGCTGTCCTTTCTGTAAAGTGATGGAACCCTATTTTGCAGACTACGCTAAGGAATTCGGGGATTCAGCGGTCTTTGTCCGGATAAACGTTGCAATGAATCCCTGGACTGCAGAGAGGTACGGGGTACAGGGGACTCCAACATTCAAAATTTTCTGTCATGGGAAGCCTTTGTGGGAACAGGTCGGTCAGATCTATCCGTCTATCCTGAAAGGTGCGGTTGAGAACATGATAGAATATGGGGAGGACTGCGTTAGGAAAACTACGCCCATAGGGCAGGATATTACCGGTTACGTTTAACTTCCGAATCTGGGAGGACTTTCTCCTCTCTATGCAATTCTTCTTTCCGGGCTTTGCCTTTTTTCAGTATTTTATTCGCTTTTCGGAGCCGGGCTTGCCGTTTCGTGCCCTTTTAGTACCCTTTCAGTGGCTATGATGCCTGTATTCCTTTTTCCTCTTTTTTTCCTTGTATATCTCCTTTTTGATAAGCCCGTATTCATCGAAGGTAGTCTGCGTGGTGCTCAGGATGCAAAAGGTTGTGCTCATGACTGTTGAAACGTAGATTGCAATCATTATCGAGATCTGGTATTTGATTGAAAGGATGGGGCTTGCGCCGCCCAGGATCTGCCCTGTCATAAGTCCCGGGAGGAAGACCAGCCCTGCGGTTGCGATGTTTGCAAGGGTGGGCCGGAGAGCCGAGCGCAGACATTTACGGATATAGGGAAGCAGGGCCTCGTACTTTTTTGCCCCGAGGGAGAGGTTGTAGAGGTACCGGTTTTCGTTTCTCCTGATGTCTTCATAGAACTCCCCTATCCCTACCACGTTGCCCCGCAGGGAATTACCGAGGATCATGCCTCCTATGGGGATCAGGTAGCGGGCTTCCAGAATCTTTTCAAGGTCAAGCACGAATTCGTTGAAGTATAAGACCACGCTCAGGTTTGCAACTGCAAAGGACAGGAGCATGGGGAAAAAGAGTTTCTCCATCTTCAGGCCCACGTTCCGTATGGTTGTGTAGGTTGCCGTAAACACCATCATCAGGACCCAGGTAAGGTTCAGGAGCCCGTTGTTCAGGTCGAATATAAAGGTCAGGAAAATCCCCACAAGGAAAAGCTGGGTAGTCATCCGGGTGACTGAACCGGCTGTTACATGGATTATGTGCAGCTTTATTGCATAACTGATCACCAGGGGGATCACGAGCAGTAAAAAACAGAATATCATAGAAAGGATTGATATGTCAGGGATCTCCATTTAAGCCTCCTGTACGTTACTTTTTAATTACTCTGGCATTTATTCCGGCCGTTTTCCTCCTCTGCTTCTCCTTTTATTTTTTGTTCCGACCAGTTTTGTTGAGTTCCACAACTTTCACTCTTTCTTTTTCCCATTCCCTATCGTGGGAAATGATAAAAAGGGTCAGTTCTTCCTGTTCAAGGAAGTAATCTGCTACTTTTTTCTTGAGCTCGGAATCAAGGGCTGAAGTTGCTTCGTCCAGGAGGAATATCTCTCTTCCCAGCACGAGGGCGATCAGGATTCCGATCCTTTGCTTTTCTCCTCCTGACAAATCTTCATAATTTTTATCGAGGGTGTCCTCTTCCAGTTCGAAATCCTGCATGAGTGCGTGCAGCTTTTCGGAATCCATTTTATCCCGGTTGGGGTGGTACGAGAAGATCTCTTCAAGCAGGACTTTTACGGGGCCTTCCCCAAGGTCAGTTTCCTGGGACACATAGGCGACCTCTTTTCGAATTTCCCATACACGGCTGGAGTCCACGGGCTGGTTCCTGTAGTAGAGGGTGCCTTCCGTCGGTTTTTCAAAGCCCAACAGCATTTTGAACAGGGTGGACTTTCCTGTCCCGGACTTGCCTTTCAGCAGGATTTTCTGGCCCTGTTTAATGCGCAGATTAAAACCGGAAAGCACTTTTTTACTGTCGTACACCATGCCGACGCCTTCATACCTGATTATTTCATCCTGCATCATCTAATTCCTGTTATCCTGCGTCATCTGCTATCTCTGTCTTCCTTCATCATCCAGTGTTTCTGTCTGTTTGAATATAATCTGCACATTTGATGAATATTTTTCTCTCTGTTCTCTCATTCTCCTACTTTTTCTGATGTTTTTAAAAAGGTAAGGTTTATCAATCACTTGCGTATTCAACCTAGAATCAGGAAGATAAAGGAATATTGAATATCAAATACAGTATAACTCATCTACTATGTAACTCATCCAGAATATAAATTTCCTGTATGTACAATCTATAGGTACTTTGTTTACTATGGTGATTATCCTGACACTTTTCAACTTTCTGAGGAAAATAAATGGACTCTGAGACTTCCTGTAATAAACTTTCAACTCCTATCAAAGGCGCAAAAATAGTCCCTGGTATGAGCGTGGACGAGCTTGTAAGGGAATACTCCGGCTGTGCTTTCGGGGCTGGCAGGCTTGCCGAGGCCGTCGATATCTATTATGAGATGCTGGCTTCGGAAAAAACTACAAAGTTTTTCGGGCTTGCAGGGGCCATGACCCCGGCCGGGATGAGGCAGATTGTTGCTGACCTGATCAGGGACGGGCATATTGACGTCCTGGTCACCACCGGTGCCAACATGGTACATGACACTGTTGAAGCCCTGGGCCTGCACCACTACAAAGGTAACGAGCACGTAAACGATATCCAGCTCCGGAACGAGTGCATTGACCGAATCTATGATGTCTACCTCCCTGACGGGCACTTCACTGAGCTTGAGGAGTTTTTGCAGGAAGTCTATGCCGGGCTCCCGCAGGAAAAGCTCTCGATCCGGCAGGTTCTTACGGAAATCGGAAAGAACCTGGATGACGATTCCTCAATCCTGAAAACCGCCGCTGAGATGGGCGTACCTATCTACTGCCCGGCGCTCCAGGACTCTGTTATCGGGCTGCAGGCCTGGTTGTACAAGGAAGGAAACTCCTCCTTTACAGTGGACGCTTTTGCGGACATGCACGAGTTCATGGACATCTGCTATGAAGCCGAAAGTGCCGGAGCTCTCCTGATTGGGGGAGGTGTGCCCAAGAACTACATCCTCCAGTCCATGCTCGTAACCCCGAAGTCCTTTGACTACGCAATCCAGCTTACAATGGACAGGCCGGAAACCGGAGGCCTGAGCGGCGCCACCCTGGACGAAGCGCAGTCCTGGGGCAAGGTAGGGGAAAACGCCCACTCCGTAACTGTCTACGCAGATGCCACGATTACTCTCCCTCTCATGGTAGCAGCAGCCCGAACAAGGCTCTCCGAAAAACGCACATAATATGATTTTTCAGGTGATTGAATGGAAAAAAATACCCGCCTTATCCTTGCCCTTGATGTGACCGACAGGGAAGAAGCCCTTAAGATTGCCGAAGAAGTCTGGGAATCCGTGGACGCGATTAAAGTCGGATACCCGCTCGTACTCGCCACAGGGCTTGAAATTATCCGGGAACTTGCCGAATTTGCGCCCGTTATTGCCGATTTCAAGGTCGCGGACATCCCCAACACAGACCGCCTGATCTGCGACCAGGTCTTTGAAGCCGGGGCCGAGGCTGTAATCGTCCAGGGCTTCACCGGAAAAGACAGCCTTGAAGCCTGCATTGAAGTTGCTTCCGAATACGGCAAAGACGTCTTCGTGGTAAGCGAGATGAGCCACCCCGGAGGCGCCCAGTTCCTCCGGGATGCGGCAGAGCCAATCGCAAAAATGGCCGTCGAAGCCGGAGCTTTTGGCCTTGTCGCCCCTGCCACCCGCCCTGAAAGGGTCAGGGAAATCCGCAAAATCATCGGGAACAAACTAACCCTCATCTCCCCCGGAGTCGGGGCCCAGGGCGGAAAAGCCTCGGACGTTATCGCTGCAGGCGCGGACTGGGTGATCGTCGGAAGAAGCATTTACAAAGCTGAAAACCCAGGCGAAGCCGCAAAACAGATTGCTGCCGAAATTGAGGCCGAACTTCGCGGAGGAAACTGAGATTTTTCCGGGCAGGAAAGTTCCGGTTCGGGACTGAGAGTTTAATTACCTGCCCGAATATATAATCTCAAAAACGAGTGCCTGTGATGAAAAATTATTCTGATTCGTGATGAACCCTATGAGTTCTGAGGCACTAAAATTAAGTACCCTATGCATTAAATACTGAGCTAAATACTGAGCTGATCCCAAAACTCAGAATTACGTCCCTAAATCTTGAATTTGGAATAATCAATCGATCTTCTGAATAGGAAAATAGCTCTGAAACTCTTATTGATGTGGAAATAATATTGGTTTTGGGTTTAGCTCATTGAAAAATGTTGCGCCAAGAACGGAAAATGAGAATGAAATATCTTGAATGTGGATAAGTTTTGCACAGGAATTCGGGTTAATAATTGATTTCATATCCAGACCAAAAAATGAGTTTTCGGTGGCCTTGTGCTTTAACAAATCCGCTACAACTACAGGATTTACTTTTTTGACGTCTAATATCATTGATGATTACAAGACCCCAAAATACTCAGAAAGATAATTTTCGAAAACTCACAAAGTTTATTAAAAAACGTACGGATAAGAAAATAATCCATACATTCTCTATTAGGACTTAGGACCCGCAGCGAAATATACTATGCAACTTATCATTCAATTATAACTTCGATTGGTGATCTTGACTTGAAAATCAATATATCCTATCTGAAATATGCATAGGTTGTTCTGTGACGAGTCCTTACGCAGTTGAACTGAAAAATCAATAGCATTTAACCTTTAACTGTCTAAAATACAAATTTAAACCACAGTATTTGTCGCACTTGATTTTGTACCTCAGGTGCGTAAGTCCTATCTATTTTAGAGATTCCAGTTTCGTTACATAAATTTGATGTAAAGGTTTCCATCATCGCAGTTCGGTGTACCCCACAACGAACAGTTACTACCATTGCAGTCCGAGCTATATGCTCTTGGACAAGATATCCTTTTGTCACTATTGTCTCTATCGGAAATCTGAACAGTCAACATGCCATCTTCACAACGCGGAGTTCCCCAAATTGAGCATTTGCTACCGTTACAGTCTGGAGTATATGCTCTTAAACAATAGTAATTATGTTTACTCTTTAGATCCAACTTTATTCCTCCTATTGATAATTTTATCTTTTCACGGTTGACAAGTGCGCACTTGCTTAATTTATTTATAGCGATGTAACATTATATATATTTTTTGGCTCTTCGCTGTTTTGTGTTGGTTGAAAATAATTTCTTAGTTAGAAAGTTGTCGGTCAAACAGAGTAACATCGAGCATGAATGTGGTTTTAGACTACAAATGTTTCGAATTTCTTATATTCCCATTGTCTATGGAATTGTCGTGTTCAGAAAAGCTTCAGTAAAAATTTGTCGAAAATAAAAAGATAAATTTAGGAAGACGTGCCTAAGGTTAATTGTCAGGTGTTGAGAACGGTGATTGATTGGGTGCTGAATGTCTTCAAACTTATAATAAAATCGAACCATCTTCATGTTCATAAAAGACAGAATAATCCTAATTATCGGATTCTCTGCATTACTACTATGGCTCATAGTATACGCGATCAAAGTAATAAATTTTTACGAAAATCAAGACGGTACATTATTTGACAATGGTTCATTAATAAAAGCATTATTATATCTAGCCACATTTTTTTATGGGGTCTGCTTTTCTGGGAATATGGGCAGACTATAAAATAAAACGTGCTTATTGCAATGATCCGTCAATAGAGATAATGAATGCAGTTAACTGGTTTATATTCAGACTAGTTGTTCTCATGGTCTCAATTCCACATATATTTTTTCCCCGAATACGACAGATTCTCTACGACATACTTAATTGCATTGACGTATGCAGGAAAACACGTAATGAAAAGATTTCAAAAAATCCGTGAGTAAATCCTGGCTTAACTTGAGAGTTAAAGGACGGCTTATTCTAAGCCCCTGTATTTGATTATAAGAAGCTCCCCCATATCCCCACCCAGTTCAGAAACGCTTAGCTTTCGGGCTTATTTTCCTACGTTTTAGATATTTAACCTTCTACAAATTGATGGAATACTTTGTATTCATACAGGCTATGGAACGTTTCTCTTCTTTTTTGCCAGTGTCCGCCCGATATCTGCTCACTTCGCAAGCATGCGGGCGTGGAGGGAAGTTTCAGATTTATTTAATTTATTCACATTGAGCTTGAAAATAGGTGAAAGGGATTGTATTTAACTGGACCTGGTCTTGCTGGAATAGACAATCTGTTGTTGAATAGATGAGATAAAGAACTAAAAATATATTCTATCCCCTCGGATATTGTATCCTGGATCGCGATCTTCCAGGTTCTGGTGGCTGGTATGGGACAGGCAAAAACGAAGACAGAATAGTCAGACTAAACATCCAGTACTGCATTATAAGAGGTAATGGGGGATTATGATTATGGCAGTCAATGAGAAAGAGATGAGGATTAAGATAATCAAAGACGGACCGTATCGGGTTACAGGGGGAGTGCCGCTTTTAGAACAGGTAATTGTCACCGATGACGCCGGCCACACCAGAGAATTAATTGATATAAAGGAATACCCCCGGCGGGAATCCTATATTTTATGCCGCTGTGGCTCATCCGAAAAAAAGCCATTCTGTGATGGGACCCACCGCAAGATCGGTTTTGACGGGAGCGAAACAGCCAGTAGAAAGCCTTACCTGGAAAAAGCGGAAACGTTTGAAGGTCCTGATCTAAAACTCACTGATGCCTACGAGCTCTGCGATCATTCCCGTTTCTGCCAGCGGTCTGGCGGAATAAGGGACCTCATACAAAAATCAGACGCCCCGGAAGCCAGACAAGCCGCCATAGAAGAAGCCATGGTCTGCCCGTCGGGACGGCTTGTCCTGTGGGACAAGAAGACAGGCAAACCCTTTGAAAAAGAATTTGAACCATCTATTGTACTGGTTCACGACAAACAAAAAGGTTGTGAAGGTCCCCTCTGGGTTCGAGGCGGTGTCCCCATTGAATCTGCAGATGGCAGCATGTACGAAATCCGGAACCGAGTAACCCTCTGCCGCTGCGGGAAGTCAGAGAACAAACCCTACTGTGACGGCAGCCACTGGATGAACAGCCAGCAGAAGCTCGAGTTCAGGAAGAAGTGGGGCCTGGAATGAGTGAGTTCGTTGATTAATAGAGATTCTTAACTTGCGGAAATAGCAATCTCACATAACATCCAGGCAGTCCAGAAGCCAAAATGAAAGCAATCAATGGGCGATTCCGCGATAAAAAATAGAGAATTCGAGGGTAGCCTTCTTTATTTCAATATATCCTCGAACTCCTTCTGGCTCTACAGATGCTGCCAAAGTCTCATCAGCCTGCAGCAAGTTTTCGATTGCATGTCTCTGAATAGCTGGAATGGTGACATGTCTCACGTTGGCCACATGTTTGCCAATCATATGTTCCTGCCTTTTCTTGTCAAGCGACCAATACCTTTCTCCAGCCTGAGCAAAGTCGTTTGTTTTGAAGATCTTCAGGCACTTGAAGACATTTATACTCGGTCAAGCGAGGTCGAAGCGATCAAGGTTCATCACCCTGGTCCAGGCCGCCACGAAGTCCTGGACAAACTTCTCCTGCGCGTCCGCACTTCCGTAGACCTCGGCCAGAGCTCGGAGCTGGGAGTTCGAACCGAAGATGAGATCGACACGCGTGCCGGTCCACTTGACTTCGCCAGTCTTGAGATCGCGCCCTTCAAACATGTCCCTGGCGTCCGATACCGGCTTCCACTCCGTGCCCATGTCGAGCAGGTTTACGAAGAAGTCGTTTGTTAGCGCTTCCGGCTTCCGGGTAAAAACGCCGTGCTGGGTCTGCCCGAAGTTGGTGTTTAACACGCGCATACCGCCAACGAGCGCCGTCATCTCTGGTGCGGTCAGCGTCAGCAATTGCGCCCTGTCAACCAGCAACGCCTCGGCTGATACAGTGTATTGGCTCTTGAGGTAGTTGCGGAAACCATCCGCAATCGGTTCGAGTAAGGCGAAGGAGACCACATCGGTCTGCTCCTGCAAGGCATCCATGCGCCCTGGAGAGAAGGGGACCGTCACATCATGACCGGCATTCTTCGCAGCCTGCTCGATGCCTGCACAACCAGCCAAAACGATCAGGTCAGCAAGCGAGACCTTCTTGCCGCCAGAAGCCGCGCTGTTGAACTCGTTCTGGATACCTTCGAGAGTGTTCAGCACTTTCGCCAGTTCGGCTGGCTGGTTGACTTCCCAATCCTTCTGCGGCGCGAGGCGAATTCGTGCGCCGTTCGCACCGCCGCGCTTGTCGGAGCCACGGAAGGTGGACGCCGACGCCCAGGCGGTCGAAACCAGTTGCGAGATCGACAGTCCTGAGGTAAGGACCTTGCTCTTGAGGGAGGCAATGTCCGTCTCATCGATCAACTTGTGATTGACCGCGGGGAGGGGGTCTTGCCATATGAGCTCTTCGGCAGGAACTTCCGGGCCGAGATAGCGGGCGCGCGGACCCATGTCGCGGTGCGTCAGCTTGAACCACGCGCGTGAGAATGCTTCTGCTAATTGATCCGGGTTCTCATAGAAGTGCCTGGAAATCTTTTCGTAGGCAGGGTCGAACCTCAAGGAAAGGTCAGTTGTCAGCATGCTTGGCGCGTGACGCCTGGACGGGTCGTGGGCATCCGGAATCGTGCCGGCGCCTGCGCCACCTTTCGGCTGCCACTGATGTGCACCGGCCGGGCTTTTTGTCAATTCCCATTCGTAGCCGAACAGGATCCGGAAGAAGTTGTTGGCCCACCTCGTTGGCGTGCTGGTCCAGGTGACCTCCAGGCCGCTACTGATCGTGTCACCGCCTTTGCCGGTGCCGAAGCTGCTCTTCCAACCGAGGCCTTGCTCCTCGATACTGGCCGCTTCCGGTTCAGGCCCGACATGGGCCGCAGGGCCAGCGCCGTGGGTTTTGCCGAAGGCGTGACCGCCAGCGATGAGCGCAACGGTCTCTTCGTCGTTCATGGACATGCGAGCGAAAATATCGCGGATGTCCCTGGCTGCCGCTATCGGATCCGGGTTGCCGTCCGGGCCTTCCGGATTGACGTAGATCAGCCCCATCTGCACGGCAGCGAGCGGATTTTCGAGGTCCCGGTCGCCGGAGTAGCGTTTATCACCGCCCAGCCACGTCTCCTCAGAGCCCCAATAGACGTCCTGATCCGGCTCCCAGACGTCCTCGCGACCGCCTCCGAAACCGAACGTTTTGAATCCCATTGTTTCCAGGGAGACGTTGCCCGCAAGAATCATGAGGTCGGCCCATGAAATTTTACGGCCATACTTCTGCTTGATAGGCCAGAGCAGGCGACGCGCCTTGTCCAGGTTGACGTTGTCCGGCCAACTGTTGAGCGGCGCGAAGCGCTGCTGGCCTCTACCGCCACCGCCGCGGCCGTCCCCGGCGCGGTAGGTGCCGGCGCTGTGCCACGCCATGCGAATGAACAAAGGGCCGTAGTGACCGAAGTCCGCCGGCCACCAGTCCTGTGAATCGGTCATCAGCGCCGCGAGATCTTTCTTCACAGCCGCCAGGTCGAGGCTCTTGAACTCTTTTGCGTAGTTGAAGTCCTCGCCCATAGGGTTGGACCTGGAAGAATGCTGGTGCAGGATCTCGATCTTCAAATGATTTGGCCACCAGTCGCGGTTCGACATGCCTCTACCGGTTTCTTGTTTGTCTGCTCTACCTGCTTCAGGGTTCTTTCTGTCGTCAGTCATAACGTTACCTACCCCCACCATTGATAAAAATTCAAGACCAAATCTCTAGTATGCAATCTCTTAAATCTTGTCTCCTCCTAGAAGAATTGAGTGCCGATTGCCAGAGAGATTAATTTCGGTCCACTTTCCAAAAGCTTGAAATTCTTACATGCTGTTTTGCCATGTCCAATTTGTCATCTTTTAAGGTGAGCTTGTTTCAAAACTACCTCTAATCCTTCCATGCCAATTTTTCGGAGTTTTCCTTTCCAATCCTGGAAGTTCGTTACTTTAGGTCTTACGACTCCGATTCTGACTATATTTCCCCCCTTAATCATTACTAATAGTTCTATCCCTGAAGAACTTATTCCAATTCAATATTCAACAACTATAACCACGGATATCTATTTAATATCGAGTATTAAATAATTAGCACTTACGCGGTTGAATTGTTTTCTGCCGTCCACACTGAAATAATATAATATCTGTTATAATAATGGCGATTTAGTCAAAAAATCTTTGAGATGTATGTAATAAATCCTCCAAAGTGTACTGATCTTGATTACGAGCCCATCCCAAAACCCATTTTTAATCTCACTTATCAGAATTATTCAGGATTGCTTTAATAATCGAAAGCCAGATTTGCTACTCAAATACGTGACCCAAAGAAGCAAATTTTGAGTTTTGGGCTAGGCTCTCTTATAAATCTATGTAAGTATTTCTAAATTACAAAGAGTTTGGTTTTTTTATAATTAAAAGAGTTAAAATCGAGAAATAATGTCAAATGCCACTTCTCTCTCGATTATGTATCCAACCTGGCGACATCTCACCAGGCTCTGTCTCAACTCCCGGTGAACTCGCTCCCAGCCTTATTCCTACTGCTACCCAGTTCGGTTATGCAATCGGTTTGCTGCTTCTCGTGCCCCTGGGAGATCCGATGGAACGCCGCAGGCTCATTGTGTCGCAGTTCCTTATTCTGGCTTTATCACTGCTTTTTGCAGCCGTTGCATCTACGGGCTGGACTCTCCTGTGTGCTTCCCTTTTCATTGGCTTCAGCGCCTCTGTTACGCAGCAAATAGTACCGGCAGCCGCATCGCTTGCCTCTGATACCCACCGGGGTTCGGTCGTCGGAAGCGTTATGAGCGGACTTCTGAGCGGCATGCTTTTGAGCCGGATTCTGGCCGGTTCCATCGCTACTAATTACGGCTGGAGAGCCATGTTCTTGATTGCCATCCCCCTGGTTCTAACTGGTGCGACAGCAATGGCACTGGTATTGCCGCTCAGCAGTCCCGCGACTTCGATGAAGTGTGGGTCACTGCTTCGTTCCCTTCTGCAACTCTGGCGCGGGGAGCCCGGACTGCGTCGAGCTACCTTTATACAGGGATTGATCTTCGCCGTGTTCAGCGCCTTCTGGACGATCCTCGCGCTGCATCTCGAACAGCCTCCTTTCCACCTTGGCGCCGATGTAGCAGGGCTTTTTGGTATTATCGGGGTGATTGGAGTGCTTTCTGCTCCCGTAGCCGGACGTCTGGCCGACCGACAGGGCCCGGGTCAGGTTGTTTCTACAGGTGCATTTGCCGCTTTACTAGCCTGGCTGGTGCTTGCGGGCTGGAACTCCCTTGCCGGCCTTGTCTTCGGGGTCATGCTTCTGGATTTCGGTATGCAGACCGCCATAGTCGCCAACCAGAAGGTGATTTACGGGCTTAAGCCGCAAGCCCGCAATCGGATGAATAGTTTGTTCATGGTAGGGATGTTTATCGGCGGAAGTCTTGGGTCTGGAGGTGCAATGCTTGCCTGGAAGGTAGCAGGCTGGCAGGGGGTTGCCATTTCTGCCATTGCTGTAGCGCTTACAGCCTCCATGGTGTCATTTTTGTTCCGGCAGAACCCGTCTTGACAGGTAAGAAAAAAGGAAATGAAAGAAAAAGGAAATGAATAATGATTACTTCTTTTCAAGAAATTCTATGAACGAATCTAAATTATGCTCTTTCATTTCAATACAAAAATCATTATTTTTGTCTATGTTTTTATACTGTTCGTACAAGTCAGTTAATTGACTATACATTATTGAGTTTACCGCCTTATACCACTGCGCATAATCTTGAACTATGTTAACAGACATCGGACACAATAACAACGTTAAACCAAATCCGATTTCCGTATCCGGAAAAATTACAAAAGGAAAACTTCTACAGGCTTCCGGCCTATTATCGTATATTCTGCACTTTGAATTTATCAATAATGGGCACTGCTCGACGGCATTTATTGCTTTATAACATCCCTTCAACTCTGATTTTATCGCATTCGATTTTAAAATATTCACACTTTCTTTATCTACATTTTTTAATATTTTCTCATATTCTTTTCTATGAAAATCAATAATATGATTTTTGCAGCAACTCGCATTGCATGATTCAGGACAGCTATAATGTTTAAGTATGCTTTGAGTTTTTGAGATTAACCAGTCATATTTTTTGAAACGTTGTCTTCTATCCATACCATTCACCCAATTGAAAGAAAAAAAGAGATATTCAGTATATAATAGCTATCAATTGCCCTATTTTATGAGGGCTTAACATACTGATAAAAACTTATTTCTCCCTAAATTATTTCTCATTTCCTATCCTGGTTGTAATTTCTTATCTGTTGTGCCCTATCTCAAATAGAGTCTATCCTAATAGTATTATTCCCTCTGTATCTAATAATAGACAATGTACATAGATATAATAATTATACAAAGGGGGTAAACACTTGATGTTAAAACAAAGTTCTAATAATGTCCTTATCGATTTTCCCGATGGCTTAGAGCCAATCTTTCTTCTTTTTGCCAGTGACCGCCCGATATCTGCTCATTTTGTGAGCATGGGGGCGTGGAGGAAAGTATTCATATGAATTTACTCATGTCAAACTGAAAACTCCATTTGAAATATACCTTCGTAAATCGGAGGAAAATTTAAGCTTCCGGTTTAAAAATGAGGATAGTGTCTCGAGGGTTCTGTTAATTCTAATCTACGATACATATGTAATGTTAAACCTGTTCAAAAACGATGGGTAAAAGTGCTTTATAGAATAAAAACAGGATCAAACCCTAATTTTGCAAAATATATTCCCGTCTTCAAGATAAGGTTATACAGCATCAAGACTTATTGATATTTGTGGAATCAACAGCAGACATCGCGAAGCGATTTATCGAACTCAAAAACCTATGGTTCGTGATTGCCTCGTTGAGTTATATTGCGGCAATTGGTTTTATTATTGCATATTTTATCGGTGGATACTTTCCCTATATAGCTATAGCTGTGATGTGGGCGTGTATAGGAGGTCTGGAAGTGATACTTGGTATACATAGCAGGAGAAAAGAAAAATAATAGATAAATTTCAATTTGTATGACGCTACGCAGTATACTCCTCGCATAGAATGAGTATATTTTTATGCAAAATTAACACTGTTTACGAAATGAACCAATTCCTGTAGAATAATCGACGTCCCTGGAGCCATAGAAGTTTACGAAGCAGGGTACCGAATGAAATGAGGGTTTTAGGTAGCTTCGACAATCGGTGAAAACTCTTATATTCCTATTGTCTATGGAATTGTCGTGTTCAGAAAAGCTTCAGTAAAAATTTGTCGAAAATAAAAAGATAAATTTAGGAAGACGTGCCTAAGGTTAATTGTCAAGTGTTGAGAAAGGTGATTGATTGGGTGCTGAAAGTCTTCGAACTTATAACAAAATAGAACCATCTTCATTTTCTATAAAAGATCAAATAATCCTAATTATTGGGTTCTCTGCATTACTACTATGGCTTATAGTATATGCGATCAAAGTAATAAATTTTTACGAAAATCAAGACGGTACATTATTTGAAATTGGTTCATTAATAAAAGCATTATTATTTCTAGCCGCATTTTTTTTTATGGGGTCTATTTTTCTGGGAATATGGGCAGGCTATAAAATAAAACGTGCTTATTGCAATGATCCGTCAAGAGATATAATGAATGCAGTTAAATGGTTTATATTCGGACTAGTTGTTCTCATGATCTCAATTCCACATATATTTTTCCCAGAATCCGACAGATTCTCTACGACATACTTAATTGCATTGACGTATGCAGGAAAACACGTAATGAAAAGATTTCAAAAAATCAGTGAGTAAATCCTGGCTTAACTTGAGAGTTAAAGGACGGCTTATTTTAAGCCCCTGTATTTGATTATAAGAAGCTTCTCCATATCCCTCCCAGTTCAGAAACGCTTAAATCTCGGGCTTATTTTCCTACGTTTTAGACATTTAACCTTCTACAAATTGATGGAATACTTTGTATTCATACAGGCTATGGAACGTTTCCTTCTTTTTTGCCAGTGCCCGCCCGATATCTGCTCACTTTGTGAGCATGCGGGCGTGGAGGGAAATTTTGGAATTGAAATTAAAAAACGTTTTTTAAATGATAATGCCTAAATGAATATTGTAGTTTTATGTCATTTTTTAGGTCCTTCAACTGTTTTATATGGGGGAAGGAGGAAGCTGGGATGGCTGAATACTGTACATATGAAAAATATGTATTTAAAAAGAAGCTTGAGACTCTAAGAAGTAAAAGTGGAAGGGGCACGGAATTAATTTCCCTTTATATTCCTTCTGATAAACGGATTTCAGATGTTACAGATCATTTGAGAGAAGAACATGAGCAGGCTTCGAACATTAAGCCTAAACTCACCAGCAATAACGTACAGGGAGCACTTGATTCTTTGCTGGCAAAGTTAAGATCTCTTAACAAAATACCGGGAAATGGGGTAGTTTACTTTACAGGAACTGTCGATACCGGAGCTAACAGGACAGGCATGGTGAACGAAGTTCTTTTTCCTCCGGAACCTGTTGTACATTACATATATCACTGTGATTCCGTTTTTTATCTTGAGCCTCTTGAGGAAATGCTCAGAGAGTGCAGTACTTATGGGCTTATACTTCTTGATTTAAGAGAAGCTACTATCGGAATGCTTGTAGGTAAGCAAATTGAAGTTCTCAGGCATCTCCACTCTACTGTCCCTGGCAAACAAAGAAAAGGAGGTCAGAGTGCACATCGTTTTGAACAGCTCAGACGCATTGCTATTCATGATTTCTACAAAAGGATAGGGGATGCTGCAAGTGAGGCATTCCTTGAAGTAGAGCCAGCTGAACTTAAAGGCATTCTTATAGGGGGGCATTCTCCAGCTAAAGAAGAGTTTAGTGAAGGTGAATTTCTACATTATGAGCTTCAGAAAAAGGTTCTTGGATTGTTCGATACGGGGTATACGGATGAATCAGGTTTTTCTGAGTTAATAAATGCAGCAGAGAATACGCTCCAGGGTATTGATTTAATTAAGCAAAAGAAAGATATGGAAATATTTTTTAAGGAAATCGCTACTGAGTCCGGTAAAGTATCCTATGGAGAGGACAATGTGCGGGCGAATCTTGAAATAAAGGCAGTTGATGTGCTTTTACTTTCTGAAAACCTGCGGGCTGAAAGAGTAACTCTCAAATGCAGTGTTTGCGGATATGAGAATAAACGGGCAAGAAAATGGAAATCCAGTGAAGCTGTTCCTGCGGCTGGAAATTGTCCTGAATGCGGTTCTGCACTTGAAGTCACGGATGTTATTGATATCGTTGGTGAATTCTCAGAACTCGCTGATAAAGGCAATGCAAGGATTGCTTTTGTATCAACAGATTTCGACGAAGGCTCTCAACTTATGATAGCTTTTGGCGGAATTGCTGCAATCCTTAGATATAGCACAGGGGTGTAATTACCAATATTTATAAATAAGAGCGTAAAACCCCTAGGTCTTTAGTCTAGGGGATATAAGCGTAAACT
>DUKH01000117.1:18759-19971 GCA_013329415.1 Methanosarcinaceae archaeon | reverse complement strand
GATTGTCCACATTTTTGGATACATCCATGTATCCTTATATTTTTATAAGTTTTTTGAATTTTTCATTATTTTACATGTCATTATACAAAAATTCGGGAAAAAATTTGGATAGTTAGGGTCGAGAAATTGAATAGCTTTTTTCATGAAGTACTTTTGATTTTCATAAAATTGCTTTTGATTTTTATGCCGTTGTTTTTAATCTTGACAATTTTTTGATTTTCATGAAGTTACTTTTGATTTTTATACTATTATTTTTCATCTTGACAAATTTGTTTTTGATTTTCATACAGTTGATTTTAATTTTAATATCTTAAATAATAAATATTTTTATTGTTTCAGTGGAAATGAAGGGGTTATAATTTTACTTATTTTTTCCATCCGAAAGAGGGGATTCAGCCTCAATCTCCATTAATCCCCCATTTCTTGACTGATCTCCAAGTTTTTACTTTAATCTTTATAATGCCTTTTCCTATCGTTTTTATCATGGGGTCTGAAGGTCTCGGTCATTTCCATTGGAAACTGAGGGGTCTTCACCATAACTATTAATATGGTTTACTTCCATTGCATCTACTGCAAATGTGATCCTATGTCGGTTGTTTATATACCGATGTAACCTTAAATTTTGGTCAAAGAGGAGAGAAGGGTGCAGGAAGTTATCAGGATTTTGAGGTTCCTGAAGACTTTATGTCCGCAAATCGGGTTATGGTGCGAAAACTGCGGAATCCCTATTGTCGAACTTCGATTGCCAGATATTTGTCTCAAATCAAAACTCCATTTCCATTCACAGGGTCCTTTTCACTAAATTTCAATCAGGAGTGAATGGTTAAAACGTGGATATTCAGATCCAAAAAACTTACAAATAACACTTTAATACAATGCTTTGTATCTCTCTCCACTATTCCATTAATCAGGAAGTTCATTCGGAGGAGCGGGAGATGGCATCAGGCATGGAAAAACCGTGTAAATGAATAGATATTATATCGGTTCTTGCTTCCATGACCCATGAAAAAACTCTACTAGCCTGTAGTTCCCGGGGTTATGGAGATTGCCTGATTCAAAGAGCTCCGGTTCCGGGGTCCTCAAGATTCAGAACCTTTAATTAAAAAATCCCGGGATGACATATTCTGCAATCCGATGCTCCAGGATATCATAATACATCAAATCATAATACATCGAATCAAAATACATCAAATCAAAATACATCGAATCAAA
>DUKH01000117.1:15035-18445 GCA_013329415.1 Methanosarcinaceae archaeon | reverse complement strand
CTCCAGGATATCATAATACATCAAATCAAAATACATCGAATCAAAATACATCGAATCAAAATACATCGAAATTTGCCTGGGATTCCTGCGTTCACGACTAAGTTAGCCCCAACGACTACTACTTGATCCCCGGATCCAGAAAACTGTAGATTTAAACTGCAGTTTCAAGTTTGAAGCTGCTAAATAAAATCGTTTGAAAATGAAGTTGCAAAACGCTTGCAGTGGTTTAAAATTGTGCGAATCCACTCCTAATCCACTCCTATCCATTCCAGCTGTTTGTGATTAATTTGTTGCAAGAAGAGGGTCATCCATGATGAAAGCTCAATCATTAGACGGGCTGTTCGAAAAATTACTTGACGGACAGTCAATTTTCAAAAATAAAGAGGTCCTTCGGCCTTCATACACTCCGGACCTGTTACTCCACCGGAATGAACAGATCAATAGCCTTGCAACCATTCTGGTCTCTGCGTTGCGGGGGGAGACTCCTTCCAATGTGCTGATCTACGGAAAAACAGGGACCGGAAAAACTGCCGTGACCCGTTATGTGGGAAAAGAACTGGAAAGGGTGAGCGAAGACAAGTCGATCTTCTGCTCGGTGGTCTACATCAACTGTGAGGTCATCGATACGCAGTACCGGCTTCTTGCAAACCTTGCCCGGCATTTCGAGGAAGAGGTCCCTATGACCGGGTGGCCCACGGATCAGGTTTTTATGAAGTTCAAGGAGGCGATTGATTCCAGGGACCAGGTCATTATCATCATTCTGGACGAGATTGATAAGCTAATCAAAAAAGGGGACGACGTCCTCTACAACCTCTCCCGGATCAACACGGACCTGCGCAAGGCCAAGGTCAGCATGATCGGGGTGTCCAACGACCTGAAGTTCACGGAGTTCCTGGACCCGAGAGTCAAGAGTTCCCTGGGAGAGGAGGAACTGATCTTCCCGCCTTACGACGCCGAGCAGATCAGCGATATCCTGAAACAGAGGGCCAAGATGGCCTATAACGACGGGGTACTGGGCGAGATGGTCATCCCTCTCTGTGCCGCCTTTGCTGCTCAGGAACACGGGGATGCCCGGAGAGCTCTTGACCTCCTGAGAGTTTCAGGGGAAATTACCGAGCGGGAAAACCATCCCCAGGTCCTTGAAGAGCATGTGCGCCGCGCACAGGAAAAGATCGAAGTCGACCGTGTGGTGGAAGTGGTGAGGACCCTTCCCACCCAGTCAAAGTTAGTGCTCTACAGTATCATCCTGCTTCGGAGCCGGGGCAAGGAAGGCAAGAACATCACCACAGGGGAAATGTATAACGTCTACAGGCAGCTCTGCCACCACATCGACGTGGACATCCTGACTCAGCGCAGGGTAACGGACCTCATGTCCGAACTCGACATGCTGGGCATCGTAAACGCAGTTGTGGTAAGCAAAGGCCGCTACGGCCGGACCAAGGAAATTTCCCTTAGCGTCCCCGTAGAAAACACCCGCAAGGTACTCCTTGAGGACTACCGGTTAAAGCCTCTTGTCGACTTCAAGACCTCCGTCTTTAACAAGATGTTCTCGTGAAAGAAGTTTATAATTTGTAATTTGTAATTTATAATTTGTAATTTGTAATCGGACATGGAGCAAGTTTTCCCGGCCTTTTTTAAAGGCTTCCTCGAAGACCCTCTATTAACCCCTCTTTCACCCCTTCCTTCCTTTTTTTCTTTCTTTTTCCCTTCAGGAAAAATCCACCAGAGTCCTTTACTGGCCTACTGGAATTTTGGGGGTCGCTTTCTTCTTTTTTTCATTTTTTTCTTAGCTTTTTTCTTTTTTTCGTTCGTTCAGGAAATAATATATATGATCCTGTGGTTTGACTACGATCATATTATAAACTTTATAAATCGGCCTGTACGTTTCATGATTTAAATTTAAAGTTCAAATTAAAAGGTAATTTATAATGAAAATCATAGCGTTCGTAGGCATGCCTGCCTCGGGAAAATCCGAAGCTGCCAGGACTGCCGTTGAAATGGGCATTCCCGTGGTTAACATGGGGGACGTGATCCGAAAGGAAGTGCTGAGACGGGGGCTTGAGCCCAGTGACGCCAACACCGGGATGGTTGCAACGGACCTCCGGAAATGTGAAGGCATGGACGCCGTTGCCAAACGCTGTATTTCCCAGATCCAGGAGACAGGCTCGGAACTCCTGGTCGTGGACGGAGTTCGCGGGATTGCCGAACTGGAATGCTTCAGGCGGGAATTCGGAAAAAAGTTTGTCCTGGTTGCCATCTACGCTCCCCTTGATACCCGTTTTGATAGGGTTCAGAATCGGGGCAGAAGTGATGACATGGACAGTATTGATGGCCTCCGCAACAGGGACGAGCGCGAACTTGGTTGGGGCATGGGAGACGCAATAATAGCTTCCAATGCAGAAATCGAAAACGACTCCACTCTTGAAGTCTTCAAAGAGAAAGTTATTGCAGTCCTGAAAAACTATTCCGGAGAAAATCCGGTAGAGTAATTCATTTAATAACCCTGCTCGTGTAAATCATTAGTATGGATCCACGGATCAGGTCCATCAGCTACATCCACGGATCAGGTCCATCAGCTACATCCACGGATCAGGTCCATCAACTATAGCCTTGAATGCAACTATTTACACTTAATTTCTCATAACGAACTAAAAACACAATGCTTCAGACTAGAAAACGGGACAATTCAATTTCAAGTGTAATTCTTTGCGTAAATGACTATAAATCCATTGAGTAATCCTATCAGCTAAATCCATTGAGTAATTCTATCAGCTAAATCCATTGAGTAATTCTGTCAGCTAAATCCATTGAGTAATTCTGTCAGCTAAGGAGTAAATTCATGATACACGTCAAGGTTTCAGCAGCTGTATATCCCACAGAAGACCCTGAAAAGGTTTCCGGGGCAATCTCGAAGCTTTTCTCAGGTATTGAAATTGAAAGGATAGCTTCCGAAGCCGAAAAATCCGAATCAGGAGATGCCGGGTCTTTACCTTCCTTTTATCTCTCAGGGCAGGGAGGGCTTGATCTCCTGTTTACCCTGCACGGTCTCATCCGCAGGGCAGCCATCATAGACAGCATGCGCAATAAAGCCTTCAATAAAGGCCTCTCCTATGACAGGCTCTCTGTTAAGTTTTTGCTCAACAAGCAGGCGGCTTTTGTGGGGATCCCCAGCGTTCCCGCAGAAAAAGAGCCTATCGGGTCAATTGAGGTCAGCATCAGGGCAGACTCTCCCGAGGAAATGGAGCGGCTTTTTGAGTGGCTTTTGCCTCTAACTGAGGAAGGGAAACCGGTTATTGAATTGGGAATGGACTATGTGGAAAGAGATTGAAAAGTTAATTATATCTTATTTCCCGTCAACACCTTTACGTCCTACATCTTTATGTCCTACATCTTTATGTCCTACATCTTTA
>DUKH01000117.1:12780-14646 GCA_013329415.1 Methanosarcinaceae archaeon | reverse complement strand
TACGTCCTACATCTTTACGTCCCGCACTTCTATGTAAATCAATTGAAAAGGAATGAGGATTTTCTTTCATGCAGCTTCGTCGAATCAGTTTTTCTTCGCGTGCGGTTGTTGAAGACCCCTTCAAATGGTCATACACGCTTGAAGACCACGGGTACACAGGCTGGGAGATAGTGCAGGAAGGTTCCCAGTGCCTGAACAGCAAGACTATCCAGAACGTGCAAAACATCCATGAGACCACAAACCTGGAGCTTACCCTTCACCTGCCTTTCTCGGACATGAACCTGGCAGGTTTAAACGATTCCATCCGGGGAGAGGTTATCAGGCAGATGAAACACTACCTGACCCTGGCTTCGAACTACGTCAACCTGGCAGTGGTCCACCCCGGCTACCTCTCTCCCTATGGGGCGCAGGTCCCGTACGAGGCCTACCAGACAAACCTTGCCTCCCTTACGGAGATCTGCGACTTTGCCGCGGATTTCGGGATCCTGGTAGCCGTGGAAAACATGCCAGATTTCCCCAAAATCTTCGGGAAATACCCCGATGAAATGCACGAGATGCTCGATGCCATCGGAAGCCATAACGTGGGTTTCACTTTTGACGTGGGGCATGCCAACACGGTGGGGCTCATAGACGATTTCTTGGACCAGTTGAGAGACCGGATTTCCCATGTGCACATCCACGACAACATGGGTGAAAAAGATGAACACCTCCCCCTGGGGGAAGGCACCGTAGACTGGAAATCCGTCATGGAAAAACTCTCTGATTACAAAGGGATCTTTGTCACGGAAATGGCTTCTGTTGAAGAAGGGGTTAAGAGCCTTGAATTTTTAGGGAAGCTGTGAGTTTTCGGGCTCTATTTTCCCTTTTCTTTAGTTTTTCAGCTATATCAGTTCTTTTTTCCCCGGATTTTCCAAAATAATTGTTTTACCGAAGAACCTGTTGAAATTACTTTTTAGTTGCCTTACAAAAGATAACATTGTTTCCATTCCAGAGATCGGTATCCGGTAATACATCATCATAGCACTCGATTTTCTCAAAGCTTTCCTGTCCCAGCATCTCCTTTAGGTCATCGGAAGTAAAGAAGTGAGTCCAAAAACGATATACATCGAAATTGTCAGAACGATCCATCGCGATGTGCTGGTACAATATCACTTTGTCTTCCGGGTAGTAAAAAGAGTCTGAAAGAATCAGGTATGGTTTCTCTTTCCAAAAGCCGCTCTCTTCCATTTCCCATGATTTCTCAGCGACTTTCATTTCGATGTCTTTATCGCTTAAAACATCAAAAATGAAAGTTCCGCCAGGTTTTAAAGCCCTATGGATATTCTGCAATAACGTCTTTCTTTCCTGTGGAAGTAAAACGCCAAAGTCAGTAAAAACCATCATTACAAGGTCATATTTATTCTCCTCACACAGTTCGAGGTAATTCTGGTTTACGTATTCTATATCCAGATTTTTCTTTAAGGCTTCTTTTCTGGCATATTCAATCGAATTTCTGGAAAAATCGACACCTGTTACTTTATGTCCCCTCTCTGACATGATCTCGGCATACAATCCCGGCCCGCATCCCAGATCAAGAATGTTCATTTTTTCCATATTGACTGAATTTAAAATCCAGTCTACAGTACTCTCTATACTTGATCTCCTCCGGCTTGCCAGGTCGATATCCGGATTCAGATGAATGTCCAACAATTGCTTTGAAATGTGGGCATCTGTCCACATAACAGCATTCCCTTCTGCATAGATTTGCGGTTTCTTTGTAAACTCAATAATATCTGCAAAATTCATAAATGAGCCCTCCTTTCCAACTTTTCGGACTCCATATCTACGATCAACCGTTACTCAATATCTGCGATTAACCGTTAGACC
>DUKH01000117.1:10429-12400 GCA_013329415.1 Methanosarcinaceae archaeon | reverse complement strand
CAACATCTGCGATTAACCGTTACTCAACATCTACGATCAACCGTTAACAACTTTCAAAAAACAGAATACTTCAGTTGTTGTTCATTATAAAATACTTTTAGGGTTTCTTATTAATAACTTGCGGCAGATTGGGGGGACTTAGTGTAGAAATTCTTATAGTACTTATTAACTTGGTACGAGTATTGTTCAAATTAGGATTTCTACAGAACCGATTTTTCCTTATTTTTCAGCTCTTTTACTCAGGTAGCTCTCTTTCTTTAAGGTACTCGACCCAGTCCCCGTTCTCAACTTTTTCAGTTCCGGGTTTCTCATCGTAAACGTAGACGATGGCCCTGACCTTTTGCCCTCCGATTTCCAGGCTCACGTATTCCCTGTGGTAGCCCCCGAAAAGTTCCATGTAATCGATGGATTTTGCGATTTCAAGCTGCTGTTTTCCTGAAAACTTCCGGACTTCGGCGAGTACGGAGTTTCCTTCTGAGGGGTAGACGGCAGGGTAGGGGCCAAGGGAGTAGAGGGCGTACCCTTTGATCCAGGCAGTCCCCAGGAATTCCGACCTGGCGGGAAGGTCAAAGCGCCTGCTGTTGTAGAGCCCCTCCCTGAGGGAGCCATAGAGGGCCATTATCATTTCTTTTTCTTCCGGCCTCTGGTAGGAGCGCTGCCAGCAGATGTTTTTATGAAAAACGTTCCCGTAGAGGGAACTTTCCCCTTCGTGGGCTCTTTCCTGACCTGAACCGTTTTCCATGGGTTTTTACCTTATACCATTTTAAAATTGTCTTCCATGATTTCATTTCGAGAAACCGTAGGCTGCAAAGCGCTGGGTCAGGTCCAGGTTTGCCAGCAGGAAGCGTTCCTCTTTGCTGTAGGCTACTTTCTTGTTCCCTGAGAGTTCCAGCACGCAGCTGCTTCCGGGCAGGGCTTCTTTAACTTCTTTACCGTCCACCAGGATCTTTTCCACGCGCACGGGTTCGGACTGCAGTCCCACGAAGAGGTGGAGCACGCTTGCGAGTTCGACTTTTTTGGTGAACTTCGAGAAGGTGCAATCCAGGGTGTAGTCAGTGGTAACTATCTCCTTATCCGAGATGATAAAGCCCCTCTCGATATCCTTAGCCTGGACGTTTTTCAGGCGCATCCCGACCCTGGTGCCGGTAGGTGCTTCGGTGATGTCCACATCGTGGCTCTGGATGGAGCGGATTTCAATGTCTTTGTCCAGGGGGAAGATTTTGGTCTTGTCCTTGTCCTTTGAAATGCCCTGTTTGACAACCCCGAGCACGACGCAGCCTTTCCCGGTAACATTAAAGGCGTGGTCTATGAATACGCGGGCAGGCAGGTCATTCAATTTTGCCTGTTCGTCTTCGATTTCTGTTGCCATGGCGCTGATCTTGGCCTTGAGCTCGTCCACACCTTCAAAGGGATTCTTTGCGCTCTTGTTAGTGTTAATTGCGAGGCATTCCCAGCCCTCAAGTGCGGTGCCTGCGGTGATCTGCTTGATCTTTGCCTTAAGTTCGTCAAGGGCGAATATGTGAGTTGTATCGGACTTCGTCAGGGCAATGATTCCGTGTTTGAAACCCAGCAGGTCCATGGCGATGATGCATTCTCCCGTATGGGCGTCCATGCCCGTGGAGGGGATGCAGAGGATTGCCATGTCTGAAATGTTCAGTGCAGTGATCAGGGATTTCAGGGTTTTCGGATAACTGTGGGGGTCGATAAAGGCGAGTTTCGGGGTTTCTTTGTCATTGTTATACAGGGTGATGTCCGAATGCGTTCCCTTTTTCCCGAGGTTTGCGGCAAGGGTGGTCCTTCCGCTCTGTTCCGTCCCGATAATTGCGATATTTGTCATGGTGGGTCCCTTTCAGGTATTGTGTGAATAGGTGGTTCTGTGAATGGTAGTCCTGTAACTGGTAGTTCTGTAAATTACAGTTCCGTGAATGATGGTTCTGCGAATATTCTGCGAATAGATAGTCCTGTGAATTA
>DUKH01000117.1:7335-10022 GCA_013329415.1 Methanosarcinaceae archaeon | reverse complement strand
TTATAGTTCTTTGAATAGATAGGATACGTAAATAGAAGGTTTTGTTTCTGCCACTGGTATTAATATACTGCAATATATTTCTTTTCGAAATTTTCAGGGAAAAAGTCATCAAGGATAATATTGCTGAAAAAAAGGAGCGTGGGCAATTTTCCTGAAGAAGTTCCCATGGCCAGCATTCCCGAAAAAAAATCATGGGTAATTTTTCCCTGAATAAAGTTACCACAGTTCTCCTTTCCAGATTGCCTCAGTTTTGTCGTTCGTGCTCTTGTTTACTTTTTTGATGGTTATGCGGTACTCATCCCCCACGGGCTCAGGGTCCTGGAAGACGGAATCTACCCCGAGCCTTTTCAGGTAGTCCTCGAATTCTACGGCGGTTTTCAGATCCCTTACTCTGATCCGGACCTCGTCGTAGAGGCGCTGCCCTTCTTTTACGCTTTGCACGGAATCTCGGAGAGGGGCCAGGATGCTTTCCCCAAGCTGCATGCAGCGTTTCCTGAACTCGTCTTCGTTTTCTTCCCATTCCACAGCCTGGAACCCTTCCCTGACAATTCGGGAGAGCATATAGTCCCTTCCGGACTCGTTGTAGAACTTGAAGGCATGCTTAAGGTCAGAGCAGTTGCTCCGGGAAGAGGTGTACTTCACAGAGGGCAGGACCATTGCCGGGTCTTTAATAACCACTCCTTCATGCTCGATTTTTCCCAGGTTGCGGATTATTTTTGCAATTTCTCCGGGAGCCGTTTCCAGGGGGATTTCCCCGAAAGATTTCACCTGCAAAAGGCCATATTTTTCCAGGATTTCCCGCCTTCGGGCTGCGGGGAGAGGATCACCCGTATTTTTTTTCCGGATGTCGAAGATGTAAAACTCCACGGATTCAACATCATATATTTCCTTGGGGACGTAAGGGTTGTCCGGCCCCACCATTTCCCCGTAGAGCACCAGGTCCGGATAGTCGTTGAAGAAATCCGGGTTCAATTTCTCCCTGGCTCTTTCAGTTGTATATGGGCAGATGTATCCGCTCCTGGTAATTGCAAGGACCTCTCCGTTAACCCTGGCAACACGGACGTTGTAGCCGTTCATCTTCTCTTCCACGACAACGCTCCGGAGGCCTTCGAACTGCTTTTCGAGGGTTGGATAAAGTACCATAGCTCTCCGTATTTTCGGGAAACCCAGAACCATTTCGAAACTGTCATCTTTCTCATAGAACAATGTGCCCCTCTCAATATGGGAAATCTCCTTGTCAAAACGAAACAGGTGTTCGTGCTCTCCCCAGTTCCGGGCAAGGTATTTTTTTTCGAAAAGATGGCGGACTTTTTCTTCTTCAAACCCGAGATACCCGGCCAGCTTACCCACAAACCCGGCGTCAACAGTTTCACTACTCCCCGCAGTGTGCATAAGTATATTTATCTGCTCTCGGGCTTGAAATATGTTGTCCCTTCTCACCTTTTCCTTCGGAGAACCATGTGTTTTCCTTCATGAAACCATGTATTTTCCCTCACGGAACTATGTGGCATAAATACATATGTTAAGAATCTTTTTAAGTCTTGAAACTATAATTTTTGGTGAAATTTAAATTTACAGTAATGAAGTTTAAACCTCCGGCAAAAAATAGCTGGCAGAAAGAGACAGTAAAAATAGCTGGATGAAGTAGATAGAATAAATAGCTGGCAGAAAGAAATAGCAAAAAGGAGATATCAAAATGGCAGATGAAATTGATTATCAGATCATAGGCGATGACCTGCAGATCGTGGAAGTCGAACTTGACCCGGGAGAGGCCGTCCAGGCAGAAGCCGGAGCAATGATGTACATGGGCCCTGGAGTCCAGATGCAGACCAGTATGGGCGGTGAGAGCAAGGGGCTCCTGGGAGGCCTGAAAAAGGGGCTGAAGAGGGCTCTTACAGGAGAGAGTTTTTTCATCACGAACTTTACCCACCAGGGGCAGGGCAAAGGGCATGTGGCCTTCGGGGCTCCGTTCCCGGGGAAGGTTATCCCCCCGGACCTTGCCACAATGGGAGGGAGCATGCTTTGCCAGAAAGATGCCTTCCTCTGTGCCGCACGGGGTGTGGAAGTGGAAGTCGCCTTTACCCGCAAACTCGGAGCCGGGCTTTTCGGAGGCGAAGGTTTCATCCTTCAGAGGCTCCGGGGTAACGGCCTGGCCTTTATCCATGTTGGCGGCACCGTGGTCAAGAAGGAACTTGCGCCTGGAGAGACCTACCATGTGGACACAGGCTGTGTGGCAGCCTTTACCGAAAACGTAAGTTATGACATCACGTGGTCCCGGGATTTCAAAAATGCCCTCTTCGGCGGGGAAGGGGTCGTGCTCGCAACCCTCACAGGGCCCGGAACCGTGTACATGCAGAGTCTTCCTTTCTCCAGGCTTGCCGACAGGATCTTTGCAGCAGCCAGTTACCAGCAGAACAGGGGTGAAAGGCGCGGGGTTGCAGGTGTCGGTGACGACCTTCTTGGCGGGTTGCTCGGAGGGGACCGCTCTTTCTGAGCCGGGAAAATAGGAAAATTCAATTAAACATCGAAAATTTAGTTGAAATTAAAAATAATTCAACATCAAAATTTAATTGAAAACATAAATCAATTCAACACCAAAATTCAATTAAAAACAGAAAAAGTCCTGTCCCGGGGGGACAGGCATTTCTTTTCAACGTTCTCTTCTCTTTTCGCATCGAACTTTTCGC
>DUKH01000117.1:4787-6997 GCA_013329415.1 Methanosarcinaceae archaeon | reverse complement strand
TTTTCGCATCGAACTTTTCGCAACGTACTCATTCTGCGATTGCGTTTATAACATTCCTTCGGGTAAGGAAACCTACAAGTTCCTCTTCCAGGTTGAGGACCGGCACTCCTCCGAAGTCGTTTTCCAGCATGGTCTTGACCACTTCTGAAAGCGGAGTGTTGGTGTAGACGCTGATTACGCTGCGGGTCATGATGTCTCCTACCAGGAGGTTCTTGATCCTGGAATCCTGCTGATTGCCTGCCACCAGGTCCCTGAAGGCGCGCATGGCTGCGACAATGTCTTCTTCTGCGACAATCCCTACGAGTTTGCCATTTTCAACCACAGGCAGTCTACCTACGTTGTTGTCGAGGATCAGGTGCCTGGCGTGGCTGACCCGGTCGGAAGGGCTGACATTGATCGGGTTTCTTTCCATGATTTCCCCGGCGTAGCCCGTAAAGCGGTTTGCTTCCATAAGTTCTTTCGGGGTGACCCAGCCCATGACGTCCCCGTTATTGGTAACGACGATCACTCCTCCCTTTTTCTTCATCAGGGTGAGGGCGTCGCTGAGGTCGGTGTCCGGCAGGACCTTTACAAAGTTGTCGGATACGGCTGTTGCAACATGCAGAGAGGATGCGGGTTTGCTCAGTTTCCTGCGGGTTCCGAGCTCCTTGGTCAGACTTCTCATGGTCAGTACACCGAGCATCTGGTCGTTGTGGACTACCATTAGACGCTTTGTGTCCTTTTTCTCCATGAGATCAAGGGCGTGGGATATGGTGTCTGACTTATCGATCTTGTGTGGCTGTACCATTATATCTTTAACTTGCATGCAATTCACCTCATGCGTATCCAAAATTTTTAATTGTTGTTTTCTGCTGTTTTCGTTTTTACATCGTTTCTTGCTGCCGTTTCCAGTGTTCTTATTTTTTGCATCCTGCTTCACTGTGGGCAGCTTCTCGTTTTTCCGTTGCCTGTTCCCTTACTTTATACTGCAGTATGTATATTTTTTAGTGTGTATATTTCCATACGTATGGATATTTCCGCACGTATGGATATTCCAGTATATTTCCGTACATACTGCCGCACTGTATGTAATGCTGTGGTTTTTTATCGCCTTTTACATCACCGCTTTCATGATATCGGTCCTGCTGATTATTCCCACTATTTCCTCGCCGTTCGTAACGGGGAGGGCTGTAACATCTTCTTCAATCATCTTTTTTGCGGCTTCTTTTGCGCTTTCATTTATATCCAGCATAACCACCGGGGAGGACATGATATCTTCCGCAGTCAGAGGTACTTCTTTTATGTACCTGTAGGTTTTCTGGCCTGCCGGGGAGGATTTTCGGGCCATCTTGATATTTTTCGTGGAAAGTTTGCCCTCATTATCGGTGATGTAGTTTAAGGCAAGGTTTCTTCGGGAAATAATTCCCGCAGGCTTTCCAAGGTCGTTTTTGACAATCACTCTTTCAATTTCGTTCTTATTCATCTCATCGAGAACGTGGTTGATGGTGTGATGCTTGTGAACAGAAACAACATCTTCTGTCATCAACCTGGAAACCTTCGTGTCCAGGTTTTCTTCTGTTCTGGCAACGTGGCGTACGATGTCGGTCCTTGTGACAATTCCAACAACGTCATTCTTTACCACGGGTATATCATGGACTCCATTTTCAAGCATCAGGGCGGCTGCCTGGGATATAGAGGCTTCGGGATAGATGGTGATTACCGATTCTGTCATCATCAGCTTGATAGGGATCTGGTCGATAGGTCTTCTCCTCCAGAGCGGTTCAGCCTGAGCCAGACGGTTGCTGATATCTGATTTCGTGACTATTCCCACCATCTTGCCTTCATTCAGGACAAGCAGCGTACTGATCTTGTGTCTTAACATCAGATTTCTTGCATGAGACACGGGTTCATCTGATTCTATAACATATACAGGTGAACTCATTATGTCCGCCACATTCATGAAATACCTCCTTCACTTTTATAATGTATAAGCATCAATAATTATAGTTTTTGAGTCAAATGTGAACTTTTTAATTTTTGATCATAACCTTCCCAATTTTTATGTGTGGTTTGTCTAATTTTTGTAAAAGCAAAGTCTGCGTAGCATCAAGTTTATATTATTTAGAACCAGCTGCGCCCTGAGCGGCACTCCTTACACCCTTTGATACTCATGAACAACCCCTGAACAACCTTAAAAACCTGAACAACCCCTGAACAACCTGAACAACCTG
>DUKH01000117.1:1891-4468 GCA_013329415.1 Methanosarcinaceae archaeon | reverse complement strand
AACCTGAACAACCTGAACAACCCCTAAGCATCCCTTGGATATTCTCCCATCTTTCCGATCCTGAATGTTCCTCTTGAGTCTTTTTTATCTGTAGTCCCTCTTCCAGAACTCTCGTGAGGATGGATACCGAAACCAGGCCAGAAGTGCTGACCCGGTATTTTCAGCGTAGTATTGATTCGGTATTGATTCGGTACTGGTTCTATCGGTTAGGGTTGGGATTGATTAAGTTGGGTATCTGGTTTGGAGTTCAGGCCACACCTGGTCTTAATTAAGAGTTCAGTTCAAACTTACAGAGCTCTCAGGAAATCGCGCTCCGTAATGATGCCGCGGATGAGTCCGTCTTCCAGGATCGGAAGGGACCCTATTCTTTTCCCGAGCATGATTTCCAGGGCTTTTCCCATGTCTGTCTCAGGTCCTGTCCAGATCAGTTCCTTTGAAACGATCGAGCCTACAGGCTGGTCGAGAGCTTCGTGGATGTTTCCGGTTACCAGTTTGTGGAAGGCATCTCCCCTCCCCAGGAAATGAACAATGTCCGAGGCTGTGACCATCCCCGCAAAGATCCCGTCTTTGACTACAGGAAGTCTCCGGAATTCGTTTTCAACCATGATTTTTGCCGCTTGTCCGATGGGCGTGTCCGTGGATACCATTGTCACTTTTTTGCTCATGTACTCCCTAACACCGACGTTTGTCATAAGTCCGCTCATCAGCTCTACAGCGTTTCTTTCGGTGAAAATTGCCACGACCCGCATCTCGGCATCCACAACCGGGAGCCCTCCGGTCTTTCGATCGAGCATCATTGAAACAGCTTCGTCGAAGTTTGCATGCTCATTGATGCAGGCAACGTCAGTTTCCATGATCTGCCTTACTTCTTCATTTATTGCAGCCAGCAGGTTGCCCTTGTGGCGGTTTTCAACAAGCAGGTTCCTGCTTCCTCCTCCCAGGAAATCGATGATGTCCACGGAAGTGACGATCCCTTCAATCCTTCCTGTCCCGGGGTCCGTAACCGGAATGCGCCTGAATCTCTTTTCAGTCATGATCTTGACCGCTTCCATTATGGTTGCGGTGGGAGGGAGGGTAACTACATCCTTTGTCCCCAGGGCAATGATTACCCCCTCATGTTCCGAGATCCTGGACTTGAAATCCACAGGCCCTGTATCCATTGTGCCTGTGCTGCTAATCATTCTAGGATCTTTCCTCTGTACTCCCCTATCCACTTTGTTCAGTCTGGCCTGAACTTTCGTTTTTTCGGCTGACGTTAGTGTCTTATTTTTGTTCAATTAGATCACCGAATTCGAGTTGCCGTTAGTGGTTTTTCATACGCCGTTTTTCTCTTCCCGCACTTTTGCAGGATTTCCCCTGAAACATTCGATTTTTCCCGGTTCAGCAGTTTTCCCGGGCTTTTTTTGAAAAATAAATCTTTTTGGCCAAATTTTTTGGAAAACACCTCTCCAAAACTCTTCCTCTTTTCTTAATCTATAACCATTATTAATTATAATCTTTGAGCGTTATAATCTTTTTGCGTGGAAAGCTCCGATGTTTATCCGGAAACACCGCTGACAAAGGCTGCCAGGAGGTCCTGCCTGTCAACTATCCCCACCACTTTGGTTCCGTTTACCACTGTGACCCTGCCGATGTCATAATGTATGATCATCTCCCTGGTCCTTTCGATGGAGTCGTCCTCGGTAAGGGTATAAGCTGGAGTGGACATGATCTTCTCGACCTTTGCCGTCTCGCTCGTCCTCGTGCCCCTGCTGTCTTCGGCCCCTATCCGAACAGCTCCGGATTTCAGGACATCCCTGCGCGTGATCATCCCCTGGATTTCCTCCTTTTCCGAAACCACGGGAATTCCCGTATAACCGGCTTCGAGCATGTGAGCCCAGACTTTCGTGACCCTTTCATCGGGGTGGCAGGTTTCTACCTTCCGGGTCATAATCTTTCCAACATTCTCGGGAGCTCCCTTCGGAAGCTTCATGTTTTTCAGGAGGTCGGAGTTGCTCAGGACTCCCAGCACTGTCCGGTCCGTGGTAGAAGCAACTACAGGTACCCTGTTCATTTTAGCTTCCAGCATAAGCTTTGCCGCTTTCTGGATCTCCATATCCGGAGTGACTGTAGGGCATTCCCTGGCATAACCCCGGACCGTGACATTGGAACGTGTTGCAGTGACCCTCAGGATGTCCTGGTCGGTCAGCATTCCCACAAGCTTATCCCCTTCATCAACGACGACAAGGCCGCGCAGAAAATAGTCACGCATCATCTGACGGGCGTGAGTTACAAAGTCCCCCTCTTTCACACAGATAGGCCCTTCTGACATAATTTCGCTGACTTTCATCTGTTTACCCTTTCTCTGCTTTTTTGTGTTACGTTTTCAGCATTACCAGCTAGATTCCCGGTCCGACAGGTATTGTGCATCTTTAATACTGTCTATTTTGATACTTTTCGATACAGTTGGCTTAGGTACCGTTTTGGGTATCGGTTTGGGTATCGGTTTGGGTACCGTTTCTATTGGCTTGATACTCTCGGACCGCTAGGTCCGGAAAGCCGTAAAATTCGAGAACCAATCATCAAACTCAATCATCA
>DUKH01000117.1:0-1467 GCA_013329415.1 Methanosarcinaceae archaeon | reverse complement strand
CTCAATCGTCAAACTCAATCGTAATAGTCTTCTTCGACATCCCGGCAGTCCCGGCACAGCAGCCTTCCGTTTACCATTTCCAGGTCTTCGGAATAATAGCCGCAGGACTCACAGACTCCGCTGTTGAACTCAGGACCTTCTCCTTCGCTCGTGGCAAAGAGTGGTTCCCGGTTCATCTCGATGAGGTCCTTGAGGATGGTGCTGAGTCCCGGTGTCACCATGAGAATGTCCGTGTTCGAAACTATTCCCACTATATCGCCGTTTTCCATGACTGGAAGCCTTTTTATGTCGGATTTGAGCATTATCTCCGAAGCTTCTATGACACTGGTTGTCGGTTTCACGGCAACCAGCGGAGTAGAGACGATTTTGCTTGCATGCACCCGGCTCGGCTTTTTATCCTTTGTGACGATGTCTCTTACAAGATCCCTTTCCGTGATGATCCCCATTGCTTTTTCTTTCTCGGTGATGATCACACTTCCGACATTGTACCTGACCATCTCCCTTGCAATAACAGGGATATCCGTGTTGATGTCCAGCGTGACCACGGTCTTGTTCATGACTTCCGAAACCGACATCTCCTTTTCAATTTCCTTGATCTGGATATCGGTCTCAATTTCTTTTCTGCGGTCAAACACCATTGATTGCCGTTCCCCCCTTTTCTTTCTCCGGATCGCAAAAACCAGATAAAATTCGTTTCCCAATCAATTCTACCGGCTTTCAGGCTTCCTTTCAAAAAAACCTGTCAAATTCCTCCATTTCCCCTTAATTCAGGTTTTTCTCTGCAATCGGTCAAAACCCGGGCTATGTTCATGGAAAACCATCTTTCCCCGGATATGCCCAATCCTTCACCCCCGAGAAGGTCCTTCCAGCACTTCCCGAGTGCTTTTATAACATTTAATATATACGGGTCACTGGTACATAATGATAACGGCATTTCTCTCCTTTGTTGGTGCCTCATGTTTACGTAAATCCATTGCAGTATCCTCATTTCTTATTAAAAAATTCCGTTCTTCAAGAGTAAAAGTTCCCACAAATACGGAAAATAATTTTTTTAGAACCCCTCCATTTCGACTGGAGATTTTTGCTAAAAGTGAAAAAATATACAGTGTTTTTTGGGGAGAGTCGAAGGGAAGGTAAAAGGTTTTGAAGAAAGCCCCGGAACAAGGAAAAAGAAGCAATTATATTTCTTATGCCAGTGCTTTTTCTAGCAGGAAAATTTTCAGAACCCCTGCGTTTCCACTGGAACGATAGATCTTTAAATTTTTCACATCTTTCATCCAGAAATTTGAATGCCATTTATAAGTTTTTTGAATGTAATCCAGCTTCAAGCAATCACAAAAAACATCGAGTAAAATTAACAAACATAGAATATGGTGTTGAACATGTTTGAAAAAAATGGACTGAGTTGTCGAGTATAATTGACAGAAACTAAGAAAATTATCGTATAATCGATAATCTGGTAATCGA
>DUKH01000194.1:19990-21628 GCA_013329415.1 Methanosarcinaceae archaeon | reverse complement strand
AGGGCTTGTTAGACAAGCCCCTTACTCTAAAATCTAAGCCATAAGGCTTAGATTTTAGGGAGGGGTAGTTGACTACATAGTTCTGGAACGTCAGTTGTACAGCGCATGGCTGTCCCGTGTAGATTTTGATCCAGTGTATAGTTGTATATTCTTCGGGATTTTTTATCATTGTAACCGAATATTTGTTCAGAATCTTTTTTCAGGATCAAAAATACTAATCTGGCACATTGGAGTTACTTTCTGAAAACTCAACATGGAAGTTTGCGGAGGTTCTTAGAACCCCAGGCTCCCACCGGTCGTCGGAGACGCCCGGTTTTTTCGCAAAAATTAGTACCTTAACTCCGTAAAAGGAGACAATAGACCTGACACGGTTTAGTTCGAGCAGAAATTAACAAACAAAAAATGGATTTGAGAAATCGTATCTCATCAACGTTTCCCGGGGAAGTGTCCGTCCCCGCAGAAAGCTGGGGGGTATTCGGCTGAAAATAAAATTTACATACACATATAAAAATAAATATTGTTAGTATTATTGTAAATATTATTGTAAATATTATTGTAAGTGCCATCTGTTTTATAATTTTCCATGGGAACACATCATAAATTTTCTCATAATTCTTACGGCTTTTGCCATTTTCACTTGTTATATGTAATTTCGAAAATAACATTCGCATTTATATTCGAATTTGTCTACAAAGCGAGTGGCAGGCATAGATGTATATACAACTTTGACAAAAATGTATGTGAGTGGGATAAGATAATAATAGAAGTTACGCACTTGAGAAGAAAAAACAAGCACGTGAGACCTTATCAAGAGCATTAGCCTTAAACATTTTGGTGTTTCATGCCACTGGGTTTTGGTTCAACTGCGTAAGTCCTAAATAATATTTATTCCTGGGGGGGGGTAGAGGTTGATTTTTGAAAAAGTTCCCATCAACATGTTTGATGACTTTCATAATATATTTAGTGGAAGTAACGGAAAAACCTTTAATATTTGCAGGGAATGCGAAGGGGCATGCGAACATAATAAGATCGGGACCCTGCTGCCCGGAGAAAAAGATTACATGGCCTCAAGGTTGGGCATAAGCGTCCGGGAATTCGAAGACTTATACCTGGATATCCTGGAAATGAATGACGGGACCCGAATTGATGTATTGAAATTAGGAAGGTTATGCCCTTTTTTAAATAGGAAAACCTTCGAGTGCGAATGTCGGGAATTTAAGCCCATCCTCTGCAAGATCTATCCTGTTGTTTTCAAAGTTGAAGGGGAAGGAGTTAATTTCATAATAGACAGCTGGTGTCAGCTCTCGAAAAAAAAGGAATGCAGGAACTATTTCAAAAATGCAATACCCCTTTTTTCAGCCCTTCCCGTTCCGGCAGAGTGGTTCAGGTACGTAGTAAGTTACGATGACCTTTGCTTTGACTATGACCAGCTAAAAACCCACAGGAAGGGTAAAAAACCCTGTGAAGTGTTTTACCTGCAAGAACTGTTGGACCTGCTGAAAGACGAATCGGGAGCTGAAAGCCTGCAGATCTGTTTCGAAACGGAAACCGAAAAATTCATGGCTTAAAAACCCGGAACAGGGAAAAGGATAGAGATTCCGGGCTCAGGCCTCTTCATCTCCCTTTCCTACTTTATCT
>DUKH01000194.1:14985-19648 GCA_013329415.1 Methanosarcinaceae archaeon | reverse complement strand
ACTTTATCTCCCTTTCCTACTTCATCACCGGTGATAGCTCCTTTTTTACCGTTTATCGGCAGTGTAAAAGCAAAGGTGCTGCCATCCCCTGCCCTGCTCCTGAACCAGATATAGCCTCCGTGGAGCTGGACAATCTGCTTTACCAGGGAAAGGCCAAGCCCGGTACCCTGGAACTTTTTGGAAGTGAAGGGATCGACCTGGCTGAAAGGTTTGAAGAGTTTACTCTGATCCTTTTCCTCAATGCCCATTCCTGTGTCTATAACCGCTATTTCCACCATATCTTCTTTCCTTTTCGCCTCGACCTTTACAAGCCCGTTTTCGTTTGAGAATTTTATGGCGTTGTCAAGGAGATTGTAGAGGACCTGGACAAAGCGGGCTTCATCCGCACGGATGCTTGTAATCCCGCTGTCAACATGGATTTTGATTTCGATTCTTCTCCGGGACGCTATGGGGGACAGCAGGGACTTTACACTGTTAAGCTTAGCTGCAAGCTCGAACTCGCTGTACTTCAGCTCCATCTTTCCGGCTTCTACCTTGGAGAGGTCCAGAATGTCATTGATCAGGTTCAGCAGGTGCTTTCCACTCTTGGAGATGTTCCCCATGGATTTCAACTGTTTTTCATTAAGTTTCCCAAAGCTCTGCTCACAGAGGAGGTCCGAGAACCCTATAATCGAGTTAAGGGGGGTTCGCAGTTCATGGCTCATGTTGGCCAGGAATTCGCTCTTGGTCCGGCTCTCAGCTTCAGCGATCTGTTTTTCCTGAAAGAGTTTCTCGGCTTTCTTGCTTTCCGTGGCATCCCTCAAGGTCTCCAGGATTCCTATGATCTTTCCGGCGTCATCCGTCACGGGAACCGCCTGGATTGACCACACCGTCCCGTCAACAGCCGAAAGTTCCCCTGATTTTTTCTTACTCCTTGCAAAGGCTTCTTCCAGGTGCAGATATTCGAAAGCCTGGCTGCTTACTCCGGGAGCAACTCTCTGGGAAAGCCCAACTGCCTCTTCGAGCTCCATTCCCATATGCTCCAGAGCAGCCTTGTTAGCCCAGATAATTTTAAGAGCAGGGTCCACAAACACGACCAGCTCGTTAAGTGAGTCGAGGATGACCTTCTTCTCCCGTTCCTGGGTTTGAAGCTCCTGTTCCGTCAGGTCGATTTCGTTCAACATCCCGTTGATCTCACGGGACAGCCTGAAAAGCTCATCATTGTCTTTGAGCTCGAGCCTTTTCGAAAGGTCTTTTTCAGCCCTGACCCTTGTTACGAAATCGTCAATGTCAGTTAACCTTGAAACAAAAAGGCGGTCCAGGGCAAGCTTGACTCCGACCCCTGTCAAAAGCCCTGTCAGGAGCAGGAAAGAGTACATATAGTCAAGGGTTTTCTTCCCGTGGGAATAAAGGTCCCGGGGGAAATCCGCCCTGATAATGAGGGCAGGTTCCCCTGCAATATCGTTCAATTCAAAATAACCGGCGACCCTTTCTTCACTCAGGGGTTCTACCATGATCCTCCTCGAGACCTCTGTAGCTTTTGAATACTCACTAACAAAGTCAGGGGGCATTTCCTCATCCACCCTGTACATGAGCAGGGAAGAACAGGTAAGCTCTTTAAAAGATTCCAGAAGGCCGCTATCAAAGTATCTTCCGAAAATGAGGGTACCCCTTACAGGCCCTTCATATTTTGTCGTGAGAATAGGGTGGCAGGCAATAAACATCGGGCCCTCGTCAAGTAAAATAAAACCGCTTATCTCATCGTCCTCTTCTTCCGTAAGGAGAGTGCCGTCTTCAATCAATTCCAGCAGTCCGGCAGGTATGGGCACCTCTTCCTCGGTCTCGATATCTATGGATTTTGCGTAGACAAGAGTCCCGGATTCGTTGACAAAAAGCATGAGGTTAACATCAATTCCTGCCAGGGTCTCATTTTGCAGGTCAACGTCAATGTATTCCTGGTTCTGGTCTTTGACAAACTGGCAGGTGTCGTCCCAGCACGCCCAGTCCTGGACGCTATAATCAAGGTATCCCTGTTTTGTGGCAACGGCGTTCTGGACCCGCTCTACATTCTCCAGTGTATCCCCCGCTTCAAGCTCCAAAAAATTAGATAGCTGCATATTATGGGTAAATGTAAATGCAGCAGTTAACACTGCAAAAATCAAAAGAGTTATGATGAGCACTTTTTTACTGATATCCGTTCTGGGCACCTCGAGGTGGCTTTAGGGTATTAAGTTAACCAGCGAGAATTAAGTTAACCAGCAAGAATTATAGAGAATGTTTGGGATCTCACTGGCGATACTTATTAAGATGAAGGAAATCTATATAAAATTTATTAAGGTGATGTCTTAAAATTCAAACCATTTCTACATTTGGATAGTAGGCGTTGTTGATCTTAAGTTCAGACTGTAAATCAATTACATTCGGATTATTTGTACAATGGATAAAACCAAATACACCAGACATCATTGTAAAAATTTACACTTTAGACATTTAAAGATTTAATGCTACTGTTTTTCGGTCCAGATACGTTATTCCTATCCCAATTGTATAATCAAATTGAATTTTAAGACACGCTCTAACTAACCTTAACTCCGATTTTTCCTGGGGAACATATTAGCTATTTACCGATAAGATATCTGTTTTCAACTACATGCGCCTCAATAGTTACAATAGGAAATATTTGATTTTCAGATTATTTACACACATTTTGACATCATGTGGATAAACGTGTATAAGTAAGAGCTTTAAATTATTCTTAACAATAGAATAATAATATTTTACGTTAGTTTTTGTGCTCGCCTGTAATCATTTTCTGACTTTTGAGTGCCCGATCTAACGTTTATACAGAGGTAATATTTTCAAAGCATAGGAGTATACATTTTGCTCATTTCACCACCAAAATCACACACATAAGGGTTTAAATAACAGATTACAAAAAATTGTTTTTGGCATAGTCCCTACAAAAAATCGGAGTTAAGGTTTGTAATTAATAAGGATATTGAAAATTAAAACCGAAGACTAAAGCCAAAAACTAAAATTGAAGACGAAAATTGAAAACTGCAGCTGACTATGAAAATTGAAGACTGAAGTCAAAAACGAAAACTGAAGACAAGTATTGCAAAAAAAGTAAAAGGAAATGTAAAAAACCGAAGCTTAAACAAGCTCGGCTTTTTCGATTTTCACTTCGCTTGTCGGGCGGTCGTTGCGGCCGGTCTTCACTTTCCCTATCTTATCGACCACGTCCATGCCTTCGACGACCTTCCCGAATACCGGGTGCCCTCTGTTCAGGTGGTTGTTGTCAACCAGGTTGATGAAAAACTGGCTGCCTCCGGTGTTGGGCCCTGCGTTTGCCATGGAGATGGTACCCCTGTCGTTCCGGTTGTTTTTGGTGAACTCGTCCGGAATTTCATAACCCGGGCCGCCCATGCCCGTGCCTGTCGGGTCTCCGCCCTGGAGCATGAAGCCGTCAATTACGCGGTGGAAAATTACGCCGTCGTAGAAGCCCTCGCTTACGAGTTTTGCGAAGTTCCCTGCGGTAATCGGCATGTCCCCGTACAGTTCAATTGTGATGTCACCCATGTTGGTATGCAAAATTGCTTTTTTCCCTTCCATACAACCATTTAAAGACCTCTGTCTAACTTTATATACTATGTTTTATTTTTGTGTTTACTTTTGTTTTTTGTGCGTTGTATGCATATCTTACATGTAAATCCTTCGCCAGCCGAGTTGCGGCTCGGCAGTGCGCTGTCCGTTTCACTACGCTGCGCTTCGCTCAAGCGGACTACTTATGTTTGTTTAGAATGAGTTGTGTTCTGGCAGAAGGTTACATGTGTCGGGTTTTGGCTCCGTTGCAAAAAATATTGAGGGAAAATCAGTATCTTTTTTTTAAAAAAGAAATGTTACATAAGGTTTTTACTTTTTTCATAAGTAGAATTGAGCACTTTTCGATTCAAGTTTCAAAAATACATTCGGAAAGCCATATGATTCCGTTTTTTGGATTTCAGCTTTCTGTATCCAGGCTGTAAAAACTTATCCATTGGTCGTCTGGTCAGGGCATTTTTGCTTTTGGGGTTTGAGAAATAATTTGTAATAAATTTATTAATGTGTTTAATTCCTGACTCCCCGCAGTTCCGGTTGAGGTCGAATTTCCGAATTAAAGAAGAGTGATATTGTTGGATCTGGAAGGAGTTACCCTGGTTTTATTTGTACAGCAGATTAATAATTTTTGATATGAAGATGGATAATTTAAACTTTTTTACGAAACATATGAAATATATTATAGTTGAATCCCGGTTCTTATTCTTTTTTAAATTATTGATTATTTATACATTGAAAAATACTCCTATTTTGTGTTATGTTGGAGGGGACATGGTGCTTATGATGAGGATTACGCCTCATGGGAAGGCTGTTGGAAACCATACTTATATAAAAAATTTACATGAATCCTCAACTTCATATAATATTTTTTCTGATTTTAATATAGCAAATGAATTGCAAATAAATTGCAAATGAATTTTCAAAAATAGTGGTGGGGGCCGCTTGTATGGACAGGTTTCAGGCAATTTGCCTGTGTATAATAGCAGGAATCATAGCAACAGCAATCGCATTTCCGGCTTCGGCAGAAATTGTTTCCGAAAAAGAAAACGAACCCGCTGAAGTAATAAATGTATCAAATGTATCAAAT
>DUKH01000194.1:13607-14683 GCA_013329415.1 Methanosarcinaceae archaeon | reverse complement strand
ATCAAATGTATCAAATGTATCAGGTGTCACACCTGAAATAAATTTCACAGAAATCCTTGATCCGGGACTTGACCTTAATTTCCGTTTCCTGACCTCAATGCTGGAACTGCTTGACCTGAACCTCAGGCTCATAGACGGAACCCTGGAGTCCCGGGTTTCCGAATATCCCTTCCTTGCTCCAACCCTTGAAGGGACTAATTCGGGCATTGCCGCGGTTGATTCGATTCTCGTAGTCATGGGCTCGGGACCCCAGGGCATTAATGAAACAAATGTCAGTACGGATTCCATCAACGAGAGTTTTACACGGATGAACAAAAGCCTCGAATCCCCTGATTCCATGGCCGAACATGCTAATTCAACCCTGGGAGAACCAAACGCCACCACCCCGATGATCTTTGAGATGTTCGAAAGCATAAAGGGGATGCTGGCGATCTTCGGGTGAAAGGAGATCAGCTCCCAATAGCTTATTGAGTTACGATTCAAAGGCAAGAGAGCCGTTTAACTTCACTGTACTTCGCTCAAGCGGAATTAATTATCCGTATCTTTTTTTATATTTTATACCAGTGAGGGGGCACATTTGCGAACTTATCCGAAGCAACCTTAATCCGTCCCCAATTCAGCAAGTCAATAAATGCAACATTCGAGCTCCTGAAGGAGAAACTTGAACCCCCTCGCAGCAGATGAGGAATGTAACAAATTCGGCCCTGAAAGAAAAAGTGGAAACAACAGAGCTAATGGGTTCGATGCACGAGTCCGTGAAGCTGATGGTTTCGAAGGTGGGGAGAGTTTTTTACATTTTTCAACCACGGGCTATTTTTTAGAGCAAATCGGACCTGAGCAAAGGCTGTGCAAAAGATTATGATTTAAATCATAATGATTATAATCCGTATCTTTTACTACAAAATATGGCTCCTGAAACCGGGAAAAGTTCGGGAAAGGGAATAAAGAAAAGCCAGAGCAACCGTAATGCCTTATTCCATCGTTCATTTCCCGCGCCTTAGCGCGGCTTTTCCCCGACCACTGTTTAAAGGAAATATAAGATGGAAAAATCCATACTGAAAAAGAATCTGAAACTG
>DUKH01000194.1:4685-13295 GCA_013329415.1 Methanosarcinaceae archaeon | reverse complement strand
AAAAAGAATCTGAAACTGAAAATAGCCCATCAAGTAATCAGTACATGAAAAACAATCCATACCTGAAAATAGCCCATCAAGCAATCCGTACATGAAAAGCAATACCTGAAAAACAAGTGGGGAAACTGCTCAAAAACAAACCAGCTAAGGTTCAACTGGCGGGTCGTTATGGCTAAAATGTCCATAATCGATTACGTCATTGTCCACGAACTCTGCCATATGAAGCATAAAAATCACTCAAAAGCTTTCTGGAATGATGTGCAGAAAATTCTGCCGGATTACGAAGAAAGAAAAGAATGGTTGAGAGTGCAGAGGGATTTATTGAAGATCTAAGTTTTAGGAGATTAACCAGAATCAAGTCCCTTTTAATTTTACTCCATGAACCTTTCTACCTTTTGCAGGAATTATCTTTTTGAATTCTGCAATATCCGCTAACACAAGCAAATCTGCAATATGGGGTGCAGTTATTGTATCAGCACTTCGGTTATATTTGCACTTTGCTATTTTTTTCAGATGACCTTCAAGAGAAATCCCGGGATAGTTTTCCGAAATTCTTGCACCAATCTTTACAGGCCCTTTGCTCGCATAAAGAAATGTTACTGCTTCTTCGAATCTCCAAATCTCGATGTATAATGGATTGCCAGATTCAAGCTTAAAGAGAATTTTGTCGCCAGGGATTTTTTGAAAAAGTTGGTATTTTTGTCTTTTGTTTTGGCCAAAGGCTTTATTCCGTGGAGACTCCATCCATTGTCCCGAATTGCTGTTTACGTAACTTTTTATGAGCTCGATTTTGGCAGTGACTTCCCTATCTTTCATAAAATTTTCTCCCGGCTATTTTGGTATTTTGATCCAACCACCTTTCATTTTCATTTTTTTTCAACAGAGGGGCTGTATGCAATTCATTTTAAATTATCTAAATCTTTCGACGATTTTTACAGTTTCTTCCCCTCCAGTTCCAAAACCTTTATATACAAAAGACAATATTAAGCATTGTTGTACATAATTATACAACAGTGATATTATATGCACAGCAAAATCCAGCAGATCCTCGACACAACAAAAACCCGTATAAGGACTTTCGGACCGGAAATTAGACTTGAAGGGATGCCCGAATGCATGCAGAGGCGTGACTTCCTTACGGCAGTAGCGGCTGCCAAAACCGAAGGCCGGGTGCCCGTGATTGCGGAAGTCAAGCCCGCGTCCCCGGGAAAAGCTTTCAGGGAGATCTTCCCGGAAGATGCTGCGAGACTGGCGTGGGAAATGGAGGAAGCCGGAGCTGTTGCGATTTCGGTCCTGACCGAACCCGAGGTGTTCCGGGGCTCTCTTGAAAACCTGGAAGCCGTCAGGAGAAACGTATGCTTACCGGTTCTTAGAAAGGATTTCATCATTGACAGGCTCCAGCTTGAGGAAACAAGAAGCGATCTCATCCTCCTGATCGCAGGAATCCTCGGGGAAAATCTCCTGGATTTCGTTGACCTTGCACTCAAAAAAGGATTCGAGCCGCTGGTGGAAGTCCATAATGCAGAGGAACTTGAACTGGCTCTTAACACCCCTGCAAGAGTGATCGGGATCAACAACCGGAACCTTGAAACCCTGGAAATCAGCCTTGAAACCACCGAAAAGCTCGCACCCCTTATCCGGGAACACGACCGGAAAACCGGGATAAATCACGTAATAGTGAGCGAGAGCGGGATCCGCGGGCCGAATGATGTTTGCAGGGTAATCGATGCAGGGGCGGATGCGGTGCTGGTCGGGTCCGTAATAATGGAAAACGAATCGGTTTTTGAAAAAACGAAAGAACTTGTCCAGTGCCTTGCCTGGCGCTGCTGACTGCTTTTTTACCGGCTCTCCGGAGCCGTGACAGCTTATTGAACAGCAAATTTCGGATTTCAGGTTTGAAGAAATCCGGGGCTGCTTCAAATTATACAAATTTGAAAATTCCTGAAAAAAATCGAAAAATTCTTGAAAAAATTTTAGAGAGCCTTTGAGGATCAAAATCTCAAAATCAAAATTCCAGAATCAAAATTCCAGAATCAAAATTCCAGAATCAAAATTTCAAAAAATCAACCGTGAAAAGAGACAAGGGAGTAATCAAATTGACAGGAACTACAATTTCGGAATCACATATTAAAAATCCGGGGTCTGGAGAACTCTCCGGCCAGAAAAGAGGGGCAAACGAAGGGGCAAATACAGGGATTAATGGAAAGTACGGCAAATACGGAGGCCAGTACGTCCCGGAAGTCCTGATGCCTGCCCTTGAAGAGCTGGTTGAAGGGTACGAGCGATACAAAAACGACCCGGAATTCCTGAAGGAACTGGACCACTACCTAAAGGATTTCGGGGGCAGGGAGACCCCTCTCTACCTTGCCAGGAACCTGAGCAAAAAGTACGGGACAAAAATCTACCTCAAGCGCGAAGACCTGGTGCACGGGGGAGCCCACAAGCTGAACAACGCAATCGGACAGGCAATCCTTGCAAAGTATATGGGAAAGACCCGACTGATTGCCGAGACCGGAGCCGGGCAGCACGGGACTGCGACTGCGATGGTCGGGGCGAACCTGGGCTTCGATACCGTGGTGTACATGGGAGCAAAGGACATCAAGCGCCAGCAGATGAACGCTTACAGGATGGAGCTTATGGGCACGGAGGTCCGGGCCGTGGAGTCAGGGTCGAAAACCCTCAAGGATGCCATCAACGAGGCCCTCCGTGACTGGGTCACAAACGTTGAAAACACACATTACCTGATCGGCTCGGTTGTGGGACCCCACCCCTACCCCATGATCGTGAGGGACTTCCAGAGCGTGATCGGGCGCGAGATAAAGGAGCAGATAATGGAAAAGGAAGGGCGGCTTCCGGATTCCCTGATTGCCTGTGCCGGCGGCGGGAGCAATGCTATGGGGATGTTCCACCCCTTCGTAGAAGACCGGGACGTCCGGCTGATCGCGGTTGAGGCGGGAGGAAAAGCCCTGAAATGCACGGAAAAGGCAGCTCTCCACTCAGCTTCCCTCTGTGTCGGGGAAGAAGGTGTCCTGCACGGGGCCCGGACAAAAGTGCTCCAGGACAGGAACGGACAGATCCTGGAATCCGAGTCCATCTCGGCCGGGCTCGACTACTCCGGGGTTGGCCCCGAACTTGCCAATCTCGCAGACAGCGGAAGGGTCACTGCCCGCTATGTCACGGACGATGAAGCCCTTGAAGCCTTCCACGAACTGAGCAGGCTTGAAGGAATCATCCCTGCCCTGGAATCCTCCCACGCACTGGCCTACCTGAAGAAAGCCGCCGAAGCCGGGGAACTAGGGGAACTTGTAGTTGTAAACCTCTCGGGAAGAGGGGACAAGGACCTGGAAACAGTCTTCAGCAAGATGAAGGAGGCCTGAAAGATGAGTTCTGAAATGGAAGCCGGGATAAGGTCTGGAATAGAGGCCGGTGAGAAGGCCGAAACCGGAAAATCGGGAATATCCGAAAAGTTTGCCGAACTGAAAGCAAGAGGAGAAGGAGCCCTGATCAGCTACGTGATGGCAGGCGACCCTTCCCCCGACGCAACCCGGGAAATCGTTGCCGCCCTTGCAAGGGGCGGGACGGACATAATCGAACTGGGACTGCCCTTTTCGGACCCGGTTGCCGACGGCCCGACCATCCAGGCTGCAGGGCAGCGGGCGCTTGCAGCAGGCACGGACACGGAACGTTTTTTCAAGCTCGTTGAGGGGCTTGACACCGGAATTGCCCGAATCCCCCTTGTGTGCATGACCTACTATAACCTGGTATTCAGGTACGGGATTGAGAAATTCGTAGAAGGTTCGGCAAAAGCAGGGATAAGCGGGCTGATAATTCCGGACCTGCCGGTCGAAGAAGCCTCCGAGCTCAGGGAAAGCTGCGAGAGGCACGGGCTGGACCTGATCTTCCTGATCGCGCCCACCACCACCGGGGAAAGGGTGAAGAAGGTCCTGGACCGGAGCTCGGGTTTTGTCTACCTGGTCTCAAGGCTTGGGGTCACCGGCACAAGCAGCGAAGTTTCAGGAACCACGAAGGAACTGCTTGACAGGGTGGAAACTGACATCCCGAAAGCTGTCGGGTTCGGGGTTTCAAACGGCAGCCAGGCTGCAGAGATCAGAAAAGCCGGAGCTGACGGCGTGATTGTTGGCTCGGCATTTATCAAGATTATCGAATCAGGGAAAAACGTGAACGAAAGGCTGGAAACCCTGGCAAGGGAACTGAAAACCGGCATACTGCAAGCCGGCAGGAAGCTCGAATAAGAAAAAGCCGGAAAAATCAGGAGAAAAAATAAAGGAGTTGTGAAAAATGCAGGGAGAAATGCAGGGAGAAATGCAGGGAGAAATGCAGGCATACATAAAAAAGTTGCAGGAAGGCAGGGACCTCAGGCCTGAGGAAGCGGAAGATGCTCTCAGCCAGATCCTGAGCACGGCGGAAGACGAGGAAATCGGGGAATTCCTGCTGGCCCTCCGGGCCAAAGGGGAAAAGCCCGAGGAAATCGCGGGTTTTGTAAAGGGCATGAAAAAAGCCGCCAATACGATCCAACCGGACCTGCCTTTCAGGCTTGTGGACGTTGTGGGGACCGGGGGAGATAAGCTGAACACGATCAACGTCTCGACAGCAGCCGCGATCATCACTGCTGCTGCAGGGGTCCCTGTGGCAAAGCACGGGAACCGGGCAGTCACTTCCATGGCAGGGAGTTCCGACGTGCTCGACGCTCTCGGGATCAAGGTGGACCTTCCTCCCGAAAATGTCCAGAGGACCATTGAGGAAATCGGGATAGGGTTCATGTTTGCCCCGGTCTTTCACCCGGCAATGAAACGGGTTGCAGGCGTCCGGAAGAAACTCGGGGTCAGGACGGTATTCAACATCATGGGCCCCCTGACAAATCCGGCAGGGGCGAAAGGGCAGGTTGTGGGAGTCTTTGATAAAAAGCTCTGCGAACCCCTTGCCTATGCCCTGAAGGAGCTCGGGTCCGAACACGCCCTTGTGGTGCACGGGGACGGGATGGACGAGATCTCAAACATAGGCGAGACCTTTGTTGCGGAACTGAAAAACGGGGAAGTCTCAACCTACACCATTACCCCCGAAGCCCTGGGCATGCTCCGGGCAAAACCCGAAGACATCGAAGGCGGGTCCCCTAAAGAAAATGCCCGGGACCTCCTCTGCATCTTCAAAGGCCAGAAAGGCCCGAAGCGGGACCTTGTGATCCTGAACGCCGCTGCGGCCCTCTACGTAAGCGGAATCGTGGGCTCCATCCGGCAGGCAATCCCGATTGCCGAGGATGCCATTGACAGCGGGAAAGTCATGGTCAAGTTCAATCAGTTCAAAACTTTTACAGCCGAACTTCACGAACAGGGCAAAAAACAGGACGAACGCCCCGGAGAAAGACTTCTGGCGTCCTCCGGCAATCCTGCATTAAGCCCCGCTTCCGGGGAAAAGGTATGAAGGGAAAGCTAAAAACCCCAAAACCAAAGACCCGGGTAAAGATCTGCGGGCTTCGCAGCTCCGAGGATATAGAACTCACGGATAGTTTCGGAGCCGATGCTGTGGGCTTTATAACGGAAGTCCCGGTGGAAAGCCCGAGAAAACTGGACGCCGGCACCGCAGCCTCCCTGGTCGAAGAGGTCCCGAAAAGCCTGGACTCCGTCCTGGTCATAATGCCTGAAAACGCGGGTCAGGCCCTGGACCTGATTGAAAAGGTCAGGCCCGACATCGTGCAGATCCATTCAGAGCTTTCCCTCTCTGAACTGGAAGTAATAAGGGAAAAAGCAGACATCCCGATCATAAAGGCCCTTTCCGTGCCTGCCGGCCTGGGGGCTTCAAAGCTTCGGAACCTTGCCGAGAGGCTCCTTGAGGAGGTACACGGACTGGAAGAAAGTGGAGCTGTGGACAGTGTGCTCCTGGACTCGGGGCTTGCCGGGAAAACCGGCGGGACTGGCTGCGTCCACGACTGGGCCCTGAGCCGGCAAATTGTCGAAGAAAGCCTTCTCCCCCTGGTCCTGGCCGGAGGGTTGAAACCCGAAAACGTGCGGGAAGCAATAAGGACCGTTTCCCCCTATGCGGTTGACACAGCCTCAGGGGTCGAAACCGGAGGAAAAAAAGATGCTCTGAAAATCCGGAGCTTTATTCAAGAAGTGAGGTGTGCCGATGTTTTCCTTTGACCTTGGTAAAGAAGAATTCGAAAAGCTTGTCGCAGGGCTGGAAAAGCCCGTCATCATCCAGCTCCTGGCAAAAGTGGACTCAGCCCGGGTCCGAAACCTCACCCCCCTGCAGCTTTACCGGACCCTGAAGAGGATACAGGACGCAGGCCAGCAGGGAACAGGAAAGCAGGAAACAGGAAAACAGGGCAAAGGGCAGGGAAAAGCCCGGGGTGCAGACAAAGACGCAGGCTGCCCGTGCTACTCTTACCTGCTGGAATCCGTGGAAAAAGAAAAGACAAAGGCAAGGTACTCCTTTGTCGGAAGCGACCCTGACGCCGTGCTGACCATAAAAGACAGGGAAATAACCGTTGAGCTCCTGAAAAGGGAAACCTCAGGCCTTTTCGAGCAGGTCCGCAGGGAAATAACGGAGGCCTGCGAAGCACTGGAAGCGGAAGAAAACACAATCAGGGCAGCAGTCCCCCAGGGGAAAGACCTTTTCGACGCTCTCCGTCTTGCTTTCCCCACCGCAGACGGGGTAGGCCTTTTGAATGCGCAGCGTTTTGACAGGCAGACCTTCCTGGGAGGCGCAATCGGCTTTACGGCCTATGATGCAATTTATGACAGCTGGTTGGACACCGGGAAAGGTTTCGAGTCCGATGTCCCCGAGCTTCAGTACCTGCTGGTCTCCAAAAGTTTTGTCTTCGACCACCTGACAGGGGACGTGTACATTGCGCTCACACCCTTCGTAAGCCCGGGTTCGGACCCGGGAGCCCTTTACGGACAGGCAGTTTCGGATGCGGAAAAACTGTACTGCCTGCTCGATAAAGCGGAAAATTCGGAAGAAAACTGCATGGAAGAACCCGGCGCGATTTTAACAGATTTCCCCTCTGCCCAGGTCACCGGGGTAAAAGAAGCAGAAAAAAAAGAAGCAGAAGCAAAAAAAGAGGCGGAAAAAGAGGCGGAAAAAGAAGAAGCGGATAGAGCCAGGTTTGAAGCCTCTGTCATCCAGGCAAAGGAACACATTTTCGCAGGGGACATCTTCCAGGTGGTGCTTTCCCGGAAACGGGAGTTTCAGCTTAAGGAATCGCCTTTCGAACTCTATACCCGGCTCAGGGCTATCAACCCGAGCCCATACATGTACCTCTTTGAATTCGGGGACCTTGCAATCGTGGGAGCAAGCCCCGAGACCCTGCTTACTGTCCACGAGCGGACCGTAATCATAAACCCGATAGCAGGCACCTGCCCCAGAGGGAAGAACGGGGCAGAGGATGAAGAACTGGCCCTGCACATGCTCGGGGACGAAAAGGAACGGGCCGAGCACGTGATGCTGGTGGATCTCGGGCGAAACGACGTCCGGATGGTTGCGGAAAGCGGCTCTGTTAAGGTTTCCGATTTCATGAAGGTCCTGAAGTATTCCCATGTCCAGCATATCGAAAGTACGGTTTCGGGAAAACTCAGGCCCGAATGCGACCAGTTCGATGCCTTCAGGGCGGTCTTTCCTGCAGGGACCCTCTCCGGAGCCCCGAAAATCCGGGCCATGGAAATCATTGCCGACCTTGAAAACTCCCCCAGGGGCGTCTACGGTGGAGGGGTCGGGTACTACAGCTGGAACGGCGACGCGGACTTTGCAATCGTGATCCGGACGGTGCTTGTGCAGGGCGACAGGGCTTCCGTACAGGCAGGGGCTGGCATAGTTGCGGATTCTGACCCGGCTTATGAGTACCGGGAAACCGAAAGGAAAATGGCTGCCATGCTCAGGGCAATCGAAGACGGAGCCTGAGAAAAGCCGGAACGAAAGAGCCGGAACGAAAAAGCAAAAAGAGAATTCAGGAAAAGGAGCTTGAGAGGAGGCATTATTGATGAAGGTGGTTTTCATAAACAACAGGGATTCCTTCGTATGGAACCTTGTGGATTACATTTCATATTTTGAAAAAGATACCGTGGTTCTCCCGAACACGGTCACCGTAGAGGAGGTAAGGGCTCTTACCCCCGATGCGCTGGTAATTTCCCCGGGTCCTGGCAACCCCTCGGACCCGAAAGACATAGGGAGCTGTATAGACATCATCCGGGAACTGGGACCGGAAATCCCCCTGCTAGGGGTCTGCCTCGGACACCAGGCGATCAATTTCACATTCGGAGGGACGGTCAGAAGAAGCAAAGCAGGCCCGGTCCACGGGAAAAGTTCGCAGATCCGGCACAGCGGTTCCTCGCTTTTCGGAGAGATGGGGGAAACATTTGAAGCCGGGTGCTACCATTCCCTGGAGATCGGGGACCCTGCCCCGGAGCTTCGGATTACCGCCAGGGCAGAAGACGGAAGCATCATGGCAGTGGAGCATGAAAGGTATCCGATATACGGCCTCCAGTTCCATCCGGAATCCGTGCTAACCCCCAACGGACTGAAAATAATTGAGAGTTTCCTGGAAATTGCCAGGGGCTTTGAAAAAGAAAATCTTAAAAAAGAAAATATTGAAAAAGA
>DUKH01000194.1:1751-4326 GCA_013329415.1 Methanosarcinaceae archaeon | reverse complement strand
AAAAGAAAATATTGAAAAAGAAGAAAAGAAACTCAAACAACGAAATGTACAAGTTAAGGAAAAAAACGGGACAGTGGAAAAAGGGAAAGGGGCAGTAGAAAAAGGGAATGGAAAATTGGAAAGGGATGAACAAAAATTGAAAAAAGAAAACCGGTTGTTAGAAACCGGCCATGAGCTGTTCCACCCGCCTGTACGGCAGGAATGATTTCCTTATTTTTCTTCTGCTACCAGGCTGCTTACTCTACCTGATTATTCATCCTTATCTGCTTTCAGGCTGCTTACTCTACCTGATTATTTATCTTTATTTTCAGCTTCCTCGTCTTCGGCTTCCTCTTCGAAAAATGTTTCTTCGTTGAACGCTTCGTTGGCCTTTTCCGGATAGCTGGAGGGCATGAGGTCCTGATATGCCCCGAAGTTCTTTATGGTCTCGGAGATAAGTTTGGGATAGACTTCTATCTGCTCCCTGCTAACGAAACCCTTTTCTTCCGAGGACTTTATAATTGCTTCCCGGGAGGCTTTTGCAGCAGCCGTTATTTCAGACAATTTCTGTTCATTAGCGATAAAATCGATTTCTCCAAGAGCAAGGGTAGTCCAGAGGGTGACAACTTCCATCTTCTTTTCAACGGCCCCGAGCCCTATCATTTCAAGGGCTTCAACTGCTTTTTGTGCAGGCACCTCGATTTTGAACTGTGCAGCTCCCTTTCCCACTTCCTGCACGGCCCTTGCAAGCGACCAGAGGGCATTGGAGTAACTTTTTTCAAGTGCCATTTCCGAAAGCTCTTTCAGGGCCCCTATTGCAGCATTGGCAGGCTCTTCAAACTTCTTCTGGGCAGCTTTGGTGCCAATATTCCTTATATACACGGCAACAGTTTTGGATTCAGTCTCAAAATCCTCTTTGATAAGTTCTACCCCGAGTTCCCTGAGATAGTCGATATTCTGGATAGCGATATATTCGTTTCCTTCACTGGCTGCCTTTATTCCTGCTTCTCCCAGTTCAATTGCCTTTTGTTCATTTATTGAGAACATATTTACACCCCTTTTAATCAAATAATGCTCGAACAGTTAGTTTAAGGATAATTATCTACTATCCTATATGTTTACTCTGATATTAGTCTTCCTATATTTTTTAAAATATAATTAGCATATCCGGGGCTAATATCCCTGAAAAAAGAGTTTAAAACCTTAAAAAAGAAATTAAGAAACCGGAAAGGGCTAAAAGGCATTTATGAAAATAAAAAACCCTTAAAAATACCTCTGAAAAGAAAGTTTCCGGGAAATCTTTCAAAATTGGATTCAAAAAATTTCAAAAACATTTCCGAAAGATTATAAGTAACCCTTACCGGACTTCGGCAAACTGGCTATTAATCTTTTCGTGCAACCTCCTAATTTCCTCCGCATTCCGGTTCAGTTTTGCACGCGGAACCTTTACGTCCAGGAAAGAATCAAGCAGGCACTCGGCCGAAAGTACGGTATTTCCAAGGTAACCAGCCTCAGCGTTCTTCCTGACAGTTTCGATAGAGAGAGCCGCCTGAGCAGCGGCAAGTTCCAGCTTCTTCCGGGAGGAAAGTTTTCCGAGTTCTCCGAGACAGTGGAGAGGAGTACATGTTTCTTCGCAAATCCTCCGCTCTTTAGACAGGCTCATCCTTTTCCTGAGCAGGGCCCAGTTCAGCGCAATCTGAGCGTCTTCCAGCAGGAGTTCGGCACTTATAACAGCGTTTTCAAGCCCTGCCCCTGCAGCACTTTTTCCTACATCCCGGATCAGCGAGGGGATATCAGCCTGGAACACTTCCAGGTCCTCGCCCCCGGAAAAAGTAGCAATTTCTTTCAGGAGCGACTGGCTGGTGATGGCGGCTTTTTCCATTCCCTTCCTGGCCGCCTCTTTTCCGACTTCTTTCAGGGCAGTAGCCACAAGCCTGAGAGATATCGGCATTCCACAATCAGATGCCTTTTTTCCGAGAGTTACAAGAGCTGATGCAACAGCTAATACCGTCTCTTCTACTCCCTTTCTAGCCGCTTCCTGTCCGATTCTTCCCAGTGAAACCGATGCATCAAGGAGACCTACTGTCAGTCCCTTTTCAACCGCAACTTCACCGAGAATTTGTATGCAGGAGACCACCTTTTCCGGACCTGCTTCCGGGAACCGCCCGACACATTTGATTCCGAGATCACCCAGGTCGTCGACCGCCCGGAGGAGCTGCACTTCATCCCTCGCCCGAACCGCCGAGAACCCCAGGTCAAGCAGCCGAGCTTCTTCTGTTAAAGGCATACTTCACCTCCAATTCCGCAGCCGTTACTCTAAATTATGACCGGGCAGGATATTAAATTTTTCATTTTCCTCCATTTTTTTGTCCTGTTAAACGCAGCAACCCCGGCAAGGGGGACATATTCCAGAATAGGGACAGAAAACGGAAGAAATGAAGAGAAAAAAAGACACCAAAACGAAAAAGTAAAGAAGGAGAAGGCGGGAGGAAAGGCGGGAAGGAAGGGTAAAGTAAAGGAATAAAGGAGTAAAGGGGAAACAGAAAAAGAAAAAGAAAAAGAAAAAGGTAGAACGGAAAAAACTTGAAGGAAAGAG
>DUKH01000194.1:0-1330 GCA_013329415.1 Methanosarcinaceae archaeon | reverse complement strand
GAATAAAGGAAAAAACTTGAAGAAAAGGAAAAGAAAAAGAAAAAGAAAAATGACCTGCTCAGTTTCTTCTATTTTCACATACCGGAAAGGACCTTTTCATGCAGCTCCTTTACTTTCTGCAGTTTCTCCAGGCTTTCATCTGTTTCAGCAACTCCTGCACTTTCTAAGTTTTCAAGGGCAAGTTCCGCCACAATCGAAGAATTCGTCAAAACGTTTTCTTCAGCCTGCAATTTTAAAGTCTCAAGCGCCCACTGGCTCTGGAGCAAAGCCCCCTGCATATCCTTTTTCAGGGAAATTTTCCCTATCTCTTCCACCGAGATAGCAGTTGAACTGAGAGCTTCATCAAAGTATTTTTCCGAAGCCAGCGTGCCAAGTTCCTCCAGCAGGAGGAGTGCACTGAGAGATTCGGTCTCAAGCCCTTCTTCGGCAACTTTTCTTCCGAGTTCTCCAAGGAAAGTCAGCGCATTGATCAGCGCTTCTTCCATGTCCCGTTTGCCTGCAACCAGACCTATTTCCCTGAAGAGCAAAGCCATGGTAACCGTTTCTTCCGTACCCCTCTGCCCGGGAGAGGCTTTTCTGATGTCCATCAGGGTCGTTACCGCAACCTTTGAGGCGGTTCCAAGGTCGTTTGCCGCAGCCTTCTTCCCGAGTTTTCCTATCGAAACAAAGGTTTTTCCCGCTGCGGACTCAAAGCCCTTTTCTGCTGCTGCCTTTGCCAGGTTCCCCAGAGCCAGAATGGAATTGATCGTAACGAGTTCGAGTTTTGCCTCCGCAGCCAGCTCCGCAATCTCATCGATGGAGAAGATGACTCTCTCGGCATCGGCCTCTTCATTTTCCGTTATGAAGTCTGCCGCAATTCCTGTAAGGGAGTCCAGTGCCTGGAAAACCCGGCTCTCGTCCCCTTCTTCAACCGAGGTTAAGCATACCTCCATGGCATCTGCTTCATTCAATGTTATCATTTTCTTTTGCCCCTCTTGTCAGGTTTTCAAACTATTATGAATTAGTTAGAGATTTTTAAGGCTCAGCCTGCCGAATGCTTCTGCGCCCCATATATACAAATAAATTTGATAAGTTTACGGTTTTGTTTCCTGTCTACTCTATGAAGTTCTGAGGTTATTAGTGTTGCTATATAGCATGGAAATGCCCGAAGTAATGCCTGAAGTATAAGATATGGCTCTATCGCCCGGTCTGAACTTCCAAAAGGCAGACCTCAGGACGAGGGGGTTAATGCTGGAAACTGCGAAATAACTGTCTCGAAAATAGTGAAATATCCATAAGGAAATCACTAAATGTCTATAAGGAAATCACGAAATAACTGAGAAGAGTTAGG
>DUKH01000196.1:23371-35840 GCA_013329415.1 Methanosarcinaceae archaeon | reverse complement strand
TTATATTTTCACCATTCCTTAAACGCAAAAAAGAAAAATGTTAAGGAATATTAGTCCGAAACCGAAATGAACAGAGCTGGTAAAAATGATCGTAAATATACCCCAAACCCCAGGAGAAATTCCTCAAACCCCGGGGGAAACCCACGAACTACACCTGAAAGCTGAGTCCCTTCTGGAACTAAGGAATGTCACGGTTGTCCGGGGAGGGAAAAAAAATCCTGGACTCGGTGTCCCTCTCAGTGAAGTCGGGGGAACACGTGGCGATCATAGGGCCGAATGGCTCTGGCAAATCCTCCCTTATCAAGACTTTCACGAAGGAGTACCATCCCCTGGTGGGGGCAGAGGGCACTGTCCTGAAAATTATGGGCAGGAAGACCTGGCACGTTTTCGAGCTCAGGAAGATGCTCGGGATCGTCTCGGGAGACCTTCAGCAGACCTGCTGCCGTCCTATCAGGGTGCTGGACGTCGTGCTTTCGGGATTTTTCAGCAGCATAGGGATCTATTACAACCACAGGGTCACTCCGGAGATGGAAATCAAAGCAAGGGAAGTTCTCGACTTCCTCGAGATTGTCCGGCTGGCAGATAGGTTGATGAGTGAGATTTCCACGGGTGAAGCCCGGAAGGTGCTGATCGCAAGGGCACTTGTCCACGACCCTCCGGTCCTTATCCTGGACGAACCCTCAAACAGCCTGGACTTAAAAGCCCTCCACACCTTCCGTGAGAGTGTCCGGAAAATCGCTCACTCGGGAAAGAGCGTTGTCCTTGTTACCCACGACCTCCAGGACGTCATCCCCGAAATCAGCCGTGTGATCCTTATCAGGGACGGACAGGTCTTCAGGGATGGTAAAAAAGAAGAAATCCTGACCGACTCCAACCTCTCGGAACTTTTTTCCCTCCCCGTAAAAGTTCTGGAAAATGAGGGGTACTATCAGGCCTGGACCTGATCAAAGTCAGGAAATAACAAACAGGTGCTGGAAGAAGCGGGAGCCCAGGAGAATAACCATAAAGTTTTCCAGCGAAACGACTAATCCCATCCCTGCAACTGTTTTTCGGGTAAAATTCCAGAGCCTGGGAAAATTCCTTATTACCCTGTAAGACCTGAACAACAAAACCATAAACAGGAATTTGAGAAGCAGGACATGGAAAATCCCGTATTTTGCTATCACTATTGCAGGCAGGATGTTTCCTTCATAGCCGTATTCAAGGGCATACAGCGTTGTCATCCAGTCCCCAAGGACGTAAAATAGAATCACGTAGCGGACATCATATAAAAATGACGTGAGCTCTTCCTTATCTAGATAATCTAGCATGTACCATACCCCACTCCCTAAATTCAACAGACGTGCCCGGAAAAGTACACCCCCAGTGCCGGCCAGCCTGTACTGAGATAACGACCTTCGAAAACTTCGTTATATTCAAGGTTCCCTGACCTGTTTTGATGCAGCCAGCTACAGAGCATACACTGGCAGGTAAAATTCAGGCCATCAAGCTTTCCCCACTCAACCTGATTGTTATTCGATAAATTGGCTCAGGAAGGATCCATTTCGGAACCCAACACTTACAATCATTTTTGTATGTGCTGCTACTTAATACTTTTTATATGTGGCCATTATCTATAAAAAATTTAATTTCGTATTTTAAATATATATTTAAAGTGTATTAAATGCATAATATCCTTTGAACATGGAATGGTGGTACATAATACAGATCAAAATTCAAAAGATGCTGTCCTATCCACTTAAATACCCTCTTATAACCTGAATCTCGGAAATCTCAGCTACCTCCGGGAATCTTTTTTGTTCAATTAAGAATTAATTCTCTTTTTTAAATAATATGTCAATAATATATTATTTATCCAATAACTCTCATAAATCTGGGTACACCTCATAATTATCAAGAGTTCCAGATTAGTACCCGGGAAAAAATTGCCGACATCCGGATGCAAAATGCCATGTATTTGCTATGGTTTTGCCATGGATTTGAGGTGTATTAGCTGCGGATTCTTGATTTATCGGTCTCTTCAGGCAGATTTCCCGGAAAAAAATGGAAGTGATTCCTCATGCCGGTTATGACCATAATAGGGTGCAGGATGTTTGAAGATGAAATCGTGCATCTCATAGAAAACGATCCTGAACTTGAAGAAGTAATCGTTGTTGAAAACGAGGACTGTGAAGGGCTCAGGACAAAGTTGGAGGATATAGGGATTCCCTACCGGGTGCTTCCTTTTGAAGAAATCCCTGAAAAATCTTCCCCTGGAAATAAAATAGATTCCAGTCCTGACAGGTTCACCCTGATCGTGTACATGCTCGAGCTTGCCCTGCACGCAGTTCCCGAAAACCTGAAGAACACCGTTTATTCGAAGGTCGAGAGCGTGGTTCCTTGCTCGGATGGAGTCCTCCTTTTTTACGGGCTCTGCGGGAACGTGCTCGGAAAAATTGAGACCGACTTAGAGGCACTCGGCTGCCCTGTCAGTATCCTGAAAGAAGAGGACGGAGAGATAGTGGACGACTGCATCGGAGCTGTGCTTGGAGGCAGGAAGCAATACCTTGAAGTCCTTAAAAGCTGCAAGGGCGTCGGCACCTTCTTCCTGACCCCTATGTGGGCCGCAAACTGGCGGGAGATGGTAAGAACCGCAGGCCTTAGCCGGAACCCCGATGACATAGAGATGTCAAAATTCGTCTTTGATTATACCGGATACAAAAGGATTGCAAAAGTGAATACCGGCCTTCCCTATGAGAAGAACTTCGAAGCCTGTGTCAGGGAATTTGCACGGCTTTTCGAGTTTGAAATAACAGAACTTGAAGCCACATTACAACTTGTGGAGAACTGTTATAAAAAAGCAAAAAACGATGCCTGTGAAAGCCTGAAATGAAAAGCCAGCTTCCCCTGGCTTCCAGCTCTCCTTTTTTCCTATTCCTAAGTTTCTCATCCACCAGGTTCAGCTTTCTTTATTGTGCTCGAATTATTTGCTCGAACTGGTATGTTCGGGTTATTATGCTTGAGTTATACTTTAAACAAATTCTCTTCAAAATTTCCTCAAAAGAGGCTCATTTTTAAAATGAAAAACGTGGAAAAATTCCAGAGCTTTTTGCCCGGGCTCAAGACGTTATAAAATTCCAGGACAAAAGAACAAATCCGGGGAGCCTGGGTTATATAGATGTGATTACCAACTACTTAACGTGATTAGCAGCTTTTTTGATGATACTTTTTAATAGTCATAGATAAATTAAAATAGGAGAATTTAAATCGTAAAATTAAGTGACCTGGGGGGATTCAGGTTTGGGGAACAATTTCGTAATAATTGCCGGGGAAGAAGCCGGTCCGAAATCGAATAAAATGGGCGGGATCTGGAATGTCATTCACGAAGAAGCGCAGACCCTCGCATCCCTTTTTGATTCAGGGGAGCTGAAAGAAGAAGAAAATCCCGATATCCTGCTTGCAGGACCCTACTACGGGCACAGGGGGGCAGACTGGAACCGGGGGCTGAACCGGATCACGGACATGGAGGGACTTGACCCGCTCAGTATCGACGGAAAGCTCAAAGAAGCCCTGAAAACCCTTGAAAATGAGGGGATCAATATATTTACGGGGGAAAAACAGGTCGGAAAAATGAAGATCGGATACCTGCAGTTTCAGACCGACAACTTCGGGAGGGTCCGGGCTGTGCACAGGGAAAAAGAGACGACGCTTGAAAACAGGGTCAAATCAGAAGCCTATGAACTGCTCGGGCTTGATTCAATTAAGTACGAAAGCATGGGAAACGGAGCGGAATACACCCATTACCTTTCCCTTTCCTATGCGATTTCCGAGCTTGTCCGGGTTCTTGTAGGCTCTGCCCCGAAAACCGGGGCCGAAGTTGAGGCAGGGAAGGCCAACACAACGAATAAACTCATTCCTTGCCCCATGGTCTCCCTGCACTGCCACGAGTTCGGGGCCTTTTATGCCCTTGCCAGGCTGAAGAAACTGGGAATCCCGGCATGTACTATAGCTACCCTGCACGCCACTCTTCCCGGGAGGGCCGACGGGCATAACTCAATCCAGAAAATAAGGAAAAATGACAGCTCCTGGTCCGAAGGGGTTCCGGAAAACCTCGCCGCCCTCGAGGCCCTCGCCTTATACGCAGACACGGTGACTGCCGTGGGAGAATCAACCCGCCAGGAAGCCCGGCTTTTCTACGGGATTTCCGGGATCGTGGTCAGGAACGGGATAACCATTGAATCCGAAAGAATTGACTGGGATAGAAAGGAACGCTGCCTTGAGCAAATTCAGAGATTCCTCTCCGAAAACCTGTACAGGCACTATGGAGGGGAAAGGATCGAACCTGAAAAAATTATCCCTATTTTCACGATTTCCCGTATCGAAGTGGAAAACAAGGGGTATGCAGACCTCCTCGATTCCCTTGTTGCCCTGGAACACATAATAAAAAACAGCATTATGGAAGGCTACCTGGAAGAGGGAATAAGGGTTGTCTGCTTCCTGGTTACTGCCGAAGGCCCCAAAACTAACCTCCCCGAAGGCTTCCCTATAAACCTGCCCAAGGAAGTGCTGGTTGGAAACGAGCTGAGAGTCCAGCACATGATAGAAGAACGAGGGCTTGACTGCCCGAAAATGGTAAGAGGCAAGCGCTCGGTTGCAGCAGTTCTCTATCCCCCGATCATCTCGGACCAGGACGGAGGCCTCTGCATGAAAGTGGAAGATTTCATGGCCGGGTGCTGTGCAGGGGTCTTCCCTTCCCGCTATGACCCTTTCCTGCTCACAGGGCTTGAAGCCGGAAAAGAGGGAACTCCAAGTGTGGTCAGCCGGGTCTGCGGTTTCAGTGATGCCGTAAAGATCATCGAGGCTCTGGGGGAGAACCTGGGGGGAGTGATAGTTGTAGACAACATAGACCTCTCCTATTACGAAACGGTTCTGGAATACGCCCTGGCAGCAAGCTACTTTATCCGGAATTTCGTGGACGACAGAGTGAAGTATAAACTGCTCTGCAGGGAAGCTTTCCTCCTCGCAAAGGACATGGGTTGGGAAAAGCCAACGGAACAGTATTTTGAACTGATAAGCGGCAAAAGGTTCTTCGGCCAGGGAGATGAAGCCCCCGGAAAAGAAAGGTGGAAGGAAGAGCCTAAATAAAAAGTCACATGAGTAAAAGCAAGAAAAAAGGTTACTGGATAATGAAAAAAAGGTTACTGGGGTGTTTACTAAATATGTCAGAGATCCGGAAACATTACTTTCTCCCGGAATACTGCATAATTGCGGAAGAAAGGGCAAAAAGACCCTCGGACTTTGCAGCTGAAACAGGAGATGCAGAGCCGGAAACCCGGCCTACGCACTGTGCCTTTTGTGCGGGTTCAGAGGAAAAAACTCCACCTGCGGGGGCAGTCTATAAAGAGGGACGAATTTTTGCGGACACTGAAGAAAAAAGAGTCCGCAAATGGGACTTTCGGTGTTTCCAAAACCTTTTTCCTGCCCTTTCTCCAATCCCTGCCTTTTCAGAACTTTCGGGTGCAGGAGGGGGGGCAAGTCCGGGTTTTGGTTTTCACGAGGTAATTGTGGAGTCCCCTGTGCATGGAAAGAAGCTGAGCGATTTTTCAGCCGTCGAGCTTTCGGAGCTCATGCAGGTCTACAGGGACCGGGTCTGCCACTACCGTGCCCATGAGAATATCCGCTATGTACCCCTTTTCAAAAATTCAGGGGGAGCTGCAGGAGCATCTCTTGACCATCCTCACAGCCAGCTGCTGGCCCTGCCTCTGCTCCCGCCTCTCCTGGAAACGGAATTGCAGGCAATAGGAAATGAAGAAAAATGTCCTTACTGCACCCTACTTGAAATAGAAAAAGAAAAAGAATCAGCACGCTTTATCCGTGAAAACAGAGAGTGTGTGGCTTTCACTCCTTACTGTTCAAAAAGTCCTTTTGAAGTCTGGATCCTCCCAAAAAAGCATGTAAACTATCTGGGCGACTGCAGCAAACAAATTCTCTCGGGGCTTGGGGAAATGATCGGATATGTTCTTGACTCCTATGGAAAGGTTCTCGGGAACCCGGCATACAACTACATGTTTTACCAGCTCTTCGATGCCCCGGAATATCACCTGAACCTGCGGCTTCTCCCGAGAATCTCCCTCCTTGCCGGTTTCGAGATGAACACCGGGATTTATATCAATACGGTATCCCCTGAGAGGGCAGCCTCCTACCTTAGGGGGGACAGACTGCCAGAGGAATGAACGTCTGGAGAGATAGAGAACTATTAAGAGATAAAATACATGGCAAAAAATATGGTAAAATCTCGGGAGAATGGGTAGGAAAGAACAGGAACTGGCAGAACAATAGGATAAAAAGGGATGAGGTAAAAGTGAATAAAGAAAGGAGGGAACAATAGGGTAAAAGTATGGAAGTTGTTTTCCATTATAACATTATAAAATATTTCATGGGTATATTTATCTACAATCAAAAGGAAATAAAGTAGAGGGTTTATTAGGGGTCGATGGACTGCACATTTGCTGTGAAGCCAGCAGGCACATTACCAGCGTTTTTCGGATCGGAATATCCTGCTTAGCAACCATTTAGGCTCACACTACCAGAAAAAATCGGATGCTGCATGGAAAGGCTCTATTGAATGGAATTCCATTTAATCAATTCAAATTTAATCAATTTTAATTTAATCAATTTTAATTTAATCAATTCAAATTTAATCAATTCAAATTTAATCAATTTAAATTTAATCAATTTAAATTAAGCAAATTAAAGCTAAGCAAATTAAAGCTAAGAAAATTAAACCACTAACCGTATTTGACAATCGGAAGAGTATATGATGAAAAAGCTTCGAATCGGAATGTTTACGTGGGAAAGTCTATATTCAATCAGAGTCGGGGGAATTGCACCTCATGTCTCCGAACTTTCAGAAGCGATCGCTGAAGCGGGACACGAGGTTCATTTATTCACCCGCGCCCGTGAAAACAATGATGAACAAATCAAGGGGGTGCATTATCACAGGGTAGCCAGCGACCAGTACGGAAGTATCATAGAACAGATGAACAGTATGTGCGACGCCATGTACTGCAGGTTCCTGGAAGTGCGGGACCAGGTAGGGGAGTTTGACGTTCTGCACGGCCACGACTGGCACCCTGTCAACGTTCTCTGCAGGATCAAGGCCCAGTTTGGGATCCCTTTCGTACTTACTTTCCACAGCACGGAATGGGGACGCAACGGAAATCTCCATGGGGACTGGTGGGAGGCAAAAGAGATCTCACACAGGGAATGGCTAGGAGGATACGAATGCTCTGAAGTAATTGTAACCTCAACAGTGCTGGCAAATGAAATTAAGCATATTTACAAAATTCCCGACTACAAGCTCTCGGAAATCCCTAACGGCATCAACGTAGGAAAGATCGGGAAAGAGATTGACCGGGGAAAAGTGAAACAGAATTACGGAATCCACCCCTTCCTCCCTGTGGTGTTGTTCACGGGCAGGATGAGCTATCAGAAAGGGCCGGACATCCTCGTGGAAGCTGCGGCCAGGGTCCTGAAAAAGAGGGATGCCGGTTTCGTGCTCATTGGGGACGGGGAGATGCGCTCCAAATGCGAAAACAGGGCATACGAGCTAGGGATCAAGGACTCCTGCCGGTTCCTTGGATATGCTCCGGATAACACGGTCAGGGACTGGTTTAATGCCTGTGACCTTGTCTGTGTGCCGAGCAGGAACGAACCTTTCGGGATTGTCGTGCTCGAAGCCTGGGATGCGAAGAAACCCGTTGTTGCGAGTGAGGCAGTAGCGCTCGTGGATAACTTCAGGACAGGAGTCGTTGCCTATAAAAACCCGAAATCCATTGCCTGGTGTCTTAATTACGTGCTTGAGGGGCTCGACCAAAACAAAATGGGCGAGAAAGGATACTCTCTTCTCAAAAAAAGGTATAACTGGAAAAACATTGCAGAGGAAACCATTCGGGTGTATGAGAAAGTTACCGCGGGTACGTAATAGTACCCGGGGAAATCCTGTGAAATGGGAAAAGTTCCCTTGAAATTTGGGAAGTTCCCTTGAAATTTGGGAAGTTCCCTTGAAATTTGGGAAGTTCCCTGAAAAACATGTCTCATATAGCTATAGCTGTAGGACAGGCCCTACAAAAAAACCGCAGAGTTCAAAACCGCAGAGATCCTGCGTTCTTGTAGCCCGATCTTCTGTAAAAAAATCTTCTATAAAAAAGAAATTATAAAAAAGCTTCAGAGGGCAGTGTCCTCATCATCTTCTTCAAATTCCTTGTAACTGTCACTTCCGACCATTGCGGCAGCTATGGAGTCGATTCCGTCAAGCCATTCTGCCACTATGCCATAGGGAAGTTCGGCCATCATTTCATCGGGCAGGTTTTCTCCTTTAAGCACGAAGGCTCCGCACTGGGCCGTATAATCAAGGGCCATCTCGAGATCATCGGTTTCTTCGGCAACGATGGCTGCTTTTATAAGCTCCTCAATGCTAACTCCTTCTTCATAGTCGCCCATGACATAGCATTCGAAGGCGGCAAGCGCCCCCATGAGAGAGGTCTGAACCGAATCGATCATAAGGTCAATATCTTCGGAAATTGGCTCAACCTCGTCAAGCACGAGGTTCCGGATCTCCACTAGAATGTTCAGGGAGTTTTCTGCTGAGAGCATTCCGTGTTCGAAACGTGCGCTTACCTTGAGGCAAGCAAGGATGACATCGTCAACCATATTCACGAATACAGCGCTTTCCTTCCCGGACTCGTCTTCCGATTCCTTAATCTCAAATCCGCTCTCTTTTGCCCGGGCGAGCCAGTTTTCCCAGCGCTTTTGGGTATAAAATTCGTAGGGGATCTGGTTCATTTCCTGTTCAGGCACGTATAACACCGCTTCTAACCTTTTTTACTAATTAATAATCAACATTACTATTACTAAAAGATGTTGTTAGCATTACCAGGCAAGTTTTACCTTTTTCAGAGAATAACCGGCACCACAAGCTGCATCAAGGCTTTCTGTGACCTCGACAATTTTGCATTTGTCTCCTCTCAGGAGTCCTTCCGGATGGCAGGTTTCGTATTCGCTGCAATCTTTCTTGCCGCACTTTGGGGACTCATACATAATCTTTGCCCCGTCAACGGCTTTTCTGGACTCCACGGTAGCTTCGACCGGAGCCCGGCTAACGTCTACCGCCAGCACGCCGCTGTCATGCAGGAAACATTCGTGGATTTCGTTGTTTCTAATTTTTTCAATCCTGTACCTGCGCCCACGCTCAAGGTTCAGGCAGGTGTTTTTCAGCCGGCATTTATTGCACTCCGGCATCTCACCTTTGAATATGAATTCCAGCCCTTCCTTTGCAAGCCGTGATCCGATGAGTGTTATTTTTGTATCGCTTTCGATCATGATTTCTCTCCTGTATATTATTCTCGGGCCTGTATCCCGTTTTCTTCTGGTGATTAATTATCGGAATTGGGTGTTACCCATAATTATCGAAATTGGGTGTTACCCATAATTATCGGAATTAAGTGTCATCCATAATTATCGGAATTAAGTGTTATCCATAATTATCGAAACTAAGTATTGTTCAGATTATTATCTGGAGCGTTTTATCAGTTTGAGTGTTTTATTAGTTTATCAGGTTGCTTATTTCCCTGATCATGGTTATTCGGACCGCTAATTGTCCTGTAAAGCTGCTCCGAATTAAATTATCTTTGAAATACACTCTGATAAATCTGAATTAAATCCTTTAAATCATTTCTGATTGTGGGGCCGGATCTGTCCGAAAACGAACAAACGATCCCTTATTATTTATTTCGAGCTTCGTCCATTTAAAGTTCAGGGTTTCAACTTATTAAGACCTTAACTTCTTACAATTTATAACCTTTTGGGCCTTAACTTCTTTCAATCTATAACCCCCGTTATCTTCGCAACTTTTCTGGCGGCAGAGGGGGTCAGCCCGCTCCCCAGGATGGTATAGCGTTCAGGGCGGATGCTGTGTGCATGTAACAGGGCTTCAATTATATATTTATCTTCTATGCCCAGCTCTCTTGCGGTTGCAGGGGCTCCGATTTTCTTCAGGGCACCCCGGATCTGCTTCCAGTCCCCGCCATGCAGGTACATCATCATGATGCTTCCGACCCCGCACTGTTCTCCATGAAGAGCCGGGTTCGGGGCAAACTGGTCCAGGGCATGGCTGAACATGTGTTCGGAACCCGAAGCAGGCCTGGAAGAGCCTGCAATGCTCATGGCAACTCCGTTAGAGACCAGGGCCTTGACCACGAGCCGGGCTGAATTTTCATGTTCGGGTTTGATGGAGTCGGCGGATTCTATGATTACCCGTGCCGCCATGCGGGAAAGGGCTGCTGCGTATTCCCCGAAGTACTCATTCCTGAGCCTGCTGGCAAGTTCCCAGTCCAGCACAGCCGTATAGTTGGAGATGATATCCCCGCAACCAGCCGCAAGGAAACGGAAGGGTGCAGCCGAGATTACCTCGGTGTCCGCAACAACGGCCATAGGGGCCTGGGCCTGCACCGAGGCCTTTTTCCCGTTATCGAGGATGGATGCCCTGGAGGAGACGATTCCGTCATGGGAAGCCGAAGTCGGCACGCTGAGGAAAGGGAGCTCCAGCCGGGTAGAGGCAAGTTTTGCAATGTCAATGGACCGCCCGCTCCCAACTCCAAGGAGGTAGCTCGAATCTGTCTCAAGGGTTCTTTCCATTACCCTCTCGACTTCCTCAATGGTGGCTTTGCTGGTGAGGACCATTTCCACACTGCTGCCCGCAGTTTCCAGGCAGTCCCGGACTCTCTTGCCAGCCACTTCCCGGGTGGTACTGCCGGTTACGATCAGCGCATTTCCTTTCAGCTTCAGGTCCCTGCAAACGTCTCCGACCTCGTCCAGGACACCATGCCCTATCAGCACATCCCTCGGAAGCTGCATCCATTTTACGCTGTTTTTGCTTTCGGTCAATTTCATACCCGCGTTAATATTTAATCATGATAAGGTATATGTTATTGGATATTATGTGCATTTAATTGAATATTATGTGCAATGTGATTGGATATTATGTGCAATGTGATTGGATATTATGCGCAGCCCTGATGCTAAACCTTTCAAATAGAATTTCCAGTTCAAAGCCGGGCCTACAATATTTAAGTTCTTCAACGTATTCACAAGATTCGATATGTCCATAACATCGGTGAATTTGATTCATTAACTTAATTGCCAGAATGATTTAGTTTCCAGATTATCCATTTACTGGAGTTTATATATAAATGTTAAATATGATTGTTAGATAAAGGTATATTTTATACATGCAAATTATAAATATCTAATTATATAATTCATGCGTACATTCAAGGATCAAACACATTTACAGGACAAGAACTACTGAATTTGAATGGGAGGTAACTGGTAGTCTTGCGCCGCCTCAAATCCTCAATTCAATATATAAGTTCTGAGTATGTACAACAGTAAATATTAATTATATTAGGATATTGCCATTTTGAACGGTATCAGATATATGACATTTTAAATGAGATAAATGAGATTAAAGATCTCCACATTGAATAGTATTGAACCTTGCCGCTTTGAACGAGTGATATAATGAGTTCTCCTCTTGATGCAATTTCACAGTTTATAAATACCTATTACCTCGACCCTATCCGGACCGATGCGGGATATAACCCTGTCAACACTTTCACCTGGGCAGTGGTGTTGGGGATCTGTATATTCGGGATTTTCAGGCTCCTGGAAAAACTTAATGTGAAGGTAAATTCCCGATTTATCCTTTCGATAATCCCCTTTGTTCTTGCAGGCTCATCCCTTCGCGTGCTGGAAGATTCCCCTGCAGGAATCATAAACCCGCCTTTCAGCTACCTGCTCATAACCCCGAACATCTACTTCCTGGTCTTTGCAGTAACCGTATTTTGCCTCTGGGTGGCCATCAGGCTGGAGAAGGCGGGGCTTGTGCGAGACTTCTATTCCGCTTTTGCAGGGTTTGGGCTCATCTGGTTTCTCGTAAACCTGATAACTCTCCTGTATTTCGAGGATGTGGTGGCTGCTTACGTCCCCGTTTTCGTGCTTGTGGCAGGGACGGGACTAACTTTCATATTTTATAGGGTATCCCGCTATTTCAAATCCAAAATCTTCACCAATCCCCTGAACCTTTCCATCCTCATGGTCCACCTGATGGACGCCTCCTCCACTTACATAGGGGTAGATAAACTCGGGTACTTCGAAAAACACGTACTTCCTTATTACCTCATCGAACTTACGGGCACCGCATTGGTTATGTATCCATTGAAACTTATTATCTTCATAGGGGTGCTCTATGTGCTTGATACCCAGTTTGAAGACGACGAAGAGTCTCTGAACCTGAAGATGCTCATCAAAATGGTTATCCTGATCCTGGGCCTTTCCCCGGCAACCCGGAATACGCTCCGGATGATGCTCGGAATCTGAAAGGACAGAATCGAGTCTAACGAAAAATTGAAGACAAGTTGGAGACAAGTTG
>DUKH01000196.1:20227-23016 GCA_013329415.1 Methanosarcinaceae archaeon | reverse complement strand
AGACAAGTTGGAGACAAGTTGAAGACAAGTAGCACGGATAAAAGGAGAAATAGCGTTTTGCAGCGCACGGAACTGCAAACAGATCACGGGAACTACAAACAAATTAAACAGGATGGAGGGTTATTCCGGACATGAATATGGAGAGAGGGGAAGAGTACTATTTAGAAACGGATACTGGTCCGCAGGGTAATACGGATAAGGTAGGTAAGGAAAAGGCAGATAAGGACGAGGCTGGACGGGACGCAGGTTCCTACACCGGCTTCACATCTGATTCTAACATCGGTTCAACTTCCGGTTCCATTACAGGCTCCGGCCTTAGGTCCGTAACCGCTACGCCCGAAAGAGACATTTCCGGTAAAGAAGGCTTTTTCAACTACGTCAATCATATCCGGCCTTACGTCCTGATTATTACCTTTGTGTTTTTTACATCCGCTTTTGCAGGGTATGCCTATTCTGCAAGCACCCCTGAAATTTCCGAGATGGTCATGGAGGAATTCCAGGCCCAGTTCGGAGGGATCCTGAACTTACACCCCTTATTGATCATGCTGATCATCTTTCTGAACAATGCGTTCGTAAGCCTGCTCTTCCTTGTCATGGGTCTTGGCCTGGGGATACTCCCTGTCCTTTTCGTAGCCTTCAACGGTTATGTGGTAGGGGTACTCTCCCACCTGGTAGCCGAAGAACAGGGTCTGCTTTTTATCTTTCTGGCCCTCCTCCCCCACGGGATTATTGAACTGCCCATGGTCTTCCTGGCAGCGGGGATCGGGCTTCGCCTGGGCCACCAGGTCCTGGCTGCCCTTATCGGCAGACCCACGGAGTTAAAAAGGGAATTCAAGGATGGGATAAGGTTTTACTTCCGCTGGATCGTTCCCTTTCTTTTCGTTGCCGCAGTAATTGAAACGTTTATAACACCCCTGCTTCTGGGAATTCTTTGAAAAAGCCCTCCGAAAACCCTTTTTTGAAAAGCCGCAAGCGTCAATAAAATAAGTAAAAAGGAAGAACAGACGTAAAATCGACCTTACCCCTCAACTTATAAATGATTACTGTTATTAGAAAGGGTTTTAATGGGTAAAGCCGTTAATGGGAAAATTCATGCCCTGACTGATGCAGGATACCCGTTGACACGAATAATCCGGCAAACTTTGAGAGTTACCGGTAAATTCCAGTAATGAATTCCTTATCACTGGCCTTTTGGCCACAACCATATAATCATCGGTCACCTGACCATCCGTAATTTGACCACCGAATCATCCGTGATTTGATTACCTTTCATACAAGATGCTTCATAAAACGAATCATTCCCTATTTCCGGAAAAACCGAGGGACACTATATATGATTGACAGGAAAGAAATTAAGGAAATTGTTGAAGACTATTATGCATACGCCGATCAGGTTAAAGTAGGAACCATTGCCTCCCACTCAGGCCTTGACGTCTGTGACGGAGCCGTCGAAGAGGATTTCAAGACCCTTGCCGTCTGCCAGGCAGGCAGGGAGAAGACCTACACTGAGTACTTCAAGGCCCAGAGAGACCCCTACGGGAAAATCACCCGGGGAATCGTGGACGAAGCCGTTATTTTCAATAAGTTCAATGAAATCCTCCTGCCTGAAAACCAGCAGAAACTGGTTGACAACCGTGTGCTCTTTGTCCCGAACCGTTCTTTTACCTCCTACTGCAGCATCGACGAGATCGAAGAAAATTTCAGGGTTCCCATGGTAGGAAGCCGGAACCTTCTTCGCAGTGAGGAGCGCAGCGAGCAGCAGAGTTACTACTGGATCCTGGAAAAGGCAGGGCTCCCCTTCCCGGAAAAAATTGAAAATCCGGAAGACATCGATGAGCTGGTCATGGTCAAGCTCCCCCACGCAGTAAAGAAACTGGAAAGGGGCTTTTTTACGGCTTCAAGCTTCAAGGAATACCAGGAAAAGGCGGAATCTCTCATAAAACAGGGGGTCATTACCCAGGATGCCCTTGAAAATGCCAGGATCGAGCGCTATATTATCGGTCCGGTTTTCAACCTGGACATGTTTTACTCCCCTATCGAACCCAAAATGAGCAAACTGGAACTCCTCGGGGTTGACTGGCGCTTTGAAACCAGCCTTGACGGGCACGTCCGGCTCCCTGCTCCCCAGCAGATGGGCCTGGCCGAGCACCAGCTTACCCCGGAATACACGGTCTGCGGGCACAACTCCGCGACCCTCAGGGAATCTCTCCTTGAAAAGGTCTTCGAGATGGGTGAAAAATTTGTAAAAGCTACCCAGGAACACTATAAACCTGGAATCATCGGCCCCTTCTGCCTCCAGACCTGCGTGGACAAGGATCTGAACTTCTATATATACGACGTCGCGCCCAGGGTCGGCGGCGGGACCAACGTCCACATGTCCGTCGGGCACTCCTACGGAAACTCTCTCTGGAGAAAACCCATGAGTACGGGAAGAAGGCTTGCCTTTGAGATCAGGCGCGCTCTGGAGCTCGAGAAACTAGATCTGATCGTCACATAAGTTTATTAAGGCTTTCCGGCATTAGTAGATATGAATTGTGCAGGGACACCGTAAACTTTAAAAAATATCCCCGGAATCTGCAAGATTCATATCACAATCTAAAATTTACTCTCAAAGTTTACCTGGAATTCCGATCCCAAAGGTCCGAAACCTTGCCGGGGAACCGGATCTGATGAGAGGGTCTATTTTAAGATAGAATCTTAAGATAGAATCATCGGGTCGGATACTCAAAAAATCCGGGAAAACAACTTCAAATCCTGCTTACATAAGAGGTTTCAGACCGGAAATTTTC
>DUKH01000196.1:3694-19884 GCA_013329415.1 Methanosarcinaceae archaeon | reverse complement strand
TTCAGACCGGAAATTTTCGAAAGGGGAATTTCAGAGAAAGAATTTCATACGGAGATTTCATACCGGAAATTTCCAAAAACAAATTTCATAAAAGATGTTTCAAAACATTATACTCGTCCTATATCGGATTATCGTCATTCAACTGGAGGAAATTATAAATTGAGTCAGCCCTGTGTAAATATCGGCATGGTAGGTCATGTCGATCATGGAAAAACCACACTTGTCAAAGCCCTATCAGGCGTGTGGACGGATACGCATAGTGAAGAAGTAAAAAGAGGTATTTCTATCAGGCTCGGGTATGCGGACTCAGTGTTCATGAAATGCCCGAAATGCCCGACTCCCCAGGGTTATACGGTGGAAAAGACCTGCCCGAACTGTGGAGAAAAAACGGAAGAGGACAGGACAGTGTCCTTTGTGGACGCTCCCGGGCACGAGACCTTGATGGCAACCATGCTTTCCGGGGCTGCGATTATGGACGGGGCGGTACTGGTAATTGCCGCAAACGAAGACTGCCCCCAGCCCCAGACAAAGGAACACCTCATGGCCCTTGACATCATGGGGATGGAAAACATAGTGATCGTGCAGAACAAGATCGACCTGGTCTCAAGGGAACGGTTGATCGAACACTACCATCAGATTAAGGAATTTGTCAAAGGCACGGTCGCCGAAAATGTCCCTGTCGTTCCGATCTCGGCCCAGCAGAATATCAACATCGATGCCCTTATCGATGCCCTGGAATCCCAGATCCCGACTCCTGTCCACAAGATGGATCTGCCTGCCCACATGCTGATTGCCAGGTCCTTTGACATCAACAAGCCCGGGATCACCGTCGAAGAGATCCGCGGAGGGGTCATAGGAGGCACCCTTACCGAAGGAGTACTGACTCCGGGATCCGAGCTTGAAATAAGGCCCGGGCTCAAAGTCACCACCGAAGGCAGCACGAAATGGATTCCCATTATGACAAAAGTCTCCTCAATCCACGCAGGGCCTATCAGGGTTGAAGAAGCAACTCCGGGAGGACTGCTTGCAGTGGGAACCCTGCTGGACCCTACCCTTACCAAAGGGGACTCTCTTACAGGACAGATCGCAGGTGTGCCCGGCACCCTTCCTGAGACCCGGCATAAGTTTACCATGGAACTTCATCTCCTGGAACGGGTCGTGGGAGTTACCAGGGAAGAAAAGATCAACGAAATCAAGACCAGTGAACCCCTCATGCTTAATATAGGGACTGCAACGACCGTAGGCGTCGTCACCAGTGCCCGGAAAAGCGAAGCCGAGGTGCTGCTCAAGCGCCCGATTTGTGCTGCGCTTGGGGCAAGGGTCGCAATCAGCAGGAGAATCGATTCCCGCTGGCGGCTTATCGGGGTAGGTGTTATCAATAGTTGAAAGTTATAATCGATACTAATGGGCTGATGATCCCTGTCCAGTTCGGAGTTGATATCTTTGAAGAACTGGGTAGGTTGGGGTTTGACGAATTCCTCGTGCCGGAAGCGGTTATATTTGAAATTGAAAAGCTCATAAGGCGGGAAAAAGGCTCGGACAGGACGGCTGCAAAGGTCGCAAAGTCCATGGCAGATAGGTGCAAGCGGATAGACGCCAGAGGGCCTGCGGACGATGTGATCCTTGAGCTCGCCGGAGAAACTGGAGCCGCTGTCCTGACCAATGATATAGGATTGAAGCGCAGGTTGACTGCAAAAGGGATCACAGTGGTAATCCTGCGCCAGAAAAACAGGCTGGAACTGGCCTGAAAATCCACCTGGATTTTCGGTGCCCGCGTTTCAAAGATTGTGTTTACGGGTGATATACAGATGTATAAAATGATGAGACTCGTTGATACGGTCCGCATACCTCCCACCCTGCTCGGGGAAGATGTGGCTCCTACCGTAAAAAACGCGTTAAGGGAAAAACTTGAGGGACAGGTCGATAAGAAACTTGGCTCCCTTGTCGCAGTATGCAAGATCGACGAGATCGGAGAAGGGCATATCCTTGTCGGAGACGGGGCGGTCTACTACGACGTGACGTTTGAAGCAATCATGTTTGTTCCCGAACTTCAGGAAATCATTGAAGGAGAGGTTGTGGAAGCTGTCGGTTTCGGGGTCTTCGTAGGTATCGGACCCATGGACGGGCTGCTCCACGTCAGCCAGATCACTGATGATTTTATTTCGTATGATGCCAAGAATGCAAGGCTTGTCACCAAAGGTGGAGGAAAGTCTATTTCCGAGGGTGACCATGTAAGGAGCCGGATCGTAGCGGTAAGTATCAACGAAAGAGAACCAAAAGAAAGCAAGATCGGGCTAACCATGCGCCAGACCGCGCTTGGAAAACTGCAATGGCTTGAAGAGGCCCGCAGAAAGAAGCAGCAAACTGAAGCTGCACCAGCAGAAGAAGCTGCCTGAAAAGGAATAACTCAGGCAGAAATAATAAGAGGATTTGATTTTCCATGGCAGAAAAAGTATGTCGTCACTGCTTGAGAATCCTGGAAGGAAATTCCTGCCCCATCTGTGGGACGTCGGATCTCGCAGAAGAATGGAGCGGCCTTGTGATTATCCTGGATGCTGAACGCTCGGAAATCGCTAAAAAGCTCGGGGTAGACATCCCTGATAAATTTGCTTTGAAGGTGCGCTGATTTGAGTGTTCACATCGAACTTCCGAAGGAACTTCGCCCACTCATGAAAAAACCACTGGGTAAACTTTACAGGGGTTCGGGCAGGGATACCATCGAAAAGTTTGCCGGGAAGCTTGCAAACCCCACAAAACTTATATCCGTAGGAGATGTTACTACCTTCCACCTGCTCGAAGCCGGGATTTTTCCGGACCTCTGCATAGTGGATAACCGGACAAAAAGAAAACCTGTCTCGGAAGACGTCTCGTCCCGGAACAAGGACGGGGTCTACACCGAAGTCACAGTGGACAACCCGGCAGGGCTCATCACCGATGAGTTGATCAACTCCATTTCCGAAGCGTTTGTATCCGGAAAAGCTCTCCGGATCTTTGTCCGGGGAGAAGAAGACCTGGCAACCCTTCCCGTGATCCTTATGGCCCCCTTAGGCTCCGTGGTTCTCTACGGTCAGCCCGACGAGGGGGTAGTTTTCGTAGAGGTCACGGAAAGCAAAAAGGAAGAAATAAGGATCCTGTTTGAGAAGCTCATCAGCCAGGAGCAGGAAAGTGAATTACACAATATACGGAGAATATTGGATGGACATAAAGATTCTTGAAGATAAAAACAACGTACTTTTAAACAGAAGGGAACTGGATTTCAACGTGAAATATGAAGGTCCTACTCCTTCTAGAAGCGACATCAGAAACAAGCTCGCAGCAATGCTCAACGCTCCCCTTGAACTTCTGGTCATCCAGAAAGTCGACACTGAATACGGAATGCAGGAATCCAGGGGCTACGCCAAGCTCTATGCGGAAGCAGCACGCATGAAAGAGATCGAACACGAATACGTCCTGAAGAGGAACCCGGCCCCTGCCTCGGCAGAAGAAGAAGCCGCAACCGAAGAGTGAGGTGTGAGCAATGGCAGTCAAAGATTACTACAAGGTAGAAGGCGATTCCGTAACCAGAGTCAAACAGTTCTGTCCCAGGTGCGGACCCGGTGTATTCCTTGCCGAACACAAGAACCGCCTTGCCTGCGGAAAGTGCGGCTACACCGAATTCAAGAAATAATTCGTTTCACGAATTCACATCAAACTTATTTCTCAATCTGAACCGCAGATTTTCTGTGGTTTCTTTTTTACTTATTTTTCAGTTGAATTTTTGAAGTGCGTTTTTTCAGTACCCGGGTTTTTTGTCCGAAACCTCGATGTTCCGGATGATTTAGTCCCAGCAGACGGAAAACCGTTTATTTCCTAAATATTATATTTACATCGTACCGGCAAAGACCTGCGGCAAAGAGAACGCCGACAGGCGAGGAGCGGGGTGAAAAAACTATGCCAGAGAAAAACATGAGGAAAGTGAGAACAAAAATCATCACGATAAAGGACATGAAAATCGAGAGTTTGAGGATAAAAGGACCCGGAGGGAGAAAGCTAATCATAAAGAATCTGACTTTAAAGGATGTCAGGCTGATTATTAAGCTGCCGGCAGAAAAGTAAAAAAGGAAGGACGAGAAGTTTTCACAAATGTAAAAAACAAGAAAGTACTTTCTAAAGCTTTCTCTATTTTTTAAGGTTCGACCGAAAGTCATTTTTTGATACATGGAAGCTGACCCCACTAAATCTGATTAAAGGTCAGGATTTGTTTTTTGTATGGATATATATAATAAATAAACATATTTTTGAATATATATATTAACGTCTACTTTTTGGGGCACTTCATGTACCTGACATATGCCAAAGCATTTTATTTAGAAGGACTTGCCTAGCTTGAACTTCAGGAGCGGAGGGAAGCAATAAAAAAGTTGGAAAAAGCGGTCAAATATCTTGGAGAATATCTGCTCATTAACCCTGATTCAACATACGCCCTGAATTATAAGGGGCTGGCTCTTTTAGAACTGGCTAAATTAAATGAAGATCGGGAAAAACACCTGGAAGAAGCGCTTGATGCCTTTAATAGCTGCTTGAGAACCGATGCGAAATATACTGATGTTGCGTACAATAAAGCCCTTACTCTTTTTGAAATGGGAAAATATGAAAAAGCTGGAGAAACTTTTTCCGAGTTCGGAAAGAAAAAATTCAGTGAACTTGAAAAAGTCAAAAAAATAAAGAAAGACACAGAAGAGTTCGAAAAAGTCTCAGAAACTTTTGAAGAGGCGCGGAAGGCTTTTGAGAAAGCTGCCGATGCATATGCTGCCATCCTTAATAATGACCCGGAAGCCCATGAAGCAGCATACCTTAAGGTGATTTCTTGCTTTGAATTACAGAAACTGAACATTTTCGAAATAAAAAAACTCAAAACATATGAAGAAAGCGAGAAAGAAATTGGAAAAATCAAGGCGAAGCTCCTAAAATTTATAGTTCACCTGGAAGAAATTCCTGAAGAATACCACGAATACCACAGAGTACTCTATCAGAAAGGACTTATCTTTTATGAACTCGGAGAACTCTCCCTGTACGAATTTGAGCACCTAGCTAAAGAAAGAAAAAATAAATTCAAGAAGGAAACAGTGAATCTTACAGAATCACACGAACATTTCACTAAAGCTATTCTCGCATTCGACTGCGCTGCAAAAGCCTTTGAAGAGGCAGGAAGTATCTTTTCAGACCTTATAGAAAGGCGTCCAAAAAAACCCGAAGGTAGAACCAGAATTGATCCCTTTCCCCTTACCGATTTGCGCGCCAAAAAAGTTTATTCATACCTCCTCACCTACCCTGAGAAAGCTAGCGAAGAATGTTTCATTTTTTTTCATGAGGAGAGCTACTCACAGTCTGCAAAGTACTTTGGGCGTTTTTCCGAGAAGTGTTCAAAATACTTAGATTTGTGGGACCTCAAACAAAAGGTTCTGTATACAATGGACCGGGAGGAGGAAGTTCCCGAAACCCAAAAAACAATCAAACAAATAGAGAGTGTACACGTAGATTCCTGTAAATACAAAGGTCTTGCATACCTTTATCTTAACAAATACTTTGAAAAAAAGGAACGTTATGAAATAGCCCTTCAAGCTTTTAAGGACGCAAAGGAAATAAGGGACGATGACGAAGAGGCCTGGTATTATGAGGGGCTTGTGTTCTCAAGGCTAAAAAATCATAACGAGGCATTGAAGAGTTACGAAAAAGCTCTGAAAAGAAAACCACAGTACAAGAATGCACTGCTCGGAAGAGCATTTTCCTACTGTCGACTTGAGAAATATAAAGAGGCAATTCAAGATTGTGACAAAGTTCTGGAAGAAGACCATGGAAACGAAGAAGCTTGGATTGGGAAGGGGTTCACCTATGTTTCCGAGGGAAAAGTTGATGAGGCCCTCAAAGCTTTCGAAAAGGCTCTGGAACTGAATCCTGAGGATTCAGCTGCACTGTTCGGAAAAGGCTGTACTTTATGCCATAATGACAATTTTGAATATGCTCTGGATGTATTTGAAGAAGCTCTGGATCTAAATCCGAAGGATTACAAGGCCCTTATTGGGAAAGGATTTACAATTTTTATGCTTCGTATTGCAGGCGGAAAAGGCTGTACTTTATGTTATAGTGACAAGTTTAAAGAAGCTCTGGATGTATTTGAAGAAGCTCTGGATCTAAATCCGAAGGATTACAAGACCCTTATTGGGAAAGGATTTACAATTTTTCTGCTTCGTATTGCAGGGTTTCTGCTTCGTATTGCAGGGTTTTTGCTTCGTATTGCAGGGAAAGAACCCGAAGAAGCAGTAGGAGTCCATATGCAGAATGAGTTTAAAGAAGATCAGTTTGAAGAAGGCATGAAGGCCTTTGAGAAAGCTCTTGAAATAAACAGGTATAGCGAATCTACCTGGTTTGGGAAAGGTTTCGGGCTCTTTCAATGCAAAAGATATGAAGAAGCAATCAAAGCCTTTGATAAGGCCCTCCAGCTAAATCCGAAGTATGAAGTTGCATTGTACAATAGAGGTTTTGCTCTTCTTCTGATCGATGACTATCAGGGAGCTCTAAAGTCTTTTAACAAGACACTTGAAATTAACCCTACAAGTGGAATCGCTTTGATAGGAAAAGGTTTTACCAACATAATGCTCGAAGAATACGAAAAAGCCCTGAGTGCTTTTGATGAAGCTGAAAATTCCATGAAAGCTGCTAAGGAAAGCAAGAAGAGATCAGATATTAGACTTGCTCAGATTGGAAAAGGCTTTGCTTATAACCGCCTCAGGGAACCCAAATTATCATTAAAGGCATTTAATGAGGCCCTGAAAGATGACCAGGAAAATGATATCGCGCTTACTGGAAAGGGATTTTCCCTTATCTGGAGTGGAAAATACAGAGAAGCGGTGGAAACATTTGACGAAGCCTTGAGAATATTGGATAAGAAGGGAAGAGCCAAGGACAGTGAAGTTGCGTTTTTTGGGAAAGGTTTTGCCCTGAACCGTGCAAACAAATATGAAAAGGCCCTGGAAGCATATAAAAAAGCTCTTGAAATTAATCCTGAAAACACTTCTGCGCACAATTATGTTGCCAGATTTTTTTTGAAACTGGGAGTTACCGATGAAGCCCGGAATGAGGCTAGGAAAGTTCTTAATATTGACCCGAAAAACCCTACCGCTCTGATGTTATGCGGTCAGGTAAAAGTTGAAATGAAAATATATGACGAAGCAATCAACTATTTCAACAGGGCAATTTCCGGGATGCCGGGGGATTATGACCCCCTTCTCTGGAAAGCTTATGCCACGTACCTCAGAGCCGAGTACCAATTAGGAGTAAAGCATGATGAATATAACCAGGAGCTGCTTTCAGTCATCAGGGAACTCGAAAAAGTAAATGATTTCCTGAAAAAGGGGAAAATGAAAAATAATTCCCAGGTGGCTTCAAATGGGAAAAAAGCGAACGAATGGAAATACGAACAGGTTCAAGTGGAGGAAGATACGAAAGTAAGAGCTTGTGTTCTCTATTTTCTGGGTTGTTTTTACTGCAAAACAGAAGATTTCCTAACTGCAAAAGAAAGATTGAGAGAGTGTGTACGGTTGAAAGCAGGCTCTCCAGTAACAACATCTGCAAACGACTTACTGGAATATATCTGGAAGTACCAGATCAAGCCGCCGATCTGGAAATGGTGGTGGAAGTCTCCCTTCCTCTTATCAGACACACTTCGTAAGAAAATTGGATTTGTTGTTATCGCCTTTTTCATTTTTTTGCTTCTGGTCGTACACCCGTTAGTAGCCAGTTTCACTCCAAGAACTCTTGGAGCAGGTGTAGAGTGGTCCTTTTATACGCTCCTTATTATATTCCTGTTTTTCATCCTGGTTTCACCTATTGTGGAGAACTTCAAAGGGGAAAATATTGAAATTAAGATGCAAGCCCCACCTATGTTAACAGTCGACATGACACCTTCAATGTTTGAAACGATCATACGCTCTTACGGCAAATCGCCCGCAGCCTTAAAAATGGTAATGGGAAGGATAGCCCCCCCAAATATGATTTCCCAGATGATTACCCCGAAGATTACCCTGAAGCTGAAGGAAAAGACACAGGCTGCAAAAGGAGGACGAAAATGAGAGTTCCCGTAAAAGCAAATGGAAAAATGTACAGACCCCGTCAGATAGAAATATTTCAACTAAGAAACTCTCTTCTGCATCCGTATTTATAACAGGGAGCATATATAATTTGATATAAATTTTTTGAACCACAGATTCCAGAGGCAAAATGTACTCCCTCTATGCCAGAGCCCTGTACAGTAAAGCCCTTGCTCTTTTTTCCCTTAAGAAATATGCCGAAGCCAGGGAACATTTTGAAAAAGCTCTGAAAGCTCTCGGCACGGTGCTTGAAATAAACCCCGAAGACGCTGCAGCCTGGTACTACAGGGGAAATGCCCTGAGCTACCTGGACCGACCCGAAGAGGCTCTTGAGGCTTTTGAAAAAGCCCTTTCCCTGGAGCCGTATAATACCGGGGCCCTGTACTGCAAGGGGCTTGCCCTCGGCTATCTGAAACGGCCCGAAGAGGCCCTGGAAGCGTTCGGGAAGGTTATTGAGAAGAATGAAGAGGATGCCGGGGCCTGGCATTACAGGGGACTTGCCCTTCATCAGCTTGGAAGGTTTGAGGAAGCCCTGGAGGCGTTTTCCCGTTCCCTTGAAATAAGTCCGGGAAACCCGGGTACCCTGTATTATAAGGGGCTTTCCCTGCAGGCCCTTGGAAAAGTAGGGGAGGCACTTGAGGCTTACAGGAAAACCCTGAAACTGGACCCCACTCACGCAGGGGCCTGGGAAGGAACTGCAAAGGTCTACTTTGACCTCGATGAACCTGAGAGAGCTTTGCAGGCATATGAAAAAATCCTGGAATTGAAACCGGACTTTGCCGGAGGCTGGGCAGGGGAGGGGGAAGTCTTTGAGGCACTCGGAAAACCAAAAAAAGCCCTGGAAGCTTTTGAAAAAGTTCTGGAACTCGATCCGGAAAACGCCGGAATCTGGAATAAGAAGGGCAGGATACTTGGGAAACTGGAAAAGTATGAAGAGGCCCTGGAGGCCTTTGAGACAGCCCTCGAACTGGACGCCTCCCTTATCGTGGCTCGGTACAATAAAGGAACTCTGCTCCTGGTCAGTGGAAGCTATGAAAAAGCTCTTGGGGTTTACGGAAAAGCTCTTGAACTTGACCATGAGAATGCCCGAGGATGGAAGGGGCTTGGTAGTTCCCTTTTCGGGCTCCGGAAATACGATGAAGCCCTGGAAGCTTATAAAAAAGCCCTTGCTCTTGAGCCCGGAGATGGCGGAATCCTGAGCGGGCTCGGGGCTGTGTATTATGAAATGGGGGCATTCGAAAAAGCCTTGGAAGCTTTCGAACAGGCCCTCACCCTGGAACCTGAAAACACATTTGCCTGGAACGGGAAAGGAAATACTCTCTGTGAACTCGGAAAATACAGGGAAGCCCTGGAAGCTTACGAGATACTTATGAGGCTCGACTATGGGAGTCTCCCTGCCCGTTACAACCGGGGAGTCGTCCTCATCCGGCTTAAAGGGTGGAAGAAAGAATATGATGAGATACTGGAAAAAAGACTCCAGACAGCGTTTAAAAAATCCCTGGAACTCTCGGAAAAGACTCCTGAGGAAAAACTTGACTCCGAAACCTGGAAATACAGGGGGTTTGCCAGGGCAGGGCTTGACCAGTATAGAGAAGCCCTGGAAGCTTTCGAAAAGGCTCTGGAACTCAATCCAGGGGATCCGGTCCCGGAGCTTTACAAAGGCCTTGTTCTCATTTATTTGAAACGATATGAAGAAGCCCTGGAAGCTTTCGAGGAAGTTGACAGGGAAAAAGCCAAAGATGAGGAACCCGGAGAAGGAGGAGCTGAAAACTGGGTGCCCAAAGAAGAATATGAGGGGGAAGAGGGAGATGTTTCCAATAAATCTGGACAGAAGTCCTTTCAGAAAAAGCCCCTTCAGATAAAATCCCTTCAGATAAAATCCCTTCAGATAAAATCCCTTCAGGAAGTCCTATGGAACGCCAGGGGCTTTGCCCTTGATGCTCTCGGAAAACCCCTGGAAGCCCGGGAAGCTTTTGAAAGGGCCCGGAGGTTCGGAAGAAACGGGGAGGAAGCCTGTCTTGGAGAGGGAATCGTTTTAGCCCGAATGGGAGAATGGGAAAAAGCAAGGGATGCTTTTGAACGGGTCCTTGCTGTTGACCCTGGAAACACCCCGGCTTCGACCCTGAGAGCATTTGCCCTCATCCGGCTTCAGGAATTTGACAAAGCCGTGGACACCCTGGTAAAAATCGAAGCAATCGATCCTAACCATGACCTGCTAGCATGTCTTCTGGGCTTTGCCTTTACAAAACTGGGAAACTATGAGAGAGCCGAACAGGCTTACAGAAAAGCGGTGGAGTTAAACCCGAAAAATTTTCATGCACGGGACGGGCTTGCAGAACTTTACTTCAGGCTCGGGAACAGTGAAGGGGCGCTAAAAGAGGTGGAAGCCTCAATATCGGAAGAACATGAAAACGTATTCTCAAGGGTTCTTAAAGGAAGGATAGAGCTCGAAGAACAGGCTTACAAGGAAGCTATGGAGTCTTTCAGGCGGGCTCTTGACCTGGACTCTTCCGACCCGGAGTTGCTGCTCTGGGACGCGTATGCCAGGTACCTGTACGCAGAAGTGACTTTTGACCGGGAAAGCGGAGAGCCGAGCAGAGAGGTAAGAGGGAAGGCGAGCAGAGAGGCAAGCAGAAAGGAAACCGGACAGTACAGGCAGATGCTCCTCTCGGTAATCCGGAAACTGGAAAAAACAGCCCTGTCCCGGGAATCGAAAGATAGCGAACTCAGGGCTTATATCCTTTATTTCCTGGGCTTTTACTACTACAAAATCCGCTACTTCCAAAAAGCCGTCGAAAAGCTTGAAGAGTGCCTGGAACTCGAAACTCCTGCAGACATAAAAGCCCCCGCGTCCGACCTCCGGGGCCACATCCGTTCAGGGCCCCTGAAGCCTGCCTGGTGGGAGTGGTGGCTTGTCTCAGGAAAATATTGCAGGCTCAAGAAAGCAGGGTTCCTGTTAACACTGGTTTTCATCTCCAGCCTGCTCCTAACCCATCCTGCAGTCTCCACCCTCCCGTTCATAGCCTGGCTGGCGGCTGCCGTGCACCCTGTCTTTTCCCAGGTCCTTTCTTCAGGCGCATTCTCCGCAGTCTCCTGGGATCAATACGGCAGGGAATATACCCTCATTATTCTTATTTTACTCTTTATCCTGATCCTTCCGGGGATAAGGCTCCGAAAGTCGGGTGATGAACCGGAAATTGAATACCTTACCCCTCCCTCCCCGGCATTCGACGTGCCGGCTACCCTGCTGGACGAGTTCAGGGGAAGGCTCGAAAAAAGCCTGCTTTCCCCGGAGTTGATGGAAGATCACATAGGGGACCTGGAGAAGTTTTGAGGGCAGAGGCTGAAGATTACGGGCTGAGCAGAAAAGGGGAGAGCCGAAAACATACCTGGATATTTTACTCAGATGTGGTATTGTCCCGGAGGCAAAGCTATATAAATCCTGCTCCTTCATTATCAAAAAAAGTGACAGCCAGCAGAGAAGACTATTTTTTAGGAGAGCGGAACGCCTTGACAAAAACATTTATTCTTGGAATCGAAGGCACTGCCTGGAACCTCAGTGCCGCAATCGTGACCGAGACCGAAATCATTGCCGAAGTCACGGAGACCTACAAACCCGAAACCGGGGGGATCCATCCCCGGGAAGCAGCCCAGCACCATGCAAAGTACGCAGCAAGCGTTATCAAAAGCCTTCTTGCGGAAGCTAAAGAAAAAGGGGTATACCCTTCCGATATTGCCGGGATAGCCTTTTCCCGGGGCCCGGGGTTAGGGCCATGCCTGCGGACCGTGGCAACAGCAGCCCGGATGCTTTCCCTTTCTCTCAGGGTCCCTCTGATAGGGGTCAACCACTGCATTGCTCACATCGAGATCGGGATCTGGAGGACTCCTGCAAAGGACCCCGTGGTCGTCTACGTGAGCGGGGCAAATTCCCAGGTGCTCTCCTACATGACAGGGAGGTACCGGGTCTTTGGGGAAACCCTGGACATAGGACTTGGAAACGCCCTGGACAAGTTTGCACGGGGAGCAGGCCTCCCCCATCCCGGGGGCCCGAAGATCGAAACGTATGCAAGGGATGCAAAGAACTACATTCATCTCCCTTACGTGGTCAAGGGAATGGACCTCTCATTTTCAGGCCTGTCCACGGCTTCCAGTGAGGCCCTGAAAAAGGCAAGTCTTGAGGACGTCTGCTATTCCTACCAGGAAACAGCCTTTGCTATGGTGGTGGAAGTGGCCGAACGTGCTCTTGCCCACACCGGGAAAAAAGAGGTGCTGCTGGCCGGCGGGGTAGGAGCCAACGGGAGGCTCAGGGAGATGTTGAACTGCATGTGCGAAGCCAGGGGTGCAAAGTTCTACGTCCCTGAAAAGCGCTTCATGGGAGATAACGGGACCATGATAGCCTATACCGGGCTCCTGATGTATAAGTCCGGGAACTTACTTTCCCTGGAAGAGTCCCGCGTTGACCCCGGTTTCAGGACTGACGATGTGGAAGTGACCTGGGTCCTGGAAGAAGATGCGGAAAAATCCCCGGAAATCTCTCCGGAGGCTCTCCTCAGTTTACCTCCTGGGGAGCTGCTGGACAGTGGGGCCGAAGCTGTTGTCTATCTCGAAGAAGGGCCGGGTGGAGAGAAGGTGCTTGTCAAGGAACGGGTCCCGAAAGCTTACCGTTTGAAGGAAATAGATGAAAGGATCCGGAAAGAAAGGAACCGGACCGAAGCCCGTCTTATGTCGGAAGCCCGGCGTGCAGGGGTTCCCACTCCCATTATTTATGATGTTGAAACTTTCAAGCTCAAAATGCAGTATATCGGGGGGGCTCCCGTCAAGTACCTGATCACCCCCGAGATCTCCATAAAGGTGGGGGAACTCGTAGGGAAGCTCCATAGCGCGGGGATAGTGCACGGAGACCTGACCACATCGAACCTCCTGCTAGCCAGCAGCCGGCTCTACCTCCTGGACTTCGGGCTTGCCTACTTTGAAAAGTCCCTGGAAGCCAGGGGTGTGGACGTGCATGTGCTCTTCCAGACCTTTGAGAGCACACACCGGGACTCTGAAGCCCTGATAGAAGCTTTCAAAAAAGGATATGAAAGTACTTTTATAGAAGCAGTGGATGTACTGAAGCGAGTTGAAGAGATCAAAAAGAGGGCTCGCTATGCGTAAAATTATCTTTGTTACGGGAAATAAAGGCAAGTTTGCCGAGGTCCGGGATATCCTCGCTTCCCGGGGAATAGAAGTTACCCAGAACAAAAATGGGTACCCTGAGTATCAGGAAGATGAGCTGGAACCTATCGCCGCCCACGGGGCTCAGTACGTCGCAAATAAACTGAACGTGCCGGCAATGGTGGATGACTCGGGAATTTTCATAAAAGCCTTAAACGGTTTTCCGGGCCCCTACTCCCGCTATGTGGAGGACAATCTCGGAAACCTGAAAGTGCTCAAGCTCATGGAAGGGGAAGAAGACCGGACAGCCTATTTCAAAACCGTAATTGGCTACTGTGAACCTGGAAAAGAACCCCTGGTCTTTCCCGGAGTTGTGGAAGGCAAAATCGCTTACGAAGAACGCGGGACCGGGGGCTTCGGCTACGACCCGATCTTCGAGTACCAGGGCATGACCTTCGGGGAACTCGGGGATGCTGAGAAAAACAAGGTTTCCCATCGCTTCAGGGCCATCGATAAGTTCCTGGAATGGATTGACAGCCAGGCCTGAAACGAAATCATAAAACTAAATATTACAAAGAGATAAATGCTGGAGATAAAAAATCAAAAAAGTCGAACTTCTCCACACAAATCAGATTATAGTCCCGAGCGCAAATATTTACATTATAACCGCGGAAGACACTGAAAGCACGGAAAGATTGTGCTTCTATTTCCTTCATTCCGTGTTTTCCGTGCTTTCTGTGTAGTTAAACTTTCACTTGAGATTGGTGAAATAATTTGGGTCCTTGACTATATTTATAAATCTGGTTATTAAAAAGAGATTTCAGTCCTTAAATCTCTGCCTTTCAAGGTCCATCGCCTGAGTAATTGAGTTCAGGCCCAGTTTTATTGCTACTAAGATAATCCTGCTATTCGGGATGTAGCGGTTCTCCCGCCTTATCGAATTAATGTCATTTATACATTGTTCGTCCAGGATAAGGGGGCCATCCAGCAGTTCTTTAGGACCAAATTTTTTTCCAGTTTTAAACTCAAATCTGGCTTTCGCTTTTTCAGTGGGTTTCCTGACCAGTTCTTCAGGCTGGGGGCTATTCGGGGCAGGGGCTCTTTCGGGTTCTTTATTTCCCCCACAGGCTTCTTCGACATGTTCAAGGCAGTATGTCAGGCAGACATTTTTCAAAAACTCCTCTACATCCATGTCATATTCATCAGCATACGTTTCGATTCTTTGCAGCTGTTCATTCGAAAAAGAGATACAAAGCAGGTTTTCTTCCGCATCTTCTAATGTTATTGCAACCCCTTCCTTTTCACTTTATCATTCACTTTATCAGTTACTTTTTGACTTCTATTTGATATTTACTTTTCCATCAACTATAATTTTTTATTAAATGCCGGGAATCTCTCAGATATGAAATCCCTTCTTTCGGACACCAGGGCTGCGGATACTATCCCCCTTAAACTGGTAGTATATCTGGGGCTCCTTGCTGCGGTCCTGCTTCTTATTTCCCTGGCCTGGGAAAATGCCTCCCCTGTGCTTGATGACGCGGAAATCGAAGCCCAGGTCGAAGATGCAGCCCTTTCCCTCCGCTCGATCCAGAATGGGCATGCCCGGCCCCTTGAAGAAATATACGGCCCCGAAGGAAGCATGTGCATCCTTACTCTTTCCCTCCCTGACCAGGTCAGGTACCTGAGTTTCGGGGTGGACCCGGACCCGGACTGCTCCGGGAACCTGAGCGATTCTGAATGGAACCTCGAAAATAACACCCTTATCTACCAGTACAAAAACGGGGTAAAGCAAAGAGTGCTGCTGGGAGGGGAAACGGTTCACTTCCTGAAAGGTGCACCGGAGGAAGAAGGAACCTGGGTCCCTGCCGTGAGCCCGGAAAACAATGAAACATTCTCTATCTTGAAAGAAACAGGAATTGTTATCGAATACCCGGTTTCAGGCGAATTTGTCTTTGAGCTGGTTTCCGAGGACGGTGTCAGGTACACAATGTCTCACTTCTAAACATCTCTCTTACATCTCCCTCTAACGTCCCCCTCTAAAATCCCGCTTCTGAACAGGCAGCCTCCGGAGAGCTTGCAAAGGGCCAGGCATTCCGGCATTCGAACAAAAATACAGCAGGGAGTCAAATCCCCTACTCCTGAAGCAGAACAGCTCTTGCGGGAGCCCCGTCACAATCCACTATTTTCAGGGGCAGGCAGATAAAAAAATAGTTTCCGGCTTCCACGGGACTCAGGTCCAGGCACTCCACAATATTTACCCGGCTTGAAAGTAGTATGTGATGAGCAGGAAGGTTTTCGGAAGCAAGGCTGTCCACGGAGAAGCTGTCTATTCCGACAGTGGTAAACCCGTTATTGACGATCCATGCCGCGGCACTTTCTTCCAGGTAAACTGACTCATCTAACTCTCCGTTTTCCTCTTTTTCCCCGTTTTTTCTGTTTCCCGAATCTTCAGCCTGCCGGGCATCGGTATCATTCAGGTCAGACCCGGCCCCGGTCCGGAATCCTGGGCTTTTTGTCTTCAGGAGGAGGACCGTAATTCCCTCCGGACTGCTGGTATTCCGGAACACGGATTCAAGGATATCCACTGAAAGAGCACCGGTTTTTGAAGAAAAGTCCAGAATAAGTGCCCTGCCCATCAGCCCTCCGAGTTCCAGATTGTCAACCGGTTTTCCGTCTTTCAGAATATGGGAAGGGGCATCAACATGGGTGCCGGTATGACTCCCGAAAGAGAGTCTTGAAACTGCGCAACCGTCTGCTTCAAGAGTGTAGACACTTTTGATTGAAGGTTCCGGGTCCCCGGGAAATACCCTGGTAGAAGGAGAGATCGGAACTGTGATGTCGATTACTTTTCCCGGAGCAGGAACGTTCAGCAGGGTGATCACCTCATTATGTAAATTGTTGAAATCATTA
>DUKH01000196.1:0-3314 GCA_013329415.1 Methanosarcinaceae archaeon | reverse complement strand
AATGTAAATTGTTGAAATCATTCCATGTAAATGATTGATTTGTTCGTGCACTCTTCAATGCATATCATGCACTGGGTGCATTTATCCTGGTCGATTTTTGCCAGTTCATTTTCCTCGTATATGGCGCCCTCAGGGCAGACGTCCTTACATTTTCCACACCTTTTACATCCGAAAACAACGACGTATCCATTTTTCTCGGGCATCACCGGATCATTTGGGGGAAGCGATATAAATTAGTTTCTTATCTATTATATTATGGGAAACTGAGATGGGAACTGAGATCGGTAACTGGGGATACTCCAGAAAAGTCCCTTCGAAACAAACCTTATATACGACAAAAGAATATGCAGGCTCAGGCATGGAAAAATTCACTGAAGACGAGACCGGCTCTTTTTACAACTACCTTCCCGAAGGTTGTCAGTTCTGCCAGCAGGGTGCAAAACTGGTGCTTTTTGTGACGGGGCTCTGTCCGAAAAGCTGTTTTTACTGCCCGCTCTCGGACGAGAGACGGGGAAAGGACCTGGTCTTTGCAAACGAAAGGCCCGTAATAAACGATGCTGACTTACTTGAAGAAGCAAAGCTCATGGACGCTCTGGGAGCGGGAATCACCGGAGGAGAACCTCTCCTGAAAATCGATCGGGTCCTGCACTATATCAGCCTTCTTAAATCCAGTTTCGGAAAAGAGCACCATATCCATCTCTATACCGCCATGGCCCCTGACCGGGAAACCCTTGAAAAACTCGCAAAAGCGGGACTGGACGAGATTCGCTTCCATCCGCCACAGGAAATCTGGGATAAACTGGAGCAAAGTCCCTACTCCAAAGCCGTGCAAAACGCAAAGGACCTTGAAATCTTAGCAGGAATAGAGATCCCTGCGCTCGAAGGAGCTGAAAAAGTTGCTGTTTTTGCGGAGAAAAAAGGGATTTTCCTGAACCTGAACGAACTTGAATTTTCCGAAAATAACTCCGAAGCCCTTCTGGGCCGCGGTTTTGTCCTGGAATCGGACACCTCAAACGCTGTAGCAGGTTCCCTGGAACATGCAAAAGCCGCCCTTTCCACCTGCAAAAAAGCACATTTCTGCTCTTCAAATTATAAAGATGCTGTCCAGCTCCGCAAAAGGCTCCAGAGGATTGCAAAGAATACTGCAAGGGAATTTGATGAGGTTACTGAAGACGGGACTCTCATGTACGGAGTGATTGAAGGAGAGGACCGGATGGCCCGGGAAATTATGGAACAGCTCCTGTACGAACTCAAAGTTCCCAAAGAACTTTTTGGAACAAAAGAAAACAGCATTGAGATTGCTTGGTGGGTTCTGGAGGAACTCAATGAAGATCTGAAGGAGAAACTGGAGGCATGTAAAGCCAGAGCCAGGCTTTTTGTTATCGAAAGGTATCCTCTTGAAGATGGGATGGTTGTGGAATTGATCCCCCTTTGAAATGACTCCTTGCGGTCAGGGCAAATTCTCTCAGTTGCTTCAAAAAATTCTATAAAACCCTCAAAAATTTTGAGTAATAACTATAAAAAATTAATAGTTACTTTTAAAATTAAATTTATCTTTTTTACATAATTTAGGTAATTCCCGAAGAGAAATGGAGTTTGTTAAAAAACGATGCCATGAGAGGTCACATATTTCATTATATAATCCAAATCTCTTAATATATATTTATAAACTCTTCCATAAAATATAATGATTTTTTTGAAAATGTTATGAAAAGAGGAATAACTAAAAATTATTTATTTACATCGTAAAAAAATAATCGAACATTAAACAATATAGGAAAAAATATATAGTCACAGATTTTTAACTCTTACTGAACAGACATTCCCGAAGTGGAGTTACATTCTAAGGTGGGGCCAAGTATTTGGAAAAGTATGTGAAAAAGTATGTGAAAAAGTAAAGGGGCTAAGATCCCACAAAAATTATTAGGATCACAGGTTAGATAACCCAAAACATCTAACAGCAATTTTTGGAGTTTGAGGGGAGATAGCTGGAGCTAGCTAAAAATTGAGAGTCCAGGGGAGATTTCCAAAAAATCCACATGGAAAGGATGTCTGAAAACACATGCAAATTTCGAATCTCAAAAGATACTGATATCTGTTTACAGGCAGAACCCCCACGTAAGAAAGCTGATATGTACGAGAAATGAGGATGCTAATAGTGGATTTGTTTTCCATTTGCGCCATGTGATAAAAGGAGTGGAGGGTGCATGCTGAAATGAAAACCTGGAAGAGAAATAACGGGAGAGGGTTATATGAAAAGAATAATTTCTGGACTCATTGTGTTACTGGTGATACTGTTTTCAGCTAATTGCGTGGTTGCAAATAACTGGAACTCAGCCGGTGATAGTGGTAGGAACGATAGGGATCAGGGAGTTGAAGAATCCTTCTTACATAAATTTTAAAAATTTAATATAAACTGCATTTAATATTTTTCTCCCCTCTCTCCACTTCTTTTTTGTTGGGAATATCATTTGTAGAGAGCTTCCGCTCTGAATATTTTCAGTCCAGGAAAATATCAGTCGTACGGAAAGGGTGGGAACGAAGTCGATGCTTCTGTTTTTTTGTAATGAAAATTTGTCATAAATTATAGGATATTCATGGTTTCTTGTTTAGTTTAATTCCTCCTGTTCGAATGAGTATAGGTGTTCAGCCTTAGCAACTCACCAAACAAGATTCGATTTATTTTTTAGTTAAATTTCCTGAGTGAACTCTGGGCATTTATGCGACCCTATTATAAAATATTTTTGGTATTATGTTAATTTTTTTATAGTTATCAAATATATTCCAAAGAGATGCCCTTTCTGATATCCGGGAAATAAAGAAGAGGAGGAATGAAATCCATAATGGCAGTAGACATAAAGAACCATAAAAATAGAGGAGAGTAAGCTCGATAAAAGTAGATCCGGATGAACCTAAAAAAAAGGTATAAAGAGGTTTTTTCTCTGAATAAGGTCTTTTTGAGGCATATTTCCTTGGTCTGATTTCAAAGAAATCTCAGGTCGCAAAATCCGGATTATGGCCCAAAAGAAGGAGAGATCTTGAATTGCGATTATAGCCCCGATACTTATGTTGAATCAAGTTTTGGAATTGGCTCGGAAGAATCCCTTCCATAGAATTGGGCTCGTACAAACACGAAACACGGATAGTGAGAGATCAAAATCATGAAAAAACGTACCTGATATTCGTTGAATCGCAGGCTCAAATAAATGAAAGTACACAGTAATTTCAGCTAAGGAATGGTGAAAATATAAGTTCAGATTTTCGTATCGGGAATTGCTCTATACTCATACATGTTGTGTTTTTGTTGGTGGAAA
>DUKH01000027.1:18062-21725 GCA_013329415.1 Methanosarcinaceae archaeon | reverse complement strand
AAAGGAAGGAAAGGGAAAGGAAAGGAAAAATAAGATATAAAGAAACTTTTCAGGCTTCAGTCCATTTCATCGAAGATTTTCAGCACGATCTCTGCAAGTTCCATGCTCTTTTCCCGCGAAGTCATGAGAGTATCCGCCCTGGAAGCCGGGCACCCGATCTTTTCGAAGGCGTACTCATCTGCGCTGTCCATTTCATCGAAGATGAAGGCATCAAGGAAGTCCTGGTAGTATTCCGCAACTCCGACAGAGGAGACCTCAAGCCCGCAGGCTTGCATGAGTTTGCCTGCGGGTCCGCTTACCGGAGCGTTCCCGATAATAGGGCTGAGAGCAAGGACTTTTTTCTGTTTCAGGAGGTATTTCATCCCGGGCAGAGAGATTATCGGGCCGATGCTTGTAATAGGGTTGCTCGGGCCGATCAGGACCTGTTCATCGTTTTCAAAGGCTTCGAGCACTTTTTCCGGGATTGAGGCTTCGGAACCTCCCCGGATATCCACTCCGAGGACCTCGGGTTCCCCATGCTTTCCGACCCAGAAGTCCTGGAAATGCATTGTTCCTTCCGGGGTCTCGATGTAAGTGGAAACGCGATCATCCGACATTGGTAGGATTTTTGCCCCGATATTGAAAAGGGAGGTGAGCTTTTCGGTTGCCTCACTTAAGGTGGCCCCGTCCCTGAGCAGGTTCGAGCGGATGATATGGGTTGAACGGTCCCGGTCACCGAGCTTCATCCCCTCATCTATCCCGAGTTCCTGCATGCGTTCGTGGGTCCGGAAAGTGTCGCCTTCGATTCCCCACCACTTTTTCCGGTCGATCTGGTCTGAGAAGAGGTAGAGCACTGTATCCAGGTCAGGAGAAATGAGGTTTCCCGAGACCCAGAGGTCTTCGGCAGTGTTCACAACAACGGTCAGTTCATCGGGAGGGAGAAATTCCCTGAGCCCGTCAAGGAGTTTAGGAGTTCCGGTACCGCCTGAAAATATAATCATGATAATTCCCTAATTCCTATTTACCCAATCAGGATTGGTTCAACTTTGGATTCAATGTTTGATCAATTATGGATTCAACGTTTGATCAACTTTGGATTCAAAGCTTGATCAATCATGGATTAAACTTTTGGATGGAATGTTCTGCTTTCCGGGTTTCGCCTTCGTTTTCGCCCGGGAAAAGAATCGATTGCAAAACCGATTGTATTAGGAATAATAGAAACGGCAATATATAATGACATCTGTCTAAAGAATGATGAAGGTCGTCCTTGATCCCGTGCATGGTTATATCGAACTGGACGAGATTGTCCAGGAAATTCTGGCTACCCCCCAGATGCAGCGCCTCAGGAGGGTCAGGCAGCTTGGCTATTCCGACCTCGTCTACCCCGGAGCAAACCACACCCGTTTCGAACACTCCCTGGGGGTTATGCACCTCGCCTCCATACTCATGAAAAACGTCAACACCGTAGAGGAGGAGAAGAAGAACGAACTGAGAGCAGCATCCCTTCTGCACGATGTAGGACACGGCCCCTTTTCCCACGTGACCGAGAACATCATCGACAAATACACCCGGCGCAGGCACGACGACGTGAGGGAAATCCTCGGGAAGGGAGAAATAAAAGATGTGCTGGACAAATTTGGCCTTTCCCCCGGGAACCTCGCAAAACACATCAAGGGGGAGACCTCAATCGGGCAGATCCTGAGCAGCGAGATTGACGTGGACAGGATGGACTACCTGGTCCGGGACGCCCACTATACAGGGGTTGCCTTCGGGGTCGTGGACTATAACCGCCTGATCAACCAGATGCAGTTTTATGAAAACAGGCTTGTCGTGGCCCAGGGAGGGCTGAAAGCCGCAGAGTCCTTACTGGTATCCCGCTTCTGGATGAACACTTCCGTTTATTATCATCACGTAACCAGGATCTCGGAAGCCATGTGTTCTACAGCCGTTGAAGATATGATCGAAAACGGGGAACTGGACCCTGCCGGGCTCAGGCAGATGGACGACATTGACCTTGTAGCTGCCATGCGGAAATCCAGGGGACACGGGGGGGAACTTGCAAGAAGGCTGGATTCCCGCCAGCTCTACAAACGCGCACTCTATGCAGGGCTGGACGCGGTTGGAAAAAGCGTGCTCAAACACCGCGGCAAGACTACCAGGGTGGAAAACGAGATTGCAGAACTCGCAGGCGTGGACCCGAAAGACATCCTGGTAGATATCCCTAAAATGCCGGAGATGCTGGAAATGCGAGCGCTGATAAAGACCGACAGCCGGATGGTCCCCCTGAACGAAGCATCTCATTTCGTCTCCATCCTGCAGCAAGCCCACATGGACAATTGGAGGATGGGAGTCTACTGCCCGAAAGAGCACTGTGAAGCTGTTGGCAAAGCTGCAAGAGAAGTCTTTGACGTTAAAAAGACTATAAAACAATTCAAACTGAGCGACCTCTAAGAAAGTCCTGAAGATGAAACAGGACATGAAACCGGAGATAAACAATCCGGGAAAAAACGGGAAAGATCAGACTTTTTTGAAAGATTTTTGCAACCAGGGTACTGAAGGGTCCTGAAAGTCGGGGTCTCGGATCCCTGAAAGTTCAAAACTCAGAAAGTTAAGAACTCTTGAAAGCCGGGGCTTCAAAGCCCCTGATAAACTTAATAACCTTTTATGGTTAAGATTCCCTTAAAGAAAAAAGTTTGGAGGGGCAGATTTTTGTTCCGGATTACAAGGAAAGTAGGCCGAGCCGAACTCATACTTGATGCGAAAAAACTGGGAGACGACTACCTGCTGACCCTGATGGGCGGAAAAGAGCATGCTGGGGCAGTTGCCGTAGGAGTTTTTGACGAAAAAAGCCGGAGAGCAAGCTCGTCCGTAATCAGCCTCCCCGGACACAGGGAAGAACAGATCGCCCTGCAGGGTGCCAGGCATGTGAGTAAGGCGACCCGGCAAACAACGGTGTTCATTGTCGGGATCCACCTGGACGACATTACCCCGGAAGAAATAATGGATACTGTTTCGGTTTCGGACGAAATGGTAAAAAGCTTCATCACCTTCTACGAAAGAACAAACAACACAGTGGGGCAGAAGAAATAATGGAAATCACGGTAGGGATAAGCGGAGCTTCGGGAGTCCAGTACGGAATACGCCTGCTCGAAGTCCTGGCTGAAAAGGACATCAGGACTCATCTGGTGCTGACAGAAGCCGCAAAGCAGATCATAGAAATCGAAACGGACTACTCTCCCGGAGAGGTAGAAAAACTGGCAAGCTGGAGTTATGCCCAGAAAGACTTTTCAGCCCCGATTGCCAGCGGGTCCCATGTAACGGGAGGAATGGTCATCGCTCCCTGCAGTATGAAGACCCTGGGAGCAGTCGCAAACGGGATTTCGGACACCCTCCTGACCAGAGCCGCGGACGTCTGCCTGAAAGAGGAACGAAAACTTATCCTTATGACCAGGGAAACCCCGCTGAACCTGATCCACCTCGAAAACATGCTCAGAGCCAAAAGGGCTGGGGCAAGTATCCTCCCTGCCTGCCCGGGCTTTTATTCCAGGCCGAAAACCATCGAAGATCTTGTGGACATAATGACCGGAAGGGCCCTTGACCTGTTAGGGGTAGAAAACGACATCTATCGCCGTTGGGAATGATCGAAAACTGGAAAAAAAGATGGGAAAAGAAGACCGGAAAGAA
>DUKH01000027.1:16414-17729 GCA_013329415.1 Methanosarcinaceae archaeon | reverse complement strand
GGAAAAGAAGACCGGAAAGAAAAAGGAGAAGTATATGGGAAAGATTGGGGAGGTAAAGGTACACATATGTCCTTGAGAGAACAAAAAAACGCAGGGAACAAACCCGTTTTCTAACGAAAGATATATAAAGGATAATACCCTTTGAGAGCAAGTACTCTGCGGGATAGTAGGGTAGCTTGGTCCATCCTCGAGCGTTTGGGACGCTTGGACCGCGGTTCAAATCCGCGCTATCCCACCAGACTCTTTTCATAATTCAAGTTTTTTTATTAGTTATTATCAGTTTTTATCGTTTTTTTATTAGTTATTATCAGTTTTTATCGTTTTTTATTAGCTTTATTTCAGTTTTATCAGTTTTTATCGACTATTTGTAAGCTGTTATCAGTTTACACCAATTATTTGATAGAGTTGAACCGCATGCGGGCTTTATCAGGAATATGACATTATAAAAATATTAAATATTATGTGATATCTTTATAAATGACGGGTAATTTTAATACGTAAAACTTACTATCTTATTTTAGGAGTGAACCGATTACACTCCACCCTTTTAGAATCATCCGATTTAAATAAATTTAAGTTATTTTTACGTAGGGGTAAATACCATGGAACAACAGATAAAAGACTTAAAAGAAAAATTAGCCAACAAAACCCTGAAATCCGCTGAACTCTTTTCCTTCATTGGAAGGCTGAAAGACAGCATGAGGGAAGGCACCCCGATTGTCAGGAACATTTCGCATATAAACATCGAAATGCTTGAAACCTATTCCTTTGCCCTGCAGAAATATGAGATGACCACCGAGGACAAGGACAGCCAGCTCAGAGCTGCAGATTGGAGAGAAAGCATCGATGACTTCAGCAAGCTCAAAGAGTTCATAGATGAACTGCAGAAGAGCGAACTTGTCTCAAATGTCGCCTGGAATGTCGGAGGAATGGCTATTTATGACATCCCTAGACCGGAAGCTTACAGAGACTTCGTATACTGGAATATCAATAATGTCCTGGACAACATAGACCTTTTTGACCAGGTTTGAAATAAATAAAACAGAAAGAAAAACGAAACATCAATAATAAATAGCTGCGTCGAAAAACAAATTGATAAGAGGGCGCAGCAAAGTAAGAAAAAGCACATGCCTGTTCTCATTCAGGCAATGTGCAAAATCTTACCTGCAAGCTGTATTGGACCTTAGCTGCAAACCGTTTTTTTAAAAAACCCATTTTAAACTGTTTTATTTACTGATTTTTTTTCTGCCAGGCAGCCACCCGAAGTTACCGCTGTTTCGCCCCGCTGGTGCCTCACAATCACTGGCGTTTCACA
>DUKH01000027.1:6268-16066 GCA_013329415.1 Methanosarcinaceae archaeon | reverse complement strand
ACTGGCGTTTCACAATCACTGGTGCTTCACAACGCAGTTCGAGAGTCCGATTATTTCCACGATATCGCTGTTGTCAGGGCTGTGCACGACCATCTGACCCTTCTTGAGGTAGGGGACCCTCCTCTCGTATTCTTTGGGGACTTTCAGGGAGCTGATGGCCGCATCATTGTTAAGGTTCAGGATCAGTTTCGTGTTGACCTGCTTGAAGACCGTGTCGTCGATGTCCTGGGGGTCCTGGGTGATCAGGAAAAGCCCGAGCCCTTCTTTTCTCCCCTGCCGGGCTGCGTCTGCGAAGCGGGAAATGATCAACCGGGAATGTTCGCCCCCGGCGCGGGAAAGGTAACGGTGGGCTTCGTCCAGACAAAGGATGATGGGTGTGTTCTTGATGGCATCAGTCCCGGTTGTACCGAGCTTGTTGTCCACGATCAGACTCATGATGGTGAGCACGATAAGATCCCGGATCCGGGGGGTGCTGATGTACTCGGTCGGGAAGACGGAAATCTGTCCGGGCTTGAAGATCCGGTCAAGGACCTCGGTGATCGGGGTTGCTGCCTGGTCAAAGACTTTCGAGAAGAAGCGGCTCTTGACCCTCCGCACGATCCCATCATAGGAAGCCTCATGGAGTTTTCCGCTGTCTACGTAATAGGACCTTGTGCCTTCGTTGTCTATGTGGGAGATGAAGTTCAGGTAGGTGTGAGGCACACTTGATTTGAAGAAATCCCCCAGGAGCAGTTCCAGCCCGATGTACTGGAGTTCGGACATCCCGGTGGCGGCAATCAGCCAGGAGTTGTGCTCCACAAGGGAGAAAGGAATGGTAAACTCGTGCTGCTCGGCCCTGGACTTGTCTCCCGGATAAGTCTGCCCTTCCACCTTTGCAACGAAAGCTTTCGTGGAGGGGACCCGGCCATAAGCCACCTTTTCGGACTCAAACCTGAACCTGTCATCCTCGGTCAGGGTCGCGTTGTCCTCGAAAATCTGGGAGTATTCGTCCTGGGGGTCCATGATTACAAGGCAGGGGTTTTTCCTTGCCCTGTCGTCGGGAGAGTTCCGGAGCCTGTAGCGGTTGCTTTCGGTCATGAACTGGCGCAGGATGTTTTTGGTGAGGAAGGTCTTTCCTGTCCCCGTGCTCCCGCAGACGAGCATGTGCCGGAAGACCAGGGGATCGCCCATGGAGTAGTCGTTTCGCAGGTAGTAGGCAACGGTCTCGGGTTCGGAGTGGGTCTTTACAAGCTCCCCCCCGACGCTCAGGTGCCCGAGGAAGATGCCCTCTTCAGGGATGTTGAGCCCGGTCTGCACTTCCAGCCGGTCCCGGACTGGCAGGATCGGGGTGTTAGGGCGGGGGATCCTGTCTGCCATCCGCCGGGATAGAGGAGAAGCCTGCCCTTTCCGGTAGAGGATGCAAAGGGGGTCAAGGTAAGCCAGAAACTTGTAGTCCTCCTCGTTTACCGGGCTTGCCCTGCCTCCGAGCATGCGCCGGGAATGGAGTTCGGTTGCGTCGTCCACCGCAAACTCCTGCCGGTACTGAAGTTTTCCTACCCTGGCAAAGAGCTTTTCCCCGCCCTCATACGGGACGACTACGTAGGCTCCGAGCCTGATTTCGTTTCTCCGTAAAGAGGAGATGTAGCCGGTAATCGTTGCGCCGGCAGGGGTTATTTCCAGAGGGTCGATTCCGGCGGTAACGATCCCGAAAGCTTCGTCCGCGGAAGCGGAAGAGGGTGCAATGCCTTCATCGTAAGCTCCAAAGTCCTCGAAGGGTAGATCTGCGGGATCGGAACCGGGACCTGAGACTGGATAGAAACTGGGACCTGAGCCGGAACCTGAGCCGGAACCTGAGCCGGAACCTGAGCCCTTACCACCGGCCCCACCATAGACGGAAGCCAGAGGGTCTTCGGGAAAAGTTTCCGGACCTTTTCGATATGAACCGGCAGGGGAATTATCGCTCCCGGTTTTGGGTCCCATTCCAGTGCTTTTTTCGGCCCCTTCGTCCTTATCGGGAGCCGGAGCTTTTTTCGTCTTGCCAGAGGCAAAAGCCAGGATGTCAGCGTCTTCAAATTTCACTTATATTACCCCACCGCAGGTCATTGTAATCGGTATCTGGATTCATGTTTTCAAAGAATTTGTCGATCTCTTTCCGCTCCACTTTCCGGATTTTTGCGACATGGTCCGCTTTCGTTAGGGTCAGGGGAAAGCCGTGTAAAGAGAGGTCGAAGAGCACTTTTTTGGTAATCTGCATCCGCAGGAAATCGTCTTTTACAAGCCCGTAGGGGGCTTCCACTTTGAAGACCACGTCCTTTGACGGGACGTAGAGCATGAAAAAGCATAAAGCGTAATCTTCCGGCGGGAATTTGTGTCGGAGCCCGTCCCGGAGCTTGTCGCCTGCCGCCAGGGGAGAAGTCCCGTTCAGCAGCTTCTCATAGAACCTGTTGGGCTGCTGGAACCAGTTCGTATAAGTAATATAAGCGTTTCCCGGACCGTTGCTGCCGTTTCCGGCGTTTCCATTTCTTCCGTATTTTGAGGCCCCGCCCGTGAAAGAAGAGCCCTGTCCGAACCCTCCATTGACACCTTTTTCCAGGGAGAGGACGTTCCTGAAGAACTGGGTATCGAGCATCCAGGGCAGGTCAAAGCCCGCCTCTTTCTTCCGCACCGTGTCCATGATCTGCATGTCGAGGGGATTTTTCACGAACCCGATAACAGGGACCCGTTTTTCCAGGAAATGGTCCATGATATCAATGTAATTCTGGAGGGCCTTCCGAGCATCATCATTCCGGCGGAGCTGCACTTCCTCGTCCCCCAGCACCACCCAGTACATGAGCTGCTTGGGGTAAATCGGCCCGTCCATGATGAAAAAGCCCGCAGGGTCCATCCTGTCCTTCATATAAAGGATGTGCTCGGACTCCGCCAGGTACATGGCCAGGCTGTGCACCATATCCGAAGCTTTCTTCTTCAGCTCATCCGGTGCAATCCTGACCAGCTTTGCCCGCCCCATCCCTTCATCGAATTCTTCCCAGCCCTCGGTCGACTGCATTGCCACCTTCTGGGAAGAAGAATAAGCCGCACACACAATCGTCCTGTACCGCTGCACGTCCAGATCCGTAGGCGTCGCCGCCAGCGCACAGTGACAAAAATCAACAAAGAGCCCGCTGTCATATGTCTTGGGGTTCGTACTCCCACTGTCGCAAGCATAAGTTACCGGATACGGGTCCTCGCACTGCGCCATCAGCGCCGTCCTGACCATCCCCCGGAAAAGCCTGTCAACCGCCTTCAGGATAACCTTCCCGTCTATCTTCAACTCCTCGAGCAGCTTATAAATATCATCCGCCGTCTTCGGCTCCTCATACTCAAACGACCGGTCAATCCGTTTTGCCAGCTCCGAGATCTTCCGCATATGCACGGGCTCAAGGGTCATGGATATAAGGTACTTTCAGGAGTGATATATATTTATTGAGTGGTGCGGAAAAAGATCAATCCTATTCCTGGAAAAATATCCAGAATTCGGGGAGTTCAGAAGATCAAAACCCTGCAACTGTAGAAGAACCTGCAACCGTAGAAGAAATAATGAAATAAAGGATGCCTCGGCCAGCTTGCCTGGCGGCCTTTTCCAAAAATAACTCCTGAGACATAAAAAGCATCCTGAATCAGAAGGAGATAAGATCGTTTTCAAACACGAAACCTGAGAGAGCAGTGAAATGAAAAACGAAATTTCCTCGGAAAAACTTAATCTAAAAAAGCGACATATAACAATACAAGGGGAAATATAGAATTCTGCAAAAATAATCAAACGACATAAATCGGGATTCTATGCCTACAGGGGGTAAGGCAAGGAATTACAGGGACAAGATGATTTCACCTGAGCGGGCAGCGGAGCTCAGGGCTGAGGGCTGGAAATGGGCGGACCTGCACGTGCACACGACCTGTTCCTTTGACGTGCTGCCGGCAGAGGACCTGAAGCCTGAGAACCTCTACCAAAAAGCCCTGGATATGGGGCTGGACTTCATCACTTTTACCGACCACGACACTGTGGGGGCGTACGAAACCCTGGGCTGGGAGCGGGAGAGGCTGGTCACGGGGGCTGAGATGACGGTGTACGACCCCGGGAGGGTAGGGCATACGGTACACGTGAACGTCTTCGACTTTGACAGGGAAGAGTTTATCGAACTCAGGGAAATTGCGGAAAGGGAACAGAATATGGAAAGCTTCCTGGGCTACCTGAGGAAACACGATCTGCCGTTCCTGTACAACCACCCGTTATGGGCTGATTTCCACCAGGACCCGGACCCTGAGACGGTCATGGAGCTTGCAAAAAACTTTCCAGTGCTCGAGTACAACATGCACGAACTGAAGCCGAAAAACGAGCTTACTATCGCCCTTGCGGAAAAGTTCGGGAAAGGGGTTGCAGCAACCACGGACACCCATACCGGAAAGCTCGGGCAGGTGTACACCCTGGCAGAGGGGGAGAGTTTCAGGGAATTTTTCGGGAATATCGAAAAAGGAAGAAGTTACATAGTCCCTGAAGACCTGACCAGGGAGACTTTGATAGAAGAGATGAACGAATGGATAGACCTGATCTTCGAGAAGAGCCCGAGACTGGAAAAAAAATCCTTCCTTACCGGGATAAAATCCATAGACACCCTGGTAAAGGTCTCAACAAGCGGGATTTTAAACTACTCCCCCAAACTCAACCGGACAACCGTAAACCTCCTCTACCTTATATCAAAAAGCGGGCTCCCTGCATTCTTATATTTGCATTCGGAAGAGTCCCTGGCAAGGAAGATTCAGGAGAACATGAAGCGGGGTATAAAACTGGGGAAACAGAGATAAGGAAGAACTTTTTTGAAACTCCTTTAGAAGCTCCTTTAAGAATAATTTATGAATTTATTTTGGAACTCCTTTTGAAATCTTTTTTTGCACCACTAAATGTTAGAATTAATTTTCATTCGATGTAACAATCCCCCTTATTTTTCTCCCGGATTTTTTACACCTTCAAAGTGCAAATGTCAACCATGAATCTGTTTTTGGACATATTTAACAAAAAAATCAAAAGGTTTATATCACGAAATTGTTAAAACCCAGACACATAAAAAAAGAAATTATTGTATGAATTTTGATTATTTTTTTCGTCAATAATATTAAAGGGTGGAAACAAAATGGAGAAAAAAAGAACTTTAAGATCTCTATTGAGTCTTATATTCATACTTTTATGTACTGCATCCCTCACATTTCCTGCGCTAGCAGAGGAAGGCAGTGTAACAAGAAGTTTTTCAACTGAAAATCCGGCGCCGAATGAGGAATTTGACGTTACCCTCACAATTTCCGGGCTCAGGGCTGCAGGAATCGTGGAAAGTATCCCCGAGGGCTTCACCTATGTTGAGACAGAGTACCCCGGAGACGGAAGAGTCGATGTTTCAGGGCAGGACCTTGTATTTTCCGTGCTTGATGACGGGAAAATTGTCTACAGGGTAAAAGCTCCGGCTTCAGGCAACGGGACTTTCGAAGGCAGATGGAATGACATCCTGAACCGGAAAGAAGGCGCGATCCTGGCTTCGGGAGTTTCCGTAGATCCCGATTCGAAAGCTGCGGAAAATCAGGAAGCGGAAGCCGAAAAAAGCCCTATGGGAGTATTTCAGGGGATCTCCGGCGTTCTGGCTGCTGTTCTTGTGGTTACGATTTATGGGAGACGCGGGAAAAGCAAGAGGAGGCAGTAAGATGAAAAACGAGATCAAACAGCCTATAAGACAGAGAGTAAAACAGGGATTAAAGCAGGGATTGAAACAGGGGTTGAAACAGAGGTTGAAACAGGGGTTGAAGCAAGAACCAAAACGGGGATTGAAGCAGGGAATGAGCTTCACCGTGCTCATCCTCATGCTCGTTGCAAACGTGCTTCCCGCGGGAGCGGCAGGAACCGGGGACGCGGGAGAAAGCCTCTCGATGTCAAAAGCTGAGCTTTCGGATGCCATCATCCTGTACATGAAAGTCCTGTACCTGGGAGAAGAAGGAGAAGGAGAACTGCCTGAAGCGGAGTTTCTTGCAGGGGCAGTAGCCACATACCTGGAACAGGCTGTGGAATCCGATGGTTCGGTTCTGAAAATAGCGACTCCAAGCGTGATAAAATCCGCATCCTTCATAGGGGATTCCAGCCTTGGGGTTTTCGCCCACCTCTCAAACCCGCCCCTCGTGAAAATGGATGCTGACGGGCACCTTGTAGGGCAACTGGCAGAAAGCTATGAGGTTTCGGAAAATAACACACAGTGGACCTTCTACATCCGGGACGACCTCTACTGGAGCGATGGGGAAAAAGTAACCCCGGAAGACGTTGATTTTTCCATCCGCTACTACGGGAAAGAGACCCCCTGGGCAAGGTGGATCAACGATACCCTGGAAAGCTCCACGGTTTCGGAAGCCGACAACTCGGTGACCTTCAAATTTAACAAGCCTTGCACCCGAATCAACCTGGAATTCGCGACCTATAATATCCTTCCCGCCCATGTATGGGAATCAATCGAGAACCCCATGGAATACGTAAACGAAGGTCCCTATGTGGGCTGCGGGCCCTACTATCTCAAACTGATAGATCTCAATGCCGGAAAACTCGTTTTCGAGAAAAACCCGTACTGGAAAGGAAAAGCTTCGGCATTCGGAAACGTGGAGGTCCATTACTACTCGAACGTGGACGTCGCCACCCTGGCCCTTGAAAAAGGCGATGTGGATACCTATTACAAGTACGCAGGGTCCTACCCTTACCCGAACATCGAACAGCTTGAAAAGGCCGGAAATTTCGAATTCCTTGAAAAAACAAACATCGGACTTGTCTTCCTGGCCCCGAACCTGAAGAAAGCCCCCCTCTCGGACCTTGAGTTCAGGGAAGCGCTTTCCTACGCCATAAATTACGAGGAACTCGTCAGGCTTGAAACCCTTGGCTATGGAGACGTCCCGAACCGCGGCTTTGTGCCTCCGTCCATGGAAGCTTTCAAGGAAACCGAAAAGCTTGAGTACAACCCTGAAAAGGCGAGAGCGGCTCTGGAAAAAGCAGGATATGCAGACAGCAACGGAAACGGCATCCTTGAAGGCAAAGACGGGAAAGACATCGAACTTGAAATCCTGATAAGGACTGACTATGCCCGCACGGGAGAACTGCTCAAGGAATACCTGGAAGAAGTGGGCCTTGCCGCAGAACTCCGGACAGTCGACACGGACACCTGGTTTACCCTCAAGGACAGCTATGCCTATGACCTGACCGTCACCCGCTCAACCCCCTGGGGCATGCTCATGCACGCAAGCTGGGGAAGCGGCTACTTCGATTCCAGAAGGACCGGGCAGGGAGTTATGCACAATGTGGACGACCCCGAGTTCCTGGAACTCTGCGATGAAATCCTTGCAACAACGGACCCTGTAGAACTTGAGACCTGTGCCCACGAGCTTCAGGACTACTATGCAGAAGAGCTGCCCGCAATTCCCCTCTACTGGAACAACGTGGTAACGCCGTTCAACCGGGAATTCGAAGGCTGGTATGCAGACCCCCTCTATGGGACCTATAACCTGGAAAACTTCGTGAATGTACATGAGGTCTGAGGCAGACCCCTGCCCCATGTTTTTTATTTTGTCATATAGCTGCTCTTCCTCGATGTACATGAGGTATGAGGCCAGGTATGAGGAAAGGGAAACCGCAACAGTACTTTGAAAACGACAAAACGATTTGAAAACAGCAGAGATATCTGAAAACGGCAAGGTGATAAAATGCGTGAAGTGGCAAAAAAAGTGTTCAGGTATGCAGCTTCCTTTCTCCTCATAGTTACCCTCAACTTTGCGCTCCCCAGGCTCATGCCGGGAGACCCCGTGAAGAATCTAATCGGAGAGGACGTCTACGTTTCGGAGGCCGTAATGGAGGAACTGAGAACCGAGATGGGGATGAACAGGCCGCTCTACGAGCAATTTACAGTTTACATCGGAGACCTCCTCCGCTTTGACCTGGGTTACTCATATCACCTTCACAGCCCTGTGGCCGATATTTTGAGGGAGAGGATTGGCTGGACCTTCCTTTTTGTAGGGGTATCCGTGCTCCTGGGAGCGGCCCTGGGGACCCTGCTCGGGGCATACGCGGGCTGGAAACCCGAAACGAAGGCAAACCGCCTGGCATGCTGTGGGTTTATTGCCCTCTCCTGCACACCCCCCTACTTCCTTGCCCTGCTTTTTCTGGAGATCTTTGCCTTCAAACTCGGGCTTTTTCCTTTTAAGGGCTTTTATGACGTTCCGACCCCGGGAAGTATTATACACCACATGTTTTTACCGGTAACCGTGATGGCCCTTTTTTCCGCCTCCAGGAACTTCCTGATAATGCGGGGAAGTGTCATACAGGAAAAAGGGCAGCTTTACGCCCTCTATGCCCGGGCAAAGGGCCTTTACGACATATCCATCCTTTTCAGGCACGTTATAAAGAATGCTTCCCTTCCGATCATTACCCTGCTTGCCCTTGATTTCGGGTTTCTTTTCAGCGGAGCCCTTTTTACCGAGATCGTTTTCTCCTTAAACGGCATGGGGACCCTCATTTATGATGCAATAATCGGAAAGGATTACCCGGTCCTCCAGGGTTCATTTCTGGTAATAGCCCTTGCTGTCCTGCTTGCAAACATGCTTGCGGACCTGCTGTATGCAGTTGCGGACCCGAGAGTGAGGAGGCCGGCATGATGCAGGAGGAAGCGTACGTAGGAGAAAACACCATTCAGGAAAGCAAAATCCAGAAAAGTACCAATCAGGAAAACACACTTCAGGAAAGTACCATCAGGAAAAATATCATCCTGGAAAGTACCCGGCAGTGGAAAGATTTTCTATCCCTTAATTTAAACCTTGATCTCCGGAAATACGAAAGAAACCTGAAAAGATTCAATAGAGGAGGACTTTGTCTATTTACATTTTTCATTATCCTTGCCCTGTTTCCCGCCCTTTTTGCCCCCTACTCCCCGACCGAACGCTTCATTCCCTATGAAGCCCCATCAACTGCCCACCTTCTGGGGACAAACGATATCGGAAATGACATACTCTCGGAACTGGTTCACGGGGCCAGAATCTCGATGATGGTGGGCTTTGCCTCGGCCTGCATTTCAACCTTAATAGGCCTCATGATAGGGCTTTTTTCAGGCTACTTCAGGGGGACACTTGACGAGCTGCTTATGGGTTTTACTGACGTTGTCCTGATAATCCCGAAAATCCCCCTGATCATAATCCTGGGAGCATTTCTTCGCCCGAGCATCTGGATCCTGATCCTTGTCCTGGGGCTGCTTTCCTGGGAGTCCATTGCCAGAGTTATTCGCTCAAAAACCCTGCAGATAAGGGAAGCGGGCTATGTCAAAAGTGCCCGATGCATGGGCTTTTCCTCATTTCACATCATGGTATCGGACATCTTCCCGAACCTTTTCCACGTCCTGCTGCCCAAGTTCATGCTGGCGACGGCTTCGGCAATGATTTCCGAAGCCTCGCTCTCCTTCCTGGGGCTGGGGGACATAAGCATGAAAAGCTGGGGAATCATGCTTTCCTTTGCCTTTTCCAGAGGTGGTTTTATCAGGGACATGTGGTGGTGGTACCTGCCTCCGGGAATATGCATCACGCTCTGTGTAATGTCCATTGCACTGATTGGGTTCGGGTTCGAAGGAAGAGAGAAAGAAAACGGAAAAAGGGGAGTGGATGCGGAATGAACACCCTGCTGGAAATAAAAGACCTCAACGTTTCTTTCCAGGGAAATGAGAACAAGAATAAAAAAGAGTATAGAAAAGAAGAGAAAAAAGAAGAGAAAAAAGAAAAGAAAAAAGA
>DUKH01000027.1:0-5943 GCA_013329415.1 Methanosarcinaceae archaeon | reverse complement strand
AAAAAAGAAGAGAAAAAAGAAACCGTGACCGCAGTTTCTGGCCTTTCGCTTTCTATCAGGGAAAAAGAAACCCTGGCTCTGGTAGGGGAGACGGGCTGTGGGAAATCCGTTGTCGCACATGCGATTATGCGGCTGCTTCCCCCGGAATCCATAGTAAAAGGTACAATAGAATTCAGAGGCAAAAACCTCCTCGAACTGAACGAAAAAGAGATGGCAAAGCTCAGGGGAAAAGAGATTTCCATAATTTTCCAGAATCCTTCTCTCGCTTTAAATCCCGTATATTCAATAGGGCACCAGATTGCAGAACCCCTCCGAATTCATACGCAGAAAATGAGGTGGAAGGAAGAGAAAGGGAAAAAAGAAAAGCTGAAGCAGAAAGAAAAAAGAGAGAAAAAAAAGGAGAATGCTAACCTCTCAAAAGTCGCAGGAGCCCTTAAACGAGTGGGTTTTTCAAATCCCCGTGAATACATGGGATACTATCCCTCCTGGTGTTCCGGAGGGATGAACCAGCGCTTTTTGATTGCAGCTTCAACCATGCTTGACCCTGTCCTCCTTATAGCAGATGAACCCAGCAAAGGGCTCGACAGGGACCGCGTAGCCGAACTGGAAAACGAGCTGAAGGGGCTGAAAGAAAAAAGTGAAACTTCCCTGCTTTTGATAAGCCACGACCTCGGCTTTGTGCGGCGGCTCGCGGACAGGGTCGCCGTAATGTATGCGGGAGAAATCGTTGAGATTACCACCCCTTCAAGCCTTTTTGAAAGCCCGCTCCACCCCTACACCAGGGGCCTCCTGAACAGCCTGCCTGAAAGGGGGTTTGTGCCCATACCCGGTTCGTCCCCGCCCCTCAGCAGCCCGCCTGCAGGCTGCAGGTTCCATCCGAGATGTCCTATAAAGGAAAAACGCTGCATGCAGGAACGCCCCGAACTTAAAGAAAGCAATGGAAGGGCAGTGAGGTGTTTTTTGTGTCCCTGAAAACCGAAAAGCTCTCAAAGACATACGGGTCCGGCCTGCTAGGAAAAGGGAAATGCATTTTCCGGGACGTGTCGTTTGAACTTGAACCCGGGAAAACCTTCGGGCTGATGGGTCCCTCGGGGGAAGGAAAGAGCACGCTTGGAAGAATTATTGCAGGCCTTGAAAGTCCCACTGAGGGCACGATTCATTTCAAGGGGAGCCTGCTTTCCGGGATGAAAAAAGCCGAATACGTAACTTTCCGCCGCAGGGTCCAGATGATGTTCCAGGACCCGACAGATGCCTTTAACCCCAGGAAGAGGATCGAGCATTCGATTTTTGAAGTCCTGAAACTACTCGAAACCCCTGGAACCGAGCACGTCAGGCGCACAGAGGAAATGCTAAAGACCATAGGCCTCCCCGAAGAAGTGCTTTCCCGCTACCCGGCCCAGCTCTCGGGCGGCCAGCTCCAGCGTCTTGCCCTCGGCAGGATCCTCCTGCTCGAACCGGAATACATTGTACTTGACGAGCCGACCTCAGCCCTTGACGTCTCGGTCCAGGCCCAGATCCTTCACCTGTTGAAAAAAGTACAGGCCGAACAGGGAATCGGCTACCTCCTGATCTCCCATGACGAAGCCGTTGTCCGCTTCATGTCAGGGAAGATGGGAATACTTGAAAACGGGAAACTGAAAGTTGTCAATTAAATATTTATTATTTACTTTTTTAACGACTGTTTTTTGGGCGACTGCCTTTCAAAACATAGCCCTTTGTATTAAGACATATACGGCACCCTGAATTTTCATATAATATATTCGACAGTTATTTGTGGACATTTATTTTTAAAAAATCAAATCCTGTTAATTTTATTATTTTTCAGATGATCTAAACAAAAAAATTAAATAAATAATCTAAATAATAAAAAATAAACTGTTTTGATATAATAACTATTTATTGGGAAAACAATTTTACTTGATTTGCCATTTCAAGTGCCATTTAAATCTCCCTATGTGTGCGGATTCCTGAGGCAATTTTGCCTCAAAACCTCCATTTTTTATCTTTTTATTCACCTTTTTTGGAGTCAACTTTTCTTTCCAGCCCTGCTCCTCCGCCCCGGCTGCTATTTTTCGGTATCAAGGTTTCCTTTCCGGCGTTTCCTGTCTTGTGAACCGGCTGCAGGGCTTACAATTCCGGGCGTATAGCCCAAAGTTTATAATGGGATATGCGCAATAAGATTCACGAAAAGTGGCTTCTGGAGTTTTACCCGGAATATGGTGAAACGAATTCTGTTGACTCCTTCATGCCGATAAAAACAAATCCGAACCCGGATGTTTAAAGTTTGAATTCCTTATGGAATACTGAATACCGGAATCCTGGAATTCTCTTCCCCTTTATGGTTATCCTGATTCTGGAAACCTGAGGGACGGAATGGTTTTTTCATTCTCCTTCCGGGTTTCATGCTTCATTATCATCATATCGCTGTATCTAAAATCACATCTAAAATCACTGTATCTAACAATCGTATCGGAAATTTTGGTGAAAAAATGGCTGACATCATTCACTGGGCAGACGTCATAGCTGAAGAAACGTTACAAAAGAGCAGCAAGCACCTTGTTGCCACAGGGATAACTCCCTCGGGGCACATTCATATCGGGAACATGAGGGAAGTGGTGACGGCAGATGCCGCTTACAGGTCTCTCCTGGATAAGGGTGCGGAAGCCGAACTGATCTACATTGCCGACACTTACGACCCTCTGAGGAAGGTCTATCCTTTCCTTCCTGAGAGCTACGCCGAGCATGTGGGAAAACCCCTCTCTGAGGTCCCCTGTCCCTGTGGGGGCTGCGCAAACTATGCCGAGCATTTCCTGAACCCCTTCCTTGCAGCCCTGCAGCGCCTGGGCATCACCCCGAAGGTCTACAGGGCTGACGAGATGTACAAGGAAGGGCTGTACATAGAAGCCATCAAGACCGCGCTTTTGAAGCGGGACGAGATTGCAAAGATCCTCGAGGAAGTTTCGGGAAAGACCGTGGCTGAAGACTGGAGCCCCTTTAACCCGATCTGCAATGAGTGCGGCAAACTTACCACGACAAAGGTTACCGGGTTTGATGTGGATGCGGAGACCGTGGACTATGCCTGTTCCTGCGGACACGCCGGGACTGTTTCCATGAAAGGAGGGGGCAAGCTTACCTGGCGTGTGGACTGGCCGGCCCGCTGGGGGATCCTCGGGGTTTCCATCGAACCTTTCGGGAAGGACCATGCTTCCAGTGGAGGTTCCTACGCTACCGGGACGCGGATCGTAGAAGAGATTTACGAACACCAGCCGCCAAGCCCCATTGTCTATGAGTGGATCATGCTCGGGAAAAAGGGTGCCATGTCCTCTTCCACCGGGGTTGTGGTCTCCATCTCCGACATGCTTGAGGTTGTGCCCCCTGAAGTCCTGCGCTACCTGATCATCCGGACCAAGCCTGAAAAGCACATACAGTTCGACCCGGGGCAGCCTCTCCTTACCCTTGTGGACGAGTACGAGCGCCTCAGGACAAAGTTCCAGGAAGAGGGCCCCTCTCTCGGGGACTTTGATAAGAGGATCTACGAACTTTCCAGGGCAACTGGCATCTGCCAGTCCGAGATCCCCTTCAAACAGATGGTGACCATCTTCCAGGTGGCAAGGGGCGATTTCGAGCAGATCCTGAAAATCGTGAAACGCTCGGGCTTTGACACGGAAAACGAAAAGTGTATCAGGGAACTTGCCGAGAATGTCTCGAAGTGGCTTGAACTCTATGCTCCTCCCTTTGCAAAGTTCAGCGTAAAAGAGAACGTGCCCGTGCAGGTGGCCACCCTCTCGGAGCTCCAGAAAAACTTCCTCGGAGCCCTCGCAGACATCATTGAAGCCAGCGGGGAACTTACAGGGGAAGACTATCATTTGCTGGTCTACTCGGCAAAAGACGCGGGTTCCGAGCTCAACGGCAGGATCGCAGCCAGCCCGGGCATAGAACCCGAAGCTCTCGAAGTAAACCCGAAAGACCTTTTCAAAGCCATCTACACTGCCATCCTGGGGCAGGGCTCGGGCCCGAAGGCGGGCTGGTTCCTGTCTTCCTTTGAAAAGGAGTTCCTGGTGGAAAGGTTCAGGGAAGCTGCCGTCTACCAGTCTTAATTCCTTGAGATATGCCGGAATCAAAAAGCCCTGCAAAAGAACATTTTCTTGCCTGGGATAAGGAGTACGCCCACCTGAAATGGGGAGGGCCCGCTCCTATCAGGGATGTGCTGGCTCGCATCCCGACAGGGGCCCGGGTCCTTGACGCCGGGTCCGGGGGCGGCAGGTACCTTGGAGAACTTGCCGGACACTACGCAGCCGTAGGTGTCGATGTCTCCCTCATAGCTCTCGGTAAGTCCAGAGAGCAGCTTGCCAGGAGCGGGAAAACCGCCGGGCACCTGGGGGCAAGTGTCCACCTCCTGCCTTTCAAAAAAGCTTCCTTTGACGGGGTTCTCTGTTACGGCGTACTCCAGCACCTTTTCCGGGAAGAAAGGGAAGCTGCCGTCCGGGAGTTTTGGCGGGTGCTCGGGCTCGGAGGCATTGTCTTTTTCGAAGCCTTCGGCACTGAAGACATGCGCTGTGGAGGGGAGCCTGCGAAAAACAGTGAAGAAAATTACGAGGCAAGTACCTTCCTCCGCCAGAACGGGATTATCTACCATTACTTTACGAAGGAAGAGTTAATGTCGCTTTTCGAAGGGTTTGAAGTCCTCGAACTCGAAGATGTAAATAAAGAGAAAGTTTTCAGGGGAGAAGTCTACCGAAGGCACATGGTCCGGGGTATTTTCAGGAAAAATTGATCTCCCTTTCTCTGATTTTTGCGGTTTAAGCCGCTTCCTTATTTTTATTTTGCTGCTTAAGCGATTTTCTGCCTCAATTTTACTGCTTAAGCGCTTACTGGCTTTGACCAAATGTAAAAATTTTCATAAAAAGGCTATGCCCAGGTAATTTAGCAGGATTACGAGAAATGCCCCAAAAACGCCTCCGATTGCGCAGACAAGGACCACTATCCAGGTAATTGCGATTTCAAGCCCCAGGACGACCTTTGCTATAATCAGGATCAGGATTCCAAGGGCTGCATTAATTGCCAGTTTTGTTCCGGTTTTTAGGATTTTATAGAGCACGTAGGCAATTACAACTGCAATAAACAGAGTTGATATTTCGGCAATTCCTACTACCATATGCTATAGTTAGGGTATCCAATTATTTATAATTATCAATGAGTTCAGGTTTTTTTGAATTTATTTTTTCCGGAGCATCTTAACGGCTGCTCTACCCATTTTTTTTCTCTGGATACGGGAAAATTCCTGTTCAAAAAGCGCTCAGAAATTCCATAAGAATTTCCTTAAGTTCCCCCTCATTCGAATATGCCCTTACCCTGATTCCCGGGTCCGGGTTTCCGAGCAGCATCGCAGAGACTGCCGCGTCAGGCCGGTGTAAGCAGAGTACGGGAACTTTTCCTACAAGCGCCCGGCAGATCTCGTAGCCCACTCCCAGGGAAGGGACCGTAACTTCGGCAAGCACGGCATCACTTTTTGCAAGCAGCCCGAGGTCCCGCGCATAAATCTCCTCTTCGGTCATTGCCGACTCTACTTTCTCAAGCTCAGGGTCAACGACGTGCCAGCTTACGACCTCAGCTCCTGCTCCTTCAAGGGTCTCGTAGATCAGGCGGTACACCGGTAGAAGCTGCCTTCCTCCCCGGATCGAACCCGAGAGGAATATTTTCGGGTTTTTCTTCCCCGGGCTTCCTTTCTCTGTTTTTGCTTCCCTGTCTGCAGCGTCTTGTTTTCCTTTTTCCTGAACCGACATGTTCGTCTCCGATTATAGTTCCGAAAGTAAGTATTTACATTTACATTATAACCACGGAAGACACGGAAAGCACGGAAGGATTATGCCCCTATTTCCTTTATTCCGTGTTTTCAGTGCTTTCCGTGGTTAAACTTTCACTTGAGATTTGTGAAGGAATTTG
>DUKH01000127.1:6680-16062 GCA_013329415.1 Methanosarcinaceae archaeon | reverse complement strand
ACCGATTATCGATCTTACCGATCCTACAGATTTCCCAAAGTTCCGGGCCGGAGATCCGGTTAACCAGGGCTTGTAAGACAAACCCCTGAGTCTTTAGCTCAGGGGTTAGTGACGGTCAGTTCCCGTACCCTAAACAGTTCCTGGCCTGTACGGACGCAGCCTGGGCAACGTCCGGCACATCGAAACTCAGTTTAGTGATGTTCTTGAGTTTCTCTACAATACCGTTCTTCTTCGGGCCCACAAGGCTGTGTTCCAGGACTTCCGCAATCGAAGAGACCGGGATGATCTGGATCTTGTCCCTGTACCTCTTTTCGATCAGGACATCCGCCTCATTGGCTTTCGGAATGATGACTTTTTTAATGCCTGCCTGGGCCGCAGCTTCGATCTTGTAGGTAACCCCGCCCACAGGCAGGACGTCTCCACGTACCGAAAGAGACCCGGTCATCGCCACGCTCTGGTCGATAGGAATCTTCTCCAGGGCCGAGATGACGGCAGTAGCAATGGAAACCGACGCGCTGTCCCCTTCCACGCCTTCATAAGTCCCGATAAACTGGATATGGACGTCGTGGTTTGCTATGTCGGCTCCGGTCATGTTTTTAATCACTGCGGACACGTTAAGTACCGCTTCTTTTGCAATGGCTTTGAGCCTACCGGTTGCGATAATACGCCCTTCGCCCCCTGACATTGCGGGGGTTACTTCGGATACGATTGGAAGCACGATCCCGGAGTCTCCTCCCATGACAGCAAGCCCGTTGACCCTGCCAACGGCTGCGCCGCTTCTCAGGAAAGACGAGTAGTCCTGCTTCTGTTCCAGGTAACGGTCGGCAAGCTGCTGTTCGATGGACCTGGCTATCCGCTTTGCGGCAAGCACGTGCTCGGTTTTCGTAAGGGGAGCTTCTTCGGAGCGAGCGATATCTCCTGCCACACGGACAAGCCCGCCGAGGTCACGGAGTTTCAGAGTAAGGTGACCTTTCCGGCCTGCCCTTCTCCGGGCTTCCCGGATAATTTCCTTTACGGCACCCTCGTCAAAGTGAGGGATATGCCCGTCCCGGACAACTTCCTGGGCTACGAAGCGGACCAGTTTCTTCCGGTTCTCAGCGGTGTCTTCCATGGACTCCCGCATGTAGATTTCGTACCCGTAACCTTTTATTCTGGACCGGAGAGCAGGGTGCATTTTCTGGACCGCATCAAGGTTTCCTGCAGAGATCATGATAAAGTCACAGGGCACGGGTTCGGTCTTAACAAGGGCTCCGGAACTCCGCTCGGACTGCCCGGTAATCGGGTACTCCTTTTCCTGCAGCGCGGTCAGAAGGCTCTGCTGGGATTCAAGCCTGAGGGTGTTGATTTCATCGATGAAAAGCACCCCTTTGTGGCCCTTGTGGATGTCGCCGGCTTCCACACGGTCGTGGGCCGGGGTCTCAAGCCCTCCGGACTGGAAGGGGTCGTGCCTGACATCCCCGAGGAGAGCCCCTGCGTGGGCTCCGGTTGAGTCAATGTAAGGTGCGTGTTCCTTGTCATAGTTGGAAACCGCCAGTTTCGGGATCATCATTTCCTCTTTTGGCAGGAACTGGCGGGTCAGCATGAGAATCATGATGCCGGCAATGATTCCCCAGAGTAATTGTCCGACAAAATAAGAGTAAATAATAATGCCCACCACGAAGAGCATCATGAGCATGTTCCGGGCCTGGGCTTTCTTTCTTGCTTCCATTTTGTGAGCCATGACGATTTCTCTGCCCTTCCCGGCCGGAACTTCCCTGATCTTCGGGTTGTTCAGGTCTTCCATGTTCGGGTACACAAGGATGTCCTTGAGTTCCTCTTTAGGAAGGAGCTCCGCCATCGCTTTTGCAAGGAGAGACTTACCCGTACCCGGGGTCCCGATCATCATGATATGCCGCCTCTGGCTGGCTGCTTTTTTCACGACCTCGACCGCGTGCTCCTGCCCGAGCACCTGGTCTATCAGGAGTTTCGGGACGTCGATATTCGAAGTTTCCTCAAAGTGGAAATCGATATCAACATCATCGTCTTGAAGGTCGGACTCCTCTAAATGCGTAGCCTCAGGCTTGTCCGTGTTCTGGTCAGACTCGCCCACCTTCTGGTTTGCTTCCGGCTCATTCACCTCCGGCTCACTCACTTTCCGGTCGGCTTCAGACTCGTCCAGTTCCAGGCTAACGTCGTCTCGCTCGTCCATTTTATGAAGAGACTCGTCCACCCTCTCTTTAGACTCGTCCATGTTCTGATTAACATTATTCTCCATGGTTAGCTCACATATTATAACGTTATTAAATAGACGTTTCCATTTTAATATATACCTGACGCTTTCGAAAAAATAACAAACTCAGTGACAAAATGATGATCAAAAAGCTGGATGTTACGGTAACCGGATCTCAAAGAGTTACTGTAATCCCAATTGTACTCCGGGCGATTATATTTACATATGGTATATATAATTAACCTGCGCTTGTATATACGTTATATACATTATATACGCTATATGCCCATCATTTATTATATACTATTTGATAATTGCGTTTCAGCCCGGAAAAAATGCCCGGAAGGATAATTTTACGGGATTTCGGGTACGAATTTTCCGCAAAGACGATATCGACAGTTATTTAAAAAAATAGAGGGGAACTCCCTCTATGGCTAGAAGTAAAGTAAAAAACCTCCTCCTCCTCAAACAGATTCACAAAGCCGTGGGCCAGATCAAGAAAGGCAACCTGGACAAAGCCCTTGAGACCCTCGACCGGGCCGAAAAGTCCGCCCGATCCGCAAACTCCACGGATGCCCTTTACTACATCCTCTTCACCCGCGGCGGAATCCTCTACTCCGCAAAGAAGTACGACGAAGCCCTCGAAACCTACGAAAAGGCCCTCGAAGTCGGCGGCACCCTCCTCGAAAAAGACCCCGAAAACTCCGACTACCAGCACTATATGGGCACAACCCTGAGCAGCATGGGAAACCTCCTGAAAAGCAAAGGAGACACCCCCGAGCCGCCGAATCCTACGCCCTCTCCCGCGAAATCTACGCCAAACTCCTCACCAGGGACCCCGAAAACTCCGTATTCCGCACCTCTGCCGGTGAAATCCTCAACAACTACGGCGCCCTCCTCACCGAAACCGCCTCCTACGATGAAGCCGAGGAAGTCCTGAACGCCGCAGTCGAAATCTACACCAAATTCCTCGAAGAAAAACCCGACAACCCCGGCTACCAGGCAGAACTCTCCACCACCCTCAGCCAGCTAGGAAACTGCCTCAAACAGATGGACCCCGAAAAGGCTGAAGAAGCCAGAGAAAAACTCGAAAAAGCCCTCGAAATCCAGGAAACCCTCCTGAAAGACCAGCCGGACAACGAAAAAATCAAAGAAGCCATCACCCTAACCCGGGAACGCCTGGAAGGTCTCTGAGCTCCGGACCAACCCTTTCCATCTTTTTTTCATTCCAATTGGCATTCAAGGCTGAAATCTCATTCACCTCACCTTTTTTTCATTCCAAAAAAGAGATAGATTCCCACCCCCGTATTACAAACCATTATCGATGTACCCCGGGAACCGGCCAGACCCAGCACAGTACCAGCCGAATTGCGCCTCGGCAGTACGCGGTCCGTTTCGCTCGCTACGCTCACTCAAGCGGACTAGATTATTTTAAAACCCGAAGCAACCGCTGAGTTTCAGCACCATGCCCACCCACGTTCGCCAAAGGCGAACGGCCTTTCCCTGAAAATGGAATAAAAGAAGAAGTGGAATTTCAACCAACATCACGACTTCCAACTTCCAGACACTATGATTCACAGCCCCTGAAAAATCAATGCGAAAACTAATCCACTTCAACCGAACCCCGTACCTTCAGGTTCTCAGCGATTGAAACGCCGCCCCCTCAACATCAAAGCCCGGCAAAACCTCTTTTTCCGCTTATTTCCATTCCAACACCCGGACACCGAATATCAGCACCTTAACCACACCAGCTCCTGTTTCAAAGGTTATCGCCCGAAAAGAGTAGCATATGCATGTAGAGCAGGATCATCAGCCCGCCAACAATTCCCCAGATTAACTGATAAGTGAAATACGAGTAGATGACCAGTCCGAGCACGAACAACGTGAGCATTATGTTTGCCACCCTGACCTTCCGCTTCATCTGGGGGTCATGCGGGGTTCCGGCTTCGTCTTCATTAAGGTCGCATTCCAGGAAATAGCGCCTTTCCTGCCTCATAAGGAAGAACAGCCTCAGGATGAGGACGTCGGTGATTATGCCCCAGAGGAGCTGACCTATATAGAAGGTGTAAAGGAGAATGGCTCCGAGGAAGATAGCCACAAGTAGGTGGTATGGTTTTTCGTATCTGCTTTTTCCGGAGGGGGCTTTCCTGCCCTTTTCCGGAATGTCTCCCCCTCTTTTAATTTCTGCTTTGATTTCCCTTTCCCGTTCTACTTCCTGCTCCACGCTGGATTTCCCTCTTCCCGGATATTTTCCCCAAATATAGATTGAAGTGGCAATGTCAAGAAATGCAGGTTAAAAGAAAGATATGGAACTCTGCACATCTATAATTTAGCTTTTAGTAATATAAAAAGGAGTTGGGGATGGGAGGAGAAAGGGAGGAAATGAAAACACAACCTATAAAATATTATACACCTATTTTTTCAGCATGTCAAGGCGTTTGAGAGATTCGGCTGAAAGAAATTTCAAAAAAACTTCACAATTGATACAAAAAGGACAGTATGAAGAAGCTCTTGAAATCCTACAAAAAGCTGAAGAAATCTCACAGCAACTTAAAGATGATGACATTTTGTTTCGCTCCTATAGCGTAAAAGGACATTTAAAGCAGAACATGGGAGAATACGAAGAAGCCTTAGAAATCTATGTTCTTGCCTTAAAAGCTAATGAAAAAATTCTCTCAAATGATCCATATAATAAGTTTTACAAAGAAAGCTTCCAGAGTAACCTCAAAAACGTAGGAACAATTGGTAATATCTTAACAAAAATGAGAAGATACCCACAAGCAAAAAAATCCTATGAATTTGGGTTAGAAATTGCTCAAAAAGCATTAATTTCAAAAACAGAGGATGATTTTTGTCAAGTTTATTCTGCAACTACACTCAACAACTTGGGAAACTTGCTCAGAGATATGGGATGTATTGAAGAAGCAAAAGAGAAATACGAAAGAGCACTTGAAAGTTACGAAAAGCTACTTGAGGGAAGTCCAAAAAACGCAGAGTACCAAGCAAATATTGGAACAACTCTTTGTGGATTCGGAACGTTTCTTGTTTATATAATGGGGCAATTTGAAGAAGCAAAACAGCTGTATGAAAGAGCATTAAAAATTCAAGAAAGACTTCTTGAGACGAACCCAAAGAATGTGAAGTATCAAGTAGATTTGGGAGACACGCTCCACAATTTTGGAGTTTTACTAGCTTATACTGGACTTACCGAAGAAGCAAGAGAAAAATCTGAAAAAGCACTAGAAATCAGGAAAATATTACTCGAAAATGACCCAAAAAACGCAGAGTACATATCAAGTTTGGGTATGACACTTACCAATCTCGGAAATTTGTTTTTTGTATCGGAGCTTATTGAAGAATCCCAAAAAATGTATGAGAGAGCATTAGAAATTAAAGAAAAAATAATTGAAAATGACCCGAAAGGTATAGAAGACCAAGCAGATGTGGGTACGATATTAAATAATATTGGAAACTTGCTTAAATATAAAGGATTCTTTGAAGAAGCAAAACAAAAGTATGAAAGAGCATTAGAAATTGATGAAAAAATACTTGAAAAGAACCCAAAAAATATAGAGAATCAAGCAAATGTGGGAATGGTACTCGTAAATCTCGGAGACCTGCTTAAAATTATGGGTCACGTAGAAGAAGCAAAAGAAAGATATGAAAAAGCACTTGGAATATATACTGAACCCATGCAGTACCTGACTGTAGGTAGAAAATCAGGTACAATAATAAAGCTTATCCAGCTGAACTCAGAACAGGCGGAAAAGGAAACTAGCCCCTTCAATCAGATGAAGTACCTGAGAGATGCTTATCAGATATGCAAAAAAAATCAGGATTTCTTTGTCAGCTATAAACTAAGGCACGAACGAAAGCTGGTAACGGAAGCAGGTCTGAGTGCATATATTGATTTTTTGATGAAGAATGTGGGACTTGAAGGTAATTCCGAGAAGAGAGCTAAAGAGTATGAAAAAGCTCTTCAGGCGGTTGAAAAGCTGAAGGAAATGGAACAAGATGAAACTGTTTCAAAATTATGTTCTTCTGCTGTCTGCTACCTTAGGGGAAGAAAACTTGTAAATGAGGCGCTTGCTTCCAGAAAGCCGGAACTGGAACTTCTCAGACAGGCAGTGGAACAGTTTAGGAATGCGAGAGAGACCTACGATAAAGCAAATTTGTGCTTCTGTGTATATATCGGGCTGCTTAAGATTCTTGAAGGTGTAGAGAAATTTGAAGAAGTGGACGTTCCAAAATTGAAAGAACTAATCAGGAAGGTTGTCGAAACTCTCCCCGAGGATGTTAACCCCAGCATAAGGGTTTCTTTTGAGAATATCCCACATATTTTTGAAGAAAAAAACAAAATGACGCGCAAAGAGCTCCTGAAGGAACTTGATGACAGGGTCAGTGCAATCGAATATAAGGCGCTTGAAAATTTATTTGGGCATGTTCACGAAAAGATAAAGGATTATTTTGAAGAGCCGTTCAGCCCAAACGTGTTTTATGAGAACTGGAAGCTTAAGGTTATATTTGACGACCCTGAGAAAGTGAAAGGGAAATTAATTATCAAAGCAGGTAACAAAACTCTGCTAAACAGAACTTTGACCCCCGAAGAAGTAAAAAACAACTTGCTCGAAATCGATTACCTGAAGATTGGATACTTCCCGCAGGGTGAAGACGAAATATCGTTCACTACTCCGGGACAGAAAAAGCCGGTTATAAGGCCAATTGACTATTTTGAAAGCGTTGGAAGAGACAACAAAACCAGAATATTCCAGTGTGACTGCTGCAATGGCGTTTGCGTTGATAGGGATTTGCGAATTGCGGCTGTCCAATTGAAGTATCATGCTTACGGTGAAAACTCCGTTGTGAAACTCACAGTTGATGATGCCTATCATCGAAAAGTTATGGCAGTTCTGGATGCTGTGAAGGGGGAAGCGGATATTGTGGTTTTCCCGGAGTTTTCCATTCCTTTTGATTACCTGGAAAAAATTAAGGAATATGCTGATGAAAACGGGATTATGGTGGTTGCAGGCAGCCATTATGTGACGGAAAGGAAGCTTCCGGAGTATGGAAAACTGTTCTGCCGGGAGTTTGAGGATGGAGATTTGAGGAAGAATATATCTCCGGTTGTCATTCCTTCTTCAAGGATTGTGCATAATGAGAAACTGCTGGGAGCCAGGGAAGAAAGGGAACTCTATTTTGATGAAGGCATGAAAGCCGGCAAGGTGAACCACATCTTCAGGCTTCGGGACAACCTTAATGTCGGAGTCGTGATCTGCTACGAGTATCTGAATTCCGCTCTGAGGCAGCGCTTGATCCCCGCCTGCGATATAATACTTGTACCACAGACAAACCCGAGTCCGGGCAGGTTCTATGACACGGCAAAAGGCGACCTCAAAAACCCGATGTGTGCCGGAAACAGGGCATTTGTCATGGCAAATGGGGTCTTTACCCTGGGAGATGACAAGAAAATACGCGGGGGTTCCACGGGGATTGTTTCAACCCTTGACAAGGCCACATATAAGGAGCAGGATGATAAGGGGCAGGATGAAGGCATAATAAGTCCGGTTGGCAACGTAATTGAGCAATTTATCCTGATTGCTTCAATCAATAAAGACTTCAATGCTGCAAGGGATACCCAAGTTGGACAGGTCCCGATAAAAACACGGCTTATCCATATCTTCGAGAAAAACGAAATTCTCAGCGGTTCGGAAGATGAGGCAAGGAAATTCATTCAACTGCTTGAAACAATTGAAAGTTGCGGGAATCGCGCTGAACTCAAAGAAATACTCAATGGTGAAGAAAAACAAGCAACAATAAAGGCATTCTCACCACTCATGCACAAACACATTCGGGATTTGAATGAGCTTACCGTTGAGGAAATGAAGAAAAAGTGCTGTTCAATCCTGATACCAGATGAATAAATCTATTTCGTCACACAGGACAATCGAATCAAAAACCAATTTTCACACCAACCTTTTTTTCATTCCAGCCGCAAAAAATTCCACACCCTCTTTTTCACGAAATGACATCGATATTCACGGGGAACCGCCTGAACCTGGCATCCGTGCCCGCCCACGCTCGACGCAGGAGAGCAACATGCCCCTGAAAATGAAATAAAAGAAGAATTGGAATTTCACCCGACCCTGCGACTTCAGGCTCTTAGCGACTAAAAAACCGCCCATGTAACTCAAAATAATTAATCTTTTTTCAATATAGAAGGGAGTTGAGGGAGGAAGGGAGAAGGGAAGTAGATGAAAACACAACCTATAAAACAGTACAAACCTATTTTTTTGGCATGTCCGAGAGCCCCGAGAAATTGAGAGAAGAAGCAGTAAAAAACTTCAATGAAACCCTGGACCTGATACAGAAAGGAAAAAACGAAGAAGCCCTCGAATCCCTCCGGAAAGCCGAAAAAGCCGCACAGGATGCAAAAGACGGAGCCATTTTGTTCCTCGCCTTAAAAACGAGAGGACAACTGCTGCAGTCCCTGGGCAGGCTTGAAGACGCCCTGGAAACCTACATTTTTTCTTTAATAACCTGCGAAAAATTCCATGAAACAGACCAGGAAAACAAACTTTACCTTGATACCCTCCACATGAACCTTAACAACATCGGAAACCTCGGCAATATCTTCCTGAGAGCAGACAACTTCCTATTCGCCCAGCAGTGCTATGAAATTGGCATAGAAGCCTCCCGGAAACAACTCGAGTTCCATCCCGAAAACAAGTTCTACCAGATGTACGTCGGAAACACACTCAACAACCTCGGAGAACTGCTCTCAAAAATGGGCCAACCCGAAGAAGCAAAAGAAAAATACGAAGAAGCCCTCAAAACCTACTCCCCCCTCCTCAAAAATCACCCAGAAAACTCAGAATACCTCTCAGATACAGCGATGACCCTCAACAACCTCGGAACCCTGTTTTCTAAGAAAGGGGAAAAAGAAGAAGCAAAAGAATACTTCGAAAAAGCGCTTGATATCCTGAAAATCCTGAGTAAAAAAGAGCCCGAGGACGAAAAACTGAAAGAAGAAATCAGACTCACCCAAAAAGAGCTCGAAGCACTTTGAAAAATGACCCGATCATCACACAGAAAAACCGGGCTGAAAAAAACCACTTAATAAGTGGAAACGCCAGGCCATTAAAATCTTCTACTTCTTCTTATTCTTCTTATTCT
>DUKH01000127.1:0-6371 GCA_013329415.1 Methanosarcinaceae archaeon | reverse complement strand
TCTTCTTATTCTTCTTATTCTTATTCCATTTTCCTGCTCAGGCCGCTCTCCTGCGTCGAGCGTGAAAAAGTCCACTTGATACACCTATTCACCCAGCCCGGGCTAATAGCAATCAAACAGATTCAAAAAAGGATAGCCGGAAAGTTTCCTCAGAAACTCCCGCCACGGCCAGCGCTGCCACGACCAACGCTGCTCCGGTTTTACGTGAACAGGTCGAAAATATTTCCCAGCATACTGCTGTCGGCCTGGTAGAATTCGGTGTACTTGCAGCGTTTGCAGGATACGTGGGTGAATTTCTTGTTCTGGACGTCGAGGAGTTTGCTGATTGTGCCGCCGGTTGTGCGGATTTCGCCGGTATCGTAGGAGGTGTTGCCGCATTTGGGGCAGATGTAGTTAATTTTTTTGCTCATTCTGGATCTCCTTTTACGGGTTTGGGATGGATTATGAAATTGCTTATAAGGGTTTGTGAGATACACCTAGCTCTATCCTGGCTGTATTTTAAATTATTGGAAGTGAGCGGGATAAAATCAAAACGTATATAAAAAAATAAAATGGACGTTTATTTTATGTCGAGACAGAAAATTGACCGGGCGGAGAGATTACTTGAGAAGAGCATGGGACTGGTCAAGAAAGGCAGATTTAATGAGGCACTGAAGACTTTTTCGGAAGCTGAAAAATTTGCGACAGAGTCGGGAAACCCGTACATCCTATACAATGTACTCTATGCCAGGGGGAGCTTCATGCAGGCCCTGAGGCTTCACAGGGACGCTCTCGGGCTTTACGAAAGGGCTGCTGAGGCTGCGGACGGGATGATTGCCGCAGATCCGGGGAATGTAGACGCGCAGACCTGCGTTGCTGCGGTCAACAATAACCTGGGGACCCTGAAGAAGGAGCTGAAGCAGCCGGAAGAGGCTGGAAAGCACTTTGAGCGGGCGCTGGAAATGCTTGAGAAACTGCTTGAAAAGGACAGCGGAAACAGCACCTACCTGACCCACCTCGGCATGGCCTCAAATAACCTGGGGAACCTGTACTCGGAGCTGGGAAAAACTGAGAAAAGCGAGAAACAATTCAGGCGGGCACTGGAAACTTACGGGGAACTCCTTGCAAAAGAGCCGGAAAATAACCTCTACCAGTCCTACCTGGGAACCGCATACATGAACTTCGGAGTTATGCAGGGTAAAAACGGCTTCAAAGAAGAAGCTGAGCAAAACATGGTAAAAGCCCTGGAAATCCGCGGTAAACTCCTTGCCAGCGACCAGGAAAACCAGGGATACAAAGCAGACTACGACATGACCCTGGAAAAGCTAAGGGAACTCAGGGAAAAAGGGAAGCTGGAAGATAAGGCAGAAGAAAAGATAGCCGAAGAGAAAACTGAAGAGTAAAACGCAAAGGGAAAAAGGAAGAGTAAACCGCATTGATAAAACGGTTTATTGCTTCCAAAATCTCCAGGACCTCAGAATATCCAGTACAATCAGAATCTTTAGAATATCCAGCATCTCAGAATCTTCAATATTGCTGGAATCAGCCGGTATTTCCCGGCATTTCTTTCGCAGGAAAGAAATATTAACAAAGAGAATGATTATCCAACAGGAGTCATGAAAGCCACAGCCATAATTACAATTGCCCTGATCATCTCAGCGTCCCTCATGGCGTTCAAGGTATCTCCCGGGATTGATATGGAGGAGTTCAGGGAAGGAAAGTACATCCACCTTGACCAGGTCACTATTGAATTTGATAAGACCGATGCCGAGGTCATAATTGAATATCATCTCAGCCCCTTTGCTCAGGTTTACATGTTTTTATTCGGGAGCAGTCATCTGGAACCGAAAATTAAGGAAATCTTTTTTGATTTCAATGAGGTCACAATCCAGGAAATCGGGAGGACCCATGCAAAAGTCCTTGTAAAAGACATTTCCAGGCAAAGCAACGATTACTACCTCCATGACACCCGGCAACTGGGGATGAAGCCCGACATGCTCACTCTTGTGTTCCCGGACGGGTCCCGGCGGAATGCCGAAAACGCAAAAGAAACCCCGAACACATTTTATGGTTGAGACCGGCCCCGGCATATCCTGCATATCAGGTCACATCCTGCTACCAGGTCATGTCTAGTTTTTTCCGGAATTTTCCCTTTTATTTCAAAAGATTACACATAAAGGACATTTCTCATTCTTTTTAGGAACATATATTTAACAGGAAATGCCCAATTTTTCCTTTGATAGCAATGGGAAGATTCACGTTAAAATGTCTGAAATGCGGGACCGAATACGGAGAGCAGTACAGGCTTAGCTGCAAAAACGATGACTCTCTTTTACGGGCGGATTACTATGAAAAGAAACTGGAACTGAGAGCCCGGCCGGGAATAGGGAGGTTCCACTCCTGGCTTCCGGTCCGGGAGGAACTTACGACCGAAGCCGGACCCATCACCTATAAAAGCGAGGCCCTTGCCAGGGAACTGGGGCTTTCGAACCTCTATATCGGCTTTAGCGGGTACTGGCCAGAGAAGGAAGCTTTAATCAAGACCTGCAGTTTCAAGGAACTCGAAGCCCACCCTACCATGCAGTTCCTGAAAGAAACAGGCGGTAAAGCCATTGTCCTGGCTTCTGCCGGAAATACGGGGAGGGCTTTTGCCCACGTCTCAGCCCTGACAGGGACGGACGTCTATATCGTTGTCCCGGACTCAGGGGTCCCGAAACTCTGGCTGCCTGAAGAGCCCACCGATTCCGTTCACCTGATCCGGATGGCGCCCGGAAACGACTACACTGACGCCATCAACCTGGCGGGCAGGCTCGCAAAACTCCCGGGCATGGTCTCTGAGGGAGGAGCCAGGAACGTCGCCCGCAGGGACGGCATGGGCACGGTAATGGTAGACGCCGCCGTGACCATAGGGAAAATGCCGGACCACTACTTCCAGGCAATTGGAAGCGGCACTGGAGGAATTTCGGTCTGGGAAGCTGCCCTGCGCCTGCAGGCTGACGGGCGTTTCGGGATCAAACTGCCCAAACTCCAGCTCGCCCAGAACCTGCCCTTTGCACCGATGTACCGGGCCTGGGAAGCCGGGAGAAGGGAAATCATTCCTGAACTCGACATGCCGGACGCAAAGCAGCAGATAGCAGAGACCTATGCCTCGGTCCTGACCAACCGCGTCCCGCCCTATGCGGTCAACGGAGGGCTCTACGACGCACTCACCGATACGGACGGGCTCATGTACGGGATCACCAGAGAAGAAGCCCTGGAGGCAAAGAAGCTCTTCGAAGCCCTGGAAGGAATCGACATCCTGCCCCCCTCCGCAGTCGGAGCTGCCTCTCTCCTTAAAGCCGTAGACGCCGGAAACGTCGCAAAAGACGACGTGATCCTCCTGAACATCGCAGGCGGCGGGTTCGAACGGCTCAAGGAAGACCTTACTCCGATTCCAATAGCTCCTGTAGCTACAGCCGAAAACCCGGATGTGCCTCTTGAAGACCTGATCAGCTGAAAAAGAATCAATGAGCTGAAAAAGGATAAAGAGAACTAAAAGGATAAAGAGAACTAAAAACGAAAAAGGAAAACAGAACAGGAGCCATATTTATGGAAATGCAGACACCGGAAGAAGAAGTAATATCCATAATGAAAAAAGAGGGCATCGACCTTACAGCAACCTTACCCTGTGACAGGATCAAGAACTTGCTGCCTCTGGTATCGGAAAATTTCCGGGAAATCAAGCTAACCAGGGAAGAAAACGGAATCGGGATCTGCGCCGGGGCGTACATGGCAGGGGGAAAGCCCATGATGCTGATCCAGAGCACAGGGCTCGGGAACATGATCAATGCCCTGGAGTCCCTGAACATCGTCTGCGGAATCCCCCTCCCGATCCTTAGCAGCTGGAGAGGAGTCTACAAGGAAGGCATCGAAGCCCAGGTCCCGCTGGGGACCCACCTCCCCGGGATTCTCGAAGGGGCAGGGATCGCATATACAATCATAGACAGCCCGGAAAAAATAGGGCTCCTTGAGGATGTTATCCGGGACGCATACGAAAACTCCCGTCCCCACGTTGCCCTGGTCTCCCCAAAGACCTGGGAAGGGTCGACCTGCTGTGCCTGGGAAGCCCTGGAAACCCCGGAAGTGCCGAAAAAAGAAAAGGTCTGCAAATTCCGCCTTACCCAGAAAGTCCTCAAACCCCTCATGGCCCGGAACGACGCGATCTCAGCCGTGGCAGCCGAACTGGACGGGGAAATCACGGTAACGAACATCGGTGTCCCCTGCAAGGAACTCTACGCTGCCAGGGACCGGGACCTTAACTTTTACATGTTCGGGTCCATGGGACTCGTCTCCTCCATAGGGCTCGGCCTTGCGCTTTGCACGGACCGCCAGGTGGCGGTATTCGACGGGGACGGAAGTCTCCTCATGAACCCCAACGCCCTCCTGGAAATAGGCAGGGAAGCCCCGGGAAACCTGACCATCATTGCCCTTGACAACGGGGCTTACGGCTCCACCGGTTCCCAGGAAACCTGTGCTCTGCGCTATATCGACCTGGAAATCCTGGCAAACGCCTGCGGGATCCCGAACACGCATAAGGTCAACACGGAAGAGGAGCTAGCATACCTCTACAAAGATTCCCTGAGTGCCAGGCAGACCTCCTTCCTCCATGTGATCCTCAAGCCAGGAAACACAAAAGCCCCGAACATCCCCCTCAGCCCGGCACAGGTCACCGATCGTTTCATAAAAGCCCTGAGAGACGAAAGCTGAAAAGCCAGGCTGAAAAATTAAGCTGAAAATCCAGGCGAAGAAAAGCCAGGCGAAGAAAAGCCAGAAAAACAACAGAAAAATGGAAAAAATATAAAAACATAAAAACCGGGAAAAGGAATCCCCTCTGAGATCAGGGGAACCTTATTTTTTCCACCGGCGCCGTTATCCTGAACTTTCCTGAAAGGACCTCTTTTTTGAGTTCTTCTGCAGCTTTCACGGCCCTTGCGCGGTCGGACTGGCGCAGAGTCACCTTGATTTCGCGCATGCAGCCCCCTGTTGTGCAGCGGACAGAGCCAAGCTTTGCCACGAAGGCTCCCCCTTTGCACCTGGAGACGCAGAGCCCGCAGTTAAAGCAGAGGTAGCGGTTATGGACGGTCCTGTCCCCTTTTCGGGTAATTGCGCCCATGGGGCAGGCTTCTTCCACGGGGCAGGGCTCACAGCCCAGACACTTCTCCGGCTCATAGCGGACCGTGAAGTCCGTATCGTCCCAGACATCCCCGTAAGTGATCCCGCAAAGAGGCAACCTGCCGGCAACGTCTACCAGCTGGAGGGGAATTTCCCTGTCCACCTTGAGGATGTTATCAAGCATGCCCGGGTGCAGCACGGGGATCGGGACTGCCCAGGTGTTGATTATTTCGGGCCCCCCTGAAGTTACAAAACCTCCCATGTACCCGGGTTTCATGCCGTGCAGGTCAGCGAAACCGGCAAGGTTAGGGTTTTCCGGAGAGCTCCGGGTGCCCGAGCCTGTCACAAAACCTTCCGCACCGTTGAGAAGGACCCTTGTCCCGATGCCTATGGTTTCAAGCCCGGGGTCATTTTCAATCGGGTTTAACTCCCCACAGCCGCAGAAAGTCAGTTCCTTGAATTCGCCTTCAAAAGGAAGGGCGTGGAAAATAGTATTTAAAGAATCTTTTCCGGGATTTACGAAGGCTTTGTAGTTCTTGAAAGCATGCCTTGTGGCATAGAGCCTTGCAAAAGGCATTTCGGCAAGCGAGGTTTCGGCTGTGAAAGATTCCCCGCCACTGGTCGTAACATCAACACTGATACGTTTTCCTTCAACCAGCTCCCTGAAGAGGTGTCCTCCTCCATAGCGTGGGTCAGTCTCGCTGTGCGCCGTCCCGAGCACGACAAGGTCCAGGACCCCCAACCTTTCGTTAGGGCAGGGCCCGTGAACTGCCGGGACCCCGTTTAAGAGGACCTCTGAAGCCCTGACAAAGGAATCAGGTTCAGAAACCTTGAAAGAAAGGACCGCGTACGTCCCGCTCATGATCCCGCGGGTGGCAGTGGTGACCACGTCCACATCTTCAAAGCGGACCTCTTCTCCTGCCCGGACTTTTTCGCTGATTTCCACCGCTGTAAGGACTACAGCGTCCCCTGAATCAATTTTTGCCTGAATTTCCGGAACGGTCCGGCTTTTCCCTGAGAATTCGGATGCATCGCTCATGTTACCCTCAGCCGGAATATTGTTTTAATCCTATTTTAGAGGCAGGGTCGGCGAGTACCCCCGGGAATCCCCGACTTATGCCATATAATTCACACTTACGATTTTAGCTGAATTATAGTCCTGAATGTAAATATTTACACTTATATATATTTATATTTACAGTTATAGTTATAGTTATAATTACATTATAACCACGGAAGAC
>DUKH01000028.1:19802-23025 GCA_013329415.1 Methanosarcinaceae archaeon | reverse complement strand
AGGAGTAAATTATCTGGAAGTGGATTTGAACTGGGGAGATACAAGTGATTCCCTTACTCTCAGTATCTCTACCCCCTCAGGAAGTAACCTCGGGACTTACCATGATAATTCTGATGGAACCGTAAACGGGAGGATACATCTTAGTATAGACCCTGCCCAGGGATACGTGGAACAGGGAACCTGGAAGTTCAAAGTTTACGGGGAATCGGTTAGTGGGACCGAAGAATATACGTTCAACGTATACCAGCACTAAGCTTGAAAAAAAGCTTATTTTCTGTTTACTTTTTTTTCTATTGACAACAACAGCGGAGGCTACGGAATATATTGTAAGCCCATTTCCAAGTGATCAATCTGGAGCCTCAATTAACGGAGAAGAAGTAATAGAACTTAAGGACTTTACAATCTACTGGCAGTTTCTGCTCTGGCTGGCTGCGGTAAATATTTTATCGGCAACAGATATGCTGCTATATCCTGTAAAGCTTATTTTCCCAATACTTGGGTTCCAGAGTACAGATCACATAAATGTACTTGATAATCTGAAACGGTATAGCATCTATACCCACATTAAATCCAGACCTGGGGCCTATCTTAGCGAAATTACGAAAAAAATGAGTTTGAATAAGGGGACAGTGCAGTATCACTTACAAATCCTGGAAACCCACAACAAAATAGAAGTCTATAGAGAATTCGGGAAAACAAGATATTTCCAGAATAATTCCACTTTTGGTGAAGAAGAAAAAAAAGTTATTTCTGCCCTTCAAAACACAACGAATCAAAGGATAATCTCAGAAATACGAAATGGCAGGTGTAATACAAATGCAACTCTCGCATGTGAAATTGGAGTTTCCAGAGCTACGATTAGCTGGTATGTGAGAAACCTTAAAGAGACAGGGCTCATAAATGAAACAAAAAAAGGAAAAAATATAATTTATAGCATAAACCCTTCTTATCAGAATTTGGTAGAAAAATATGGATAATTAATGGTCCAGCTTTAAGATACTGGTCATAAAAAAGCCTTTGAAAAAGCCTATTTCAAGCTCATTACAGTCTCTTTTTTAACCGTTCTTCTTTTATTATTGACCCTGATCTCTACGACGTTACTTGCCGGGAAATAATGAGAGGACATTGAGGAATAAGAAGAAAGATGTGAACCCTGGTGTATACATTAATATAAAAGATTGCATATAATTAATGAGGGAGATCATTATGAAGCGGCAGGCCGGCGTAAAGTAAAGGGCTGACGTGAGCTGCTTCAAACATAAATTCTTTGCACAGACGCAAAACGGGGGGTGAGCATTTATGATGACAGCTGAAGCCTGGATTACCGCAGGGATTCTTGCAGCTACTTTTGCACTGCTCTTATCCTCCAGACCCCCGGCTCACGTAATCTTCCTTGGAGCTCTCACAGCCGCGATAACGTTCGGACTTGCTCCGGTAGAAGATTTATTGAAAGGATTTTCCAATCAGGGTGTGCTGACCGTTGCCGTACTTTTCATGATTGCCGAGGGGATGTACTCCACCGGAGCCATCACGATGATCTCGGACAGGATTGTGGGCCTGCCAAAATCGGTGCTTGGAGCCCAGTTCAAGATCCTGCCTCCCGTGGCAGCCGGGAGCGCATTTTTTAATAACACGCCGCTGGTTGCCATGATGATCCCGGTGGTAAGGGACCTTTCCAGGTCTACAGGCCTCGATTCCTCGAAAATCTATATCCCCCTGAGCTACGCTTCCATACTCGGAGGGGCTTCCACCCTCATTGGCACCTCCTCGAACCTGATCATCGCAGGCCTGGTGCTCGAGCAAATTGCCAGGAATGACCCCGGAGCCCCCGTACTGGAAAGAATTACCATCTTCGTGCCGACTATCGTGGGACTTCCGGTGGCTATCGCTGGCATTGTCTTCCTCTTCTTCATCGGCACAAAACTCCTTCCCAAACACGCCATAAAAGAAAAAGAGGAGATAAAACGGCGGCTCTACAGGGCTGAGTTCCTTATTAAGGAAGATTCTTACCTTGCGGGAAAGACCCTTGAAAAAGCAGGATTTTCTTCTCCTACAGGGTATTCCCTGAACTCGGTCCGGAGGGGGAAAGAAGAAAAACACCTGATAGAGCCTTCCTTCGTGCTCAGGCCAGGGGATATCCTGACCTTTTTCACAAATGCCGACGGGCTGCCTGCACTCTGGGCGACCATCGGGCTAACCCCTCTCAACACCCTCTTCCCGATGCAGGCCGAAAGGCACCGGCACCGCCTTGTGGAGGTGGTTATTTCGCCCAGGAGTTCGGTTGTCGGCCGCAGCATTGAAGACCTCCCTGAGACCGAAGAACCTTATGAGGCAGCAATAGTGGCAATTTCCAGGTCAGGAGAACCACTGGATCTCCCACTCCGGGAAGTGCGGATCATGGCAGGGGACAGTGCCGTGCTTGAGGTGGAAGACTCGTTTTTCTACCACAACCGGAACGAAACCGAGTTTATCATTGTCAAGCGCCTTAGAGGTTACCGGGTAAAGAGGACGGACCGGGCTATTGCAGCAATTGTAATCACCGGAGCAATGGTCGCAGCGGCTGCACTCGGCCTGCTGACGATCTTCAACGCTGCGCTGCTGGCAACCTTTGCCATGCTTGCAACCGGCTGCATGAGCATCAGGAGGGCGACAAAAAGCATTGAATGGAACACGGTCGTGGTACTCGGGTGCGCCGTCGGGCTTGAGGCAGCGGTTACGGAAAGCGGGCTTGCGGACGTTCTCGCCAACCTGATTTCGAGCATAGGGGGGAGCGACCCGTATGTGGCACTTACAGTGGTCTTCGTTAGCTGCATCATAATGACAAACGTCATTACAAATGCAGCAGCGGCAGCATTCATGTTCCCCATTGCGCTCTCTATTGCAGGGGACCTGGGGACCAGCTTCATGCCGTTCGCGGTTGCCCTTATGCTCGGGACAAGCTATTCCTTCCTCAACCCCGCCGGGTACCAGACAAACCTAATGGTCTTTGAACCCGGGGGGTATGCTGCGAAGGACTACATCAAGGTGGGGCTCCCGCTCACCATTCTGGTGAGCCTTGTCGTGATCCTGCTCACCCCGCTAATATACGAGTTCTGAACATGCTGCCAGAAATGAAAATCAAGAAATGAAAATCAAGAAATGAAAATCAAGAAATGAAAATCAAGAAATGAAAATCAAGAAATGAAAATCAAGAAACGAAATTAAAGAACGGAAATAAAGAACG
>DUKH01000028.1:8502-19436 GCA_013329415.1 Methanosarcinaceae archaeon | reverse complement strand
GGAAATAAAGAACGGAAATAAAAAGAGAATATAAGAGTGACCTGAAAATCACTCTTTTTCTTGTTTAAACTAAAGTACTTCGAAATTTATCCGGTTCACTCTGCAGGAGCTTCGGCAACTTCGGGTTCGAGGCCGAGCAGAGCCTTGACGGACTTTTCGCCGTATTCAACGATTTTGGCGTTGATCTGGACGATATCCGGAGCGATTTCCTTGCCGCGCATCATCTTTCTCCTGCGCTGCCCCTTTGTTTTAGGGGTGTAGCCAACACCTACGGCCACCAGGACTCTCTGTCTCCTGGGCCCGGGAAGGTCCGGCTTCATAACAAAACCGCTGCCGTCACAGCCGCCTGTAATCTTGATCTTGTAACCGGGCAGGCCCATCAGGGACCCGTCAACGATGTTACCGATTGCTTTTCCGATAAGTGCGTTTGCTTCAGCATCCTTCACATCGACCTGGTAAGCACGTGCCTCCTTCGGATCTGAAACTACAACTTTGAAATTTGCCATGTGAATCCTCCAATATCAGATTTATCTAATGGTTCCTCAGGTTCCTTTGCCTTAAATTACCTTTACCTGTATCCTTATATTGTCCTGCATTTTGAATAATTACCGGTAATCCGAATCTCCAGCCGTCACTTCGCCCAGAAAGGATTGCCCTTGCGCTTGATTTCAAGGAAACGCTCCAGGGTTTCCTGTTCATCAGAGGACAGAGACTCGAAAATCTCATGCTCAAGGACTTTTGCATGCCTCTCAGGTACGTTGACAAAGAGATAATCATCCTCCTTGATCTGACGACCCACGGTTGCCCCGTCAATTGCCATTGCAACTTCCATGCCTACCTTGGCAGAGGAGATATTATCCCCTGCGGACTGCAGGCCCTTTATCTTGCCCACGGCATTTCCGTTTTCAAGCATGACGTCGGTATTTGTCCTGACAACCCCGCCGAGCACCCTGACCCCGACTACTGCGGGTTTGCTCTGGCGAAAGACACAGCCCGGAAGGATCTTAAACCTGCCCGGACGGATGATTGTTTCGAAAATCTTCTTTTCGGCCAGTTCCTGCTGCTTCTTCACGTATTCCTGGTAGTCCTCGATCAGGCGGTAGATCACATCGTTAGTGAACACCTTCACGTTGCTTCCCTGGGCTCCCTGCAAAAACTCCTTCGCGTCTGCGTGGACCTTGACATTGAAGCCGATGAGCACCGAATAGAGAGGGTCTTCTACCGTTGAAACCTCAACCACATCCCTGTGGGATATATCTCCGACCTCGGCTTTCCTGATGGGGACTTCCTCTTTCTGGAACTCATGCACCAGGGCTTCAAGGGACCCGATTGTATCGGCTTTAATCATGATCCCCATGGAATCCGTGTCAATCCTGACCTCTTCGATCTCGGACTTTACCTGTTCAACGATTTCTTCAAGGGTTTCCTCATCAGCCACCCGGAGGGGAGCGCCTGCAAGGGCATCCTCCAGCCCGGGAGCCGAGATTTTCACACCCACCGCAGCAGTCGCTTTTTTAATCTGCATGAACTTGCTTTCGTAGCGGATCTCGGAAAGTTCCCTGGGTTTTAACAGGGCTCTTACCTTTGTCTGGATAGGTTCGCCCAGGCTTCCGATCACGACAGTGTCCCCTTTCTTCAACGTGCCGTCGTAAAGGATCACATCCACCGTTGCGCCCAGGCCCTTTTCTTCCTTGACCTCAAGCACGGTACCCACTCCGGGGCCCGTCGCACTGTACTCCAGGTTTGATTCCAGAAACCTCTGGGCAAGCCCGAGAAGCATCATCAGGACATCCGGGATGCCCTCACCTGTGACGGCACTTGCGGGAATTACCCCAAGGTTTTTCTGGAAGTTCGTGACCCTGTCATAGCGGTCTGCGGCAAAACCCAGGTTGTAAAGCTCACCTATGACGTCATAGAGCTTGTTGTCAAGCAGAGACTGGACATATTCGCTCTGTTTTTTGAAAGTGGCAGCGAAAGGCATGTCCCTGTTAGGGGTCCAGCCGTTGATCCTGTCAATCTTATTTGCGACAATGACAAAAGGAGTCTTGAAACGTTTTAAGATCTGCAGGCTTTCGTAAGTCTGGGGCTTGAAGCCTTCGTTCACGTCCACAACCACAATCGCAAGGTCTGCCAGAGCGCCGCCCCTGCTCCTGAGAGTTGTAAAGGCATGATGCCCGGGAGTATCTATAAAGAGCAAACCCGGCACCATAAAACGGTCCAGGAGTCTCGGGTCTCCGAGTTTCTTTACAATCACGTCTATTGGGACTTCCGTTGCCCCGATATGCTGGGTGATTGCACCGGCTTCTCCGCTAACAATCGCGGTCCCCCTAATCTTGTCCAGCAGGGTTGTCTTCCCGTGGTCAACATGCCCCATAACGCAGACAATAGGAGTTCTCAGGTTTTTCTTATCAGTCATGTGCAAAAACCTCCTCATTCTGGCATCCAGCTGCTGCAGGTTCGGAAGGTCCCGGATTTACCCTGAAAGGACCCGTTCTGCAGGTATCTTACAGGCAAAGGCATGGATTCGTGCCCGAAAGGCTTCGGGACACGAAAGGCTTTGATGAACCTGTTTTACTCGTACAGACAGACCTCATCGACCCTGGAATACGCCGCAATTTCCGAATCCTTAAAGTGGATTGCAATTTCCCTTGCAGCGGCTTCAGGAGAATCGGAGGCGTGAACCACGTTTCTTCCCACATCCAGAGCAAAGTCTCCGCGGATTGTCCCGGGAGCGGCGTCCACAGGGTTTGTAGCCCCGTTTACGGCCCGCATAACTTTGACTGAGTCTTTGCCTTCAACTACCATCGATACCGAAGGACCGGAGGTGATAAATTCGATAAGGGAAGGGAAGAAAGGCCTTTCTGCATGTTCACCGTAGTGTTCCTTTGCAGTAGCCTCAGCGATCACGTTTAGCCTCATGGCAATGATTTTCAGGCCGCGCTTCTCGATTCTGGAGACAATTTCCCCTACGAGTCCGCGCTGAACTCCGTCCGGCTTTACCATAACGTATGTCTGTTCCATGTGTACACCTTGTTCTATGCCTTATAAAATACAGCTATCCTGGCTATTCTTATGCCTTCTTTAACTGGATTCTGCCTTTTTCGGTCCACACAGTACGTCTCGGAAGCCTGCCCAGCTTGAAGTTGCTTATGCACTTGGAAGAGCACATGTAATAGGTAGAGCCGTCTTTCTTGACATAGAGCTTACCGGTACCGGGCTCCAGCATTTCTCCGCAAAAATAGCATTTTCTCTGTTCCATACTTTCTCACCGCACCGCTTTTACCTGGTGGTAAGCTTCTTGGCTTCTCTGGAAGTCTCCAGAAGCATCAAGATGTCACCGATACGGACAGGGCCAACACAGTTTCTTGTAATGACACGACCTCTGTCCCGGCCTTCAAGAACCCTGCACTGGATCTGACTTGCTTCTCCATGCATGCCGGTGTTCCCGATTACGTCAATGACCTCTGCGGCAAAGCCGCCAATTGTACTTTCTTCAGCCATTATTGGCACCCCACTAATTAGCTCATTCAAATTTATTTAAGAGCTTCAATTTTCTGAGCGATGTCCTGGACAATTTCAGCTGCTTTTCCTGCATCAGTGATTGCAACAGTTGCACAGGCCACACCAAGTCCACTGGCTGCACCGAGTTCCTTCTGGTTCTTAATATAGATGTACGGTGCGTTCTTTTCTTCTGAAAGAGGTGGAATGTGAGCAATAATCTCAGCGGGCTCGACGTCTTCTGCAACGAAAACAAGCTTTGCGTTTCCCCGCTCGATAGCTTTTGTAGCCTCGTTGGTGCCTTTCTTGATCTTTCCGGTGTCTCTGGCAAGCTCAAGAGCTTCCAGAGCCTTATTTGCGAGTTCTTCTGGAACATCGAATTTAACGAATTGTGCCATAATAATGTCTCCTTCGAAATTGCGGTTTCCGCAATTTTTCATCATTCATTGGTTTTTTAACACAGATTCTTTTAGCATTGAAAATCAAATCCGGAGAAGGAACTTGAAGTGCTTCAATGCGCAAAGCAGATTAGTTGAAATACAGATGCTGCGAGCTAAATGCCGCAAACAGAACCTTAGAAGTACATGATTGCCTATAAACTTTCTGCTTGAAAAGCGGCTTAAGCTCTGAATATACGGACAGAATCTAACCAGGACCCTATATAAATAGGTTCACGTTAACAATAAAGCAAAGAAAAAATATCTTTAAAATGTCCATATAGCCATAAACCAGTAAATATATCGTTATAACCATAAACGGTAAAAACCAGTAAATATGTCCTTAGAACCATAAACCAGTAAAAATCAGTAAATATGTCCTTAGAGCCATATACTAAAAACCAGTAAATACGTTCTTATTAACCATAAACCAGTAAATGATAGATTCATATGGATACCCTCTACTACGAAGCCCACAATAACCTCTACCTGAACGTGACAAACCGCTGCACCGCAGACTGCGTCTTCTGCGTCCGGAACTTTGCGGACGGGGTCTACGGGTATGACCTCAGGCTTTCAAAGGAACCTTCGGAAAAAGAAATCATTGATGCCCTTGGAAAAATCAACCTTGCAAAATACAGGGAAATCGTGTTCACGGGGTTCGGAGAACCGACGCTCAGGCTCGATACCGTGCTTGCAGTGACCCACTGGCTGAAGGGCCGGCCGGAAGGGATTAAGGTCAGGCTCGATACAAACGGACATGCCTCACTTATCTGGCCTGAGAGGGACGTGGTTTTTGAACTGAAAAATGCGGGAATCGATTCAATCTCCGTCAGCCTGAACGCCGAATCCGAAGATACATATAATAAGCTCTGCCGTCCGGTACACGAAAATGCTTACCAAGCGGTGCTGGCTTTCATCAGCGAGGCGAGAAAAGCCGGAATTCATGTAAGGACAACAATTGTCGAGTATCCGGGGATTGATGTGGAAAAATGCAGGAAGCTTGCAGAGGATCTCGACGCGGATTTTCATATAAGGGAATTATCGGAAGCCGCAAAAGAACAACTTGATGAAGAACCCTGAAAGGGATATTTGAACCCGATTTTTTGAAAGGGATATTTTGAAAGGGATATTTTGAAAGGGATTTTTGAAAGGGATTTTTGAAAGGGATTTTTGAAAGGGATTTTTGAAAGGGATTTTTGAAAGGGATTTTTGAGAGCGAGCAGGCTGGAATGGGACCAGACAGGAAAAACTCAATCCGAGCTTGCAACAACCTCATCAACCAGCACATCTTCCCCGCTCTTTTTCCTCCGGAAGTCCCTCCGGGACTCCCTGGCAAGTTCGGCTTCTGCGCTCAGCTTGCCACCTACCCACCGGTCCATTACCGTACAGGCAACAAGGTCTCCGGTCACGTTAACCGCAGTCCGGCTCATGTCCAGAATCCTGTCAACCCCTATGATCAGGGCAATTCCCGCCGTGGGAATTCCCACACTGCCCAGGATCGTAGCAAGGATCACAATCCCCACCCCCGGCGTGGAAGGAGTCCCGATAGAAGCGCCAACGGTTGTTATCATAATCAGGACAAATTCGAAGAACCCCAGTTCAATCCCGAAGACCTGGGCAAGGAAGACCGCAGCAACTCCCTGGTAAAGAGCTGTCCCGTCCATGTTCACGGTCGCTCCGAGAGGGATTACGAAATGGGAAACCGAAGGTCTGACCCCTATATTTTCATCAGCGGTCTTGATGGACATGGGCATCACGGCTGCAGAACTGGATGTCGAAAAAGCCAGAAGCATAACTTCGCGCACGTCCCTTAAAAACGAGATAGGGTTGCGCCTTGAAATAAAGGTCACAATCAGGAGATAAAAACAGAGCAGGAAAAACAGGCCCAAAAGTACGGTGACCACATACAGCGCCATGCCCACAAGCGTGTCGATTCCAAGCTTCATAGTAAAATTCGCAAGCAGCCCGAAGACGGCAATAGGGGCAATGAGCATGCTCCACTTCACAACGGTCATGCACACTTCCTGGATAGAGCCCATAAGTTCAAGCAGCGGCTTTGCCTGCATGGGGACCATGGAAACAAGGGCGACTCCCACAATGATTGAGAAGATAACCACCTGGAGCATCTGCCCGCTGACCATAGCATCCAGAGGGTTTTTCGGGACCAGGTCCCCGATAAGCATGGGTACGGTGCCGAAGGTAGGTTCGGGGACTGTCTGGTTATTCGCAACATTTACCGCAGGAGCTCCGAGAGTGCTCTGGACGAGGTCCCCACTGATATAAAGCCCCGGCTTGATAAAAAGGGAAATCAAGAGCCCTATCAGGATAGCAATGCTGGTTGTGAACAGGAAGTAAACAAGGATCCTAGCCCCGATTTTCCGGAGCTGTTCCCTATCCGAACCACTGGCAATCCCCCGGATAATGGAAGCAAAGATAAGGGGCACCACTATCATCTGCAGGAGCCGGAGAAAAAAATACCCCGGAAGGGAAAGCCATTCCCCCACTACATAAGCCGTTTCCTCTTCAAGCAGCCCCCCGAAAGGCCCGAGTATCAGCCCGACTAAAATTCCCAGCGCCATCCCGATCATGATCTGGAGCCAGAGCCTTTTCCTCAGGAGGTCACGCATATGGTAGCTGAGCTGCTTAAGGGAACGCGGATGAAGCTGTTCAACGTGATTGGATTTGGTATTAATTCCAAGCATGGCAAATCGCGAATTCTCAAGCCGTTTTTAAGATAAGGTATTCAGGCTCATAAAGGTCTATAAGGCTCATAAAGGTTTTAAGGCCCATACATTGATTTCATTTAACCAGGACCTTGCCCCCATAAACATGGCATTAAACCCACGATCGGGCATTGATTTCAGAACCAGGGCTCAGATTCAATTATCAAATAATTGATATCAGAACCAGCTCTCAGATTCAATAATCAAATAATTGATTTCATAATCATGAAGCTCCTTCAATAATCTGAACTTTAATTCAATAATCGATATAAGCCAGGATCCGGTCAAAAAGCCGGACATGGCCTACAATAAGATTTTTGCCTACAATAAGATTGAGTTGAAATAATAAAAATATTTACCCGGAAAAGAGGATAATAAGAAAAAAGGACTCGAAAAAAAAATCAGGAAAGAACACAGGAAAAAATCTTGTAAGAAATCAAAAAAGAAATCAGGAAAGAACTCAAAAAAGAACCCGAAAAATCAAACCACATTTAAAAAACCTTAAAATGAAAAATCCAGATGAAAAAAACAGGGGAATGTTTCCCCGACTTATTTCACGAGGGATTCACAATTCTGCAATTTACACGCATTTTTTCCTTAAGAATGGTCTTCATCTTCGAGGTCTTCATAGTCACTGTTTTCAAGGTCTTCCAGATGCTCAAAGTCTTCCAGATCTTCCAGGTCATCATGCTCATCCGATCCTTTACGCTTCCGTAGTTTCAGGGTGAGAACCACTCCCACGCAAAGTGCCAGAGCCAGGGACAGGGGGATTTTGAAGGAGGTCAAAAGGCCCATTACTCCGGAATCTTCGGACGAAACGCCTTCGGGAGATGAAGCCTCTGAATCCGCGTTTTCCGAAGCAGGCTTATCCTCAGGGGATTCCCCGGAAGCATCCGAAACAACCCCTACTTTGTTTTCAACCCCGCCTGTTTCTGCAGTGGTTTCTTTAAGCGACTGGTCGTCATCTTCCGTTTCCACGACCTCGGCTTCTTCCTCGGGCTCTTCGGGAAGGAAACTGTCATCCCCCAGCAGCAGGGCAAAAGCCGCGCCGTTCCGCTTGAAGAGATATACTCTTCCGTCATCGCTTCCTGCGGCTATCGTGCTGCTGTCCCTGGAAACGGAAATGCTGTTAATGTTTCCGCCGGTTTTGTTTTCCCAGAGCTTTTCTCCTTCCAGGCTAAAGGCATAAACTTTGTCATCCCAGCTTCCTGCGGCAATATAGGAAGAGTCCGGAGAAACCTCAACATCGTAAACCGTATCTCCCACTTTATAGCTCCAGAGTTCAGTCCCACTGCGGTTGAAAAGATGGATCTTACTGTCAGAACTTCCTATCTTACTGTTAAAACTTCCTGCAGCCAGATGCGAACCGTTGGCGGTTAACGATACACTGCTGACCCAGTAGCTCGGATTATTCCTCCAGGAAAAGTCCCCTTTCCGATTAAGGAAGTAGACATTACCATTGGAACCTCCGGATGCAACGTAATAAGCCCTGGGGGTCATGCACACACTATTGATAACGCTGCCTGTTTTCTGGTCCCAGACTTTATTCCCGTCCCGGTCCAGGAGGTAGATATAATGGTTGTCACTTCCGGCAGCCACATGAGAGCCGTCCTTTGAAACCGCAAGACTCCGTACCTCATCCTCTGCATCGAAACTCCAGAGCAGTTTTCCTTCCCGGTCAAAGAAATAAACCTTGCCGTCGTCGCTCCCTGCCGCAATATAGGAACCGTCTGCTGAGACGGCTACACTGTTAAGGCTTCCTCCTGTCTCGTAAGTCCAGAGCAACTTTCCTCTCTGGTTAAAGAAATACACATTATTATCATTGCTTCCTGCCGCAACGCCTGACCCATCCGAAGAAATGGACACTGTATACACTATATCCCCGGTGCTATAATTCCAGAGTTTTGTCCCTTCGGAATCGAAAAAAGAGACATCGTTGTCAAATCCTCCGACCACTACGTAACTCCCCCCGGAAGATAGCGAAACGGAATTGACTATGCTACTGGTATTACACCGACAGATCAGGTCGAAAGCTTCAATTTCAGCTGCGTTTACTCCCTCGTTTTCCGAAGTTGCCGAACCTGCTACTGCCACGCTCGAAAGCAGGCAGAATACCAGACCCAGCAAGAAAACTAACCGTATTCCCAATGACTGCTTCATACTACTTTATAATGAGGACTTTCTTACACATGAAGTTATTGTTTAGAAAGTACTTAATCTAAAAAATTCAGGTGAATATATTATTATTAATCAGAATAAATAATTATGTAAAACAGTAATAATTAAATTATAGATATATTATCAATAAGTAGTACTGAAAATCAGTAAAAGATGATTTACTTCATTTCAGTTAAGAAAATACGGAATTCTGAAAAAAACAGAAAAACCCCAAACCCGCACCAATAGAGGTAGCTTAAGGATAGTGATTTTAGTCAAAAACGGTAAAAACCCTGCATAGTTTTCCATAGATCGCAGTATCTTACCGAGTTTACTGTTTCATCTTAACATTACGCCTCTTCCGGATGTGGAACATAAAAAGGTCTAAAAAAAGTGATGTGGTTTAATGGCAAGAGAAGTTTGGAATACCAGAGTTGGATTCATACTTGCGGCAGTAGGTTCTGCTGTGGGCCTCGGTAATATCTGGAGGTTCAGCTACACCTGCTATGAAAACGGAGGAGGGGCGTTCCTGATCCCGTACTTCATCGCCCTCCTTACCGCCGGAATCCCCCTCATGATCCTTGAATTCGGGCTGGGTAGCAAATTCAAAGGCTCTGCTCCGATGTCCCTCAAAAGGGCAGATAAAAAATTCGAATGGATAGGCTGGTTAGGAGTTATGTCCGGCTTTATCATAACGACGTATTATTCGGTAATCGTAGGCTGGAGCCTGATCTACCTGGCAAATGCGTTCACTCTCGGCTGGGGCACGGACACTGCCGGCTTCCTTTTCGGGGAAGTCCTCGAGATTTCCGACTCCCCCTGGGTGCTCGGAGGCTTTGCCCATAAGGTTCTGCTGGGCCTGCTTGCGACCTGGGCTATTATCTGGGTCGTCGAAAAGAAAGGGGTCCAGGGAGGAATTGAAAAGGCAAGCAAGATCTTCATGCCCCTCCTCTGGATCCTCCTTTTCGTCCTCGTCTTCAGGGCGGTCACTCTCGTGGGAGCTCTTGACGGGATCGAGTGGTACCTCAAACCCGATTTCAGCATGCTCCTGGACAAGAATATCTGGGTCGCAGCCTACGGACAGGCCTTTTTCAGCCTGAGTCTCGGGATGGCCATCATGATAACCTACTCAAGTTACCTCCCGAAGAAAAGCGATATCGTAAACAACGCCTTTATCGTAAGCCTTGCTGACTGTGCCTTCAGTTTCACCATGGGTTTTGCAATCTTCGGGACCCTCGGGTACATGGCATCTTCCAAAGGTGTCGGACTCCAGGAAGTGGTTGCCAGCGGAGTCGGGCTCGCTTTCGTGGTGCTTCCGGAAGCCCTGAACATGCTCCCGGGCTTAAAAGCAATTACAGCCGTAGCATTCTTCCTCAGTATAGTAGTGGCGGCGCTCTCTTCCCTGATCTCCATCGTGGAAGGCTTTGCTGCAGCTATTATGGACAAGTTTGATATGAGCAGGAGCAAGGCAGTGGATATTGCAATCGGAGTTTCCCTCATTGGCAGCCTTATCTTTGCCACCAGGGGAGGGCTCTACTGGCTGGACATTGTTGACCACTTCGTCAACATCTACGGCCTGATGGTTGTCGGGATCCTTGAAGTCGTTGCAATCGGATGGGTCTACGGAGGAGACAAAATCAAAGAATGGGTCAATACCTACTCGGACATCATGGCCGGAAAATGGTGGGACGTCAGCGCAAAAGTTGTCATTCCGATCGTCCTGGTCATCTGCCTTGCCCAGGAGACTCTCACCGGCATCAACGAACCTTACGGAGGCTATGATACAAATGCACTCCTGATCGGGTTCGGTGTGATCGTACTCGGGGCCATAATAGCCCTCATGCTGCCTCTTCTTAAGAAGGAGGTCAAGTAAATGCTGTCCACAAGCAGTATCGCAATGGCTGTCTTCGGGTTTGTGTTCCTCTACGGAAGCCTGGCTTACTTCCTGAACATAGCCATGAGAAAGAAAAGATAATGAAGCACAGAAAATAAAAAAAGTGTAAAAAGAAGTTGTGGGATTATTTCCACAACCATTATTCATTTTTTCAACAAGATAACTTTCTTTTTCAAAAAGCTAACATCCCATTTCAATGAAATAACTTTCAATTTCAATAAG
>DUKH01000028.1:0-8165 GCA_013329415.1 Methanosarcinaceae archaeon | reverse complement strand
ATAACTTTCAATTTCAATAAGCTAACTTTATTTTTTAATACGCTAGATTTCGATTAGATTATTTCCCCCGGATTCTAAGACTCAAACTTTAGATTAAATTTTAAAGTAAATAGTTGATCCTTTTTAAGCAGGCACTTTTTCTGGTTTCACAAAAAAATCTCGCATTTGTGGCTCATATATTTACAAGGCTGAATAATTCAATACTCCCCCTTCATAAAAGAAAGTACAGGGTCCGGAATTGCGAGCAATCCTCATATATAATTATCCGGCATAAAAATAGGTAATAAAGGAATTCTCAGGATTATTCGAACAGCATTATTTCAACCCGGAAAATCTCATTCTCGAAAAACCGGGTAAGGGGGGGGGAATATATTATGCCGCTTGAGAACTATGGAGTCTTGAAAGGAAAAGCTATCGACAGCAAAAACGGGGTTGGAAACAAACCCCATTTTCAGATCCTGATTATCGATAATGAATTCAGGTACCGTATTGCCGTCAATGTCAAGTCCGGTGTGGAACCGTCTGTCCTGTACTATTATCTGGATGAGGAATTTGATCATCCCATAAGAGAAGAGCTGGAAAACGTGCCATTCGGTTTCCATCTCCTTGAATCCATACCGGGAGGAATTTCTCTGGATTACATCCGGGGAAATTTTCTGGACTGCACAAAAATGAAACTGCTCCCTCATAACGTACCGGGTCCGGAAAATGACCTGAACGAACTGATCCACAAATATATCTTCAGGGCAATAGGAATGGAGAACAGCGAAGTATATGCATTCGGGGAACGGTGGGGCCCCGAAGAAGAGCGAGACAGGTACTTCGGGTTCAAGCCCGGAAACGGGATTCATGATATCCACATGAACCAGGGAAATTCTGAAAAATGGGAGGGAGACAACGGCGTCTGGCAAGACGGGGGCCTGATCATCCACCTCCCGGATGAGAAGAAATGGGTCGCCATATACCTTGCCTTCCAGTCCCAGTGCTTCCATACGGATGACATAAGCGGAAACAAGCTCCCCGAAGTCTGCGACGGTGAAGCAGAAGGAGAGAAGGATGTGCAGATAATTGCAGCTCACGTGAACCCGGAAGGCCGGGACCTCGGGCTTGAAAGCGTAATCCTCCTGAACACAACCCCGGATCCTGTAGACCTGACAGGCTGGGCTCTTGCAGACAAAAACAAAAAGAAGGAAAACCTATCAGGCGTTATCAACCCTGGAGAAGCAAAAAGAATCAAGCTTTCAGGTGAGGGCGTACAGCTGTCCAATAAAGGCGGGATAATTACCCTGCTTGATGACAGAGGCATAAAAATACACGGGGTAAAATATACGAAAGAGGAAGCTACCAGGCCCGGCTGGACGATTGTGTTTTAAGAGAGATTTCAGGAGATATTATTAAACCCGCCTTATTACAGCTTCAGTCAGCCAGCATCTCCGGGGTTCACTGAATTTAAGGACCCCGGGCTCTTACCGGGTGCGTCTGGGCGACCAGCTATTTCACGAAAAAAACGTAGGATGAGAGTCTAAAAAAGAGGTTAAAAAACCACACGTAAAGCATACATGTATTAGCTTCATGTTCCACACGCAACCTGCTTACTAACTGAACCGAACAAACTTTTAATGGTACACTGTCAATGGCATACCGTCGATGAACAGGTCGCTTTTTCGTATTTGTACTCAGGAACCAGCCTTGTAGATACATCCAGCAATTCACCCGTGTCGGCCGAGACGTATCCCTCAAGGACATAGAGATCGCTAACACTCGAACACGCGCAGGTACGTTCAAGGACTTCTACCTTCCAGACAGCTTCTCCTCCATCAAGTTCAGTGCCATTCAAATCATAGGTTGCCCCGGAGACAAGCGTAACCCTCAACACCCTCCAGTCAGGAACGGAATAATACCCGGAAATATACTCTCTGGCACTGGAGTTATCGAGTACGATTTTTACGGCATCGGATGCATCGACTTTCAGGTTCATTTCGGAGCCTGCTTCCTGAATGAAACCTGCAAAAGCACCACCGGCGATAATACCTATCAAAATTCCTGCAGCTAAAGTGGAAAATAACTCAGTGCGGTTCATGGGTACAGAATCAACTGTTTACATAATAAATTTTGTGAACTTTTACGATAAAGGTCAAAAAAGAGATTTGAAAACAAAATAATAAAAACAAAATAAAAGAAGTTGTGAAAGAGCCACAACTTCCTGTTTAAGAAATTCTCTTTAAATAGGATTTCACTTTCTTTTTCACGATACTACCAAGTACCCTGTATCAAACCCGTAAACCGCTGATGTCTCAGAGTCTATGTTCGCCTTAAAGAGCCTGTAACCCGGAGCAGTTCCCGCAGGTACTTCCACCTCAAGCGGGAAGGTCCTTTCCTCGCCTGCCCTGAGCTGAACATCCGTTTCAGTCCAACTGAAGCCGGAAAGGTCTGCCAGGTAGGAGGCAGGTACTCCATCAACATTAATCCGGATTTTGAAGACATCGTCAATATTCTGGGTGTTTTTCACCTTGATACCGGTGGAAACGCTGTTTCCTGCTACAACATCGCTGGCTCTTGGTGACACGGTTATGTCAGCACCGCCCTCGACCCGGACAACGTGATACGGGACTGAAGTTTCGGCGATGTTGCCAACAGCGTCTCTTGCTGTTATCGACAGAGAATAATCTCCCAGGTCATCAGGAGCAGGTATGCTGCCCTTCCAGATGCCGTCTGCTTTGGCAAGTGAAACGTCACCTGCAGTCACTTCGATCACTCCGACCTTACCCGTGACATCCACACTTACATCCAGCGTAGAGCCTGGAGTTGTGCTGGCAGGGAACAGATCAACAGAATTGATTACAGGAGGCTCAGGAACCGAAGAACTTTTAACCCTTATAGTTTGCGTTGCCGTATCGATGGTACCAGGTTCGTTTTCTACGGTAAGGGAAACAGTATACTTGCCGGATTCGGTGTACGTGTACTCCGGATTCCGGACATTTGAATCCACTGAACCATCCCCGTCAAAGTCCCAGGACCAGGAAACGGCATTCATAGAAGTATCGGTGAACTTAACTGTTAATGGGGCATCACCTTCAATTACACTGGCAGTGAAACCGGCAACAGGGATTCCGTAAATAGTGATGGGTTCTCTTGAGGTATCGATGGTACCCAGTTCATTTGTTACGTTCAGAGAAACAGTATATTCACCTGGTTCATTATACGTGTACTCAGGATTTTGGATATTAGAATCCACCTCGCCGTCACCATCAAAGTCCCAGGACCAGGAAACGGCATTCGTAGAAGAATCGGTGAACACAACCGTTAATGGAACTTCGCCTTCAGTGATACTGGGGCTAAAATCAGAAACCAGGACACTGTAAACAGTGATGGTTTCTGTTGTCGTATCGTTTGTACCCAGTTCATTTGCTGCAGTAAGGGAAACAAGATACTCACCAGGTTCGGTGTACGTGTACTCAGGATTCTGAACATTAGAATCTACTGCACCGTCACCGTCAAAGTCCCAGGACCACGAAACAGCGTTTGTAGAAGCATCGGTGAACCCAACTGTTAACGGAACTTCACCTTCAATTACACTGGAAGTGAAATCAGCAACAGGAAAACCGTAAACAGTGATGGCTTCTGTTGTCGTATCGCTTGTACCGAGTTCGTTTTCTACGGCAAGGGAAACAATATAATCACCGGGTTCGGTGTAAGTGTACTCAGGATTCCTGACATAAGAATCCACAGACCCATCACCATCAAGGTCCCAGGACCACGAAACAGCGTTCGTAGAAGTGTCGGTGAACCCAACTGTCAACGGAGCTTCGCCTTCGGTAACACTTGAAGTGAAACAGGCAGCAGGAACGCCGTAAACAGTGATGGTTTCTGTTACCGTATCACTGGTACCCAGCTCGTTTGTTGCGGTAAGGGAAACAAGATATTCACCGGGTTCGGCGTACGTGTACTCAGGATTCCTGACATAAGAATCAACAAGACCGTCACCGTCAAGGTCCCATGACCACGAAACAGCGTTCATAGAAGTATCGGTGAAACAGACCGTCAACGGAGCTTCGCCTTCGGTAACATTGGCAGTGAAATTCGAAACAGAAGAGCTCAGCAAAACAACTGTCCCGTTACTGAGATCAAAACCAGCAGTTAGAAGATTAGAATCTACAATTATAACTTTATTGAGGACGAATTCTTTTACCCCGTGGGATGAAAACTGGTCCTTTACCTTGAATTCGATTGTCGAAACGATACCGGGCTCAGAAACCCCGATCTTTGTTCCATACCTTGATTCTGCGTAGAGAAGCTCACCTATTTCAGGATCTATTTTCTGAATTATAAACGTAGACTGGCCATCCTGAGAGAGGAAAGGTCCCGGAGACTGGGACATCACTTCAAAGGCATCCGGATCGAATGAAACGTTGTACTGCAGCCCGTAAACTTCTACAGAATGGGGATCTATGCTTACAGTCACAGTAAACACATCTCCAGGCTCTACATATGTTACGTTTGGTTCTGAAATTAGGCTGCAAAATGGCTCAACATCTGCCTGGGCCGGAGAAGCAGCTGCTAAAAGCACAAATATTAGTAAAAAAACAACTTTCAAGATGTCTGATTTTCATAATTTTACTCCCACATTATCAAATACTCTACAAATCATCGAAAGAGATACTCTTTCGTAATCAGCATTCAGGGTGATGCCGATCTTAGAACATCAGTGACGCTGGCCGGGAAGGGACATTGGATTTCATTCAAGGGGACAGATATCTGTAGCTTCTGGTCTTCTTAAAAAAATGAACTGAAACATAGGAAATAAATTAGGTAATATAGACTGTTAATGAAACTGGTAAATAATAAACTATTCTATATTTTCCTCTTTTTCAAAAGTAAGTAAAAAGACAGCTAAAAGCGACAATAGTTCCCGTTTATCCATTTGAAAGTTATGAAAACATTAAGGACCAAAAGTAAAACTTTACGGAGCAGAATTAATAAAAAATTATCGGAGTAGAGTGAATAAAAAACCAGACTGTTTGAAGCTGAAAAGAAAAAATAGGAAAAATATGTAAAGGTCCAGATCTCCAGAACCGGAGACTTAAACCTTTACCGGATCTTCAAGTTTTTACTTCCCGACCAGCAGCCATAGATAATATCCCAATCCCTCCTGCTGCGGACAAGTTCAACTCAATACCTCATGAGACTATGAGGTAACCTGTGTCAAATCCGTAAACTGCCGAGGTCTCAGAGTCTACATTCGCCTTAAAGAGCCTGTAACCCGCAGAAGTCCCTGCAGGCACCTCCACCTCAAGCGGGAATGTTCTTTCCTCTCCTGCCCTGAGCTGAATTTTTCCAATCCATCCTAACCAAGAAAGATTCTTTATGAAATGTTCGTCCTCACAAAAAAGAGATATAAGTAGTACATTTGGATATGTTTATCTGAATGGAAAAACGATTAAGGAAAAGAAATAAGGGAAGAAAAATTTAAGCAGTGCTAACTGAATATTCCAGCATAAATAAATTTGAAAGATTTAAGCCCTGAATGTTCAGAGCTTCGAACCTTCATCAAAATTAGTTTTTCCTGCGCCCAAAGATAGCCACAAGTCCAAACACAGCAAGCATCGGAAGCGCTACAGTCGGGAACTCCGGGACATTTACATTGGTATTGATAACATAAATGTCAAATTCAGAGGGGTAATCGATCTCTTTCCCCAACTCATCATATCCCGTCGCAGTTACCGTGTGACTGTAATTTCCAGGGACTGCATCGGAAGGAACGGTAATTTCCAGAACCGAAGTATTCGTCGTTCTTTCGAGATCAAGTATCACACTGTCCTCACTAAAAGAATAACCCCAGTCGGGTATCATCGAATCGATGGCAAACTTTTCAGTAATTGGATAATCTACAGTCGTATCAGGAGGAGTATCGAGGAAAACTGCAAGATCGTAAATGACAGTCCCCCAGGCTGCACATATTTTGTGCCTGGGGAAACATCGAAACTAACCGCCGCCGAACATGGATTTGCCATAAAAAACAAAATAAGGATTCCGAAAACCAATTTATTCATTTTTACCACAACACCGCCTCAAGTTTTTAAGGTTATAAACGATAACAAAAAGCTTGAATAAACTGAAGACATAGGAAATAAATTATGGAATAAGATTATTTATTAATAAAATTAGTATATAATAAACTATTCTAAACGTTCCTCTTTTTTTAAATGTCAAAAAGAAAAAATAGCTAGCAAGCGCCACAGTTAAAAAATAAATATTATATAATTCAGATAAATAGTAATAACTCGAAAGGCAAGAAGTTATAAAAAGAATATATTATGACTTATAAAAAATGAAAACGAATAAAATATATGCTGACAGGGAGCTGAAATATAAAAAAATAAAAAAAGTGAATGGAAAGTGAAATCAAGTCCTTTTAAATAACTGTTTTAACTCACCAGCAGATATCCGGTATCAAAACCGCGTACCTCTGAAGTTTCTGATACAACTTTTGCAGAAAAAAACCTGTAACCCGGACCTACACCTTCGGAGACCCTTATATTAAGGGGAATCGAAACATCCTTTCCGGCCCTTATCTCCAATGTTTTTTCAGTCCACTCAAACCAGCTGGGTTCTGCTTTCGAGCTTTCAGGGACCTCACTGCTACCGGTATCAAGGTAAATCCTGAAAATATCATCAACGTTCTGGGTATTTTTGACCCTGATATTTACCAGGACCTCCCCTCCTGCAGTAACGTTGTTCGCCCTCGAGAAGACAGTTATATCCGCTCCACCCTCAAGTAAGAGCACCCTGTAAGGAACCGAAGCTTCAGCACTGTTCCCGGAACCATCCCTAGCAATTATCCCCAGGGTATAATCTCCTATATTTGATGAAGCACTTACACTTCCCTTCCAGGTTCCATTACTATTCACAAGCCGGACATCCTCTCCTGCAACTTCGACCGCTTCAACCTCGGAAGCCGCTTCCACACTAATATTTATGGTAGCTCCGGACGTGACATTAGCCGGGAACAAGGTGACAGAGTAAATAAGAGAAGACCCGTTTTCGGCTCCGTACTTTACATCCGGAACTGAAATGTCCTCTGTCTCATTCCCATTCCCCGAAATATCCTCTCCTTCGATGAAAGAAGCAGAAGAGGCATCCGGTCGTTCGACATCACTTATTCCCACATCGCTGGAAGGCTCTTCAGGTTGAGAAGGACTTACACAACCTGACAAAACGAGGGAGAAAAATAAAACTGAGATCAAAAGGAATTTCATTTTTGTCTTCATAGATTCCCACCGTGATTCATACTCGATACGCGATATATAAGGGGTTTATAGGGGAAGAACTTATAAATTTAATTATGTAACTCTGGGAAAATGTTAATTAATAAAAGGATTTCCATTCTCAGACGAGTTTTCTCAGCGGATTCGAGACCTGTCACACCCCAGTAGTAATAAAAAGAAGTGAGGAGAAAAAAGTATTCTCTTCACTGCTCAATCTCAAGCAGGTCATTTCGAAAAGTACGGTAAGATCTTTTATTCCAGAGAATAACGCATATTCAACTGCACAAAAGGAAAAAACGTAGAGACGATTAATAATCGCCTCTATGTCTCAATTGGAAACAAAAGGTATTCCAGCCGGGATTGTTAGCTCCTCATTATCCAGTATCCCCTCCCAGGCTCCATCTCCAGGAGATCGTTCCCGAACGGCACTGAAGGATCATACTTCTTCCAAGGATCGGAAGAATCCCCTGCATCATAGGCCCAGACAATACTGTAACTCCCATCAACCGGAGCAAGAGCATCTGCAATGGGCTGACTGCTGAGAGAATCATATCCTATCAGGTTCCAGCCGGGTTCCAGGGCGAAACCGTTTTCCTTTAGAGTACCGGTGACCGACAAAATATCATTTGAGGTCATCATTATCCAGTAACCTTTTCCGGAATTGAGGTCTGTAAGGTCGTTTCCGAAAGGTACGGAGGGGTCATACTTCTTCCAGGGGTCAGAAGCGTCACCTGCATCGTATGCCCAGACAATGCTGTAATTGCCTGAGATTCCAGACAAGACTGAGGAAATAGACGGGTCTTCCGGGGTTACGGGTATGGAGATCAGGTTCCAGCCCCAGCCCATATCCGGAATACTTTTATCAGGAAGAGGACCCGTAACCGATAATGTGTCACCAGC
>DUKH01000084.1:1094-9181 GCA_013329415.1 Methanosarcinaceae archaeon | reverse complement strand
ACTACAAAGTATAAACTCCGGTCAGACTGCATAAACTACGACAAAAATTAGATAAAATTCGATATGAAAATGTCAATTAAATGCATATTTCGAACCCCTGCCAATATGGGAAAAATAATGCATGACTAGAGGTCATTTTGTTGTATTCATATCAGCAAAATGGTCTTTTTGTACCGTATATTGATACGAGTGTGTCAGGGTTCGGAATGTGAGATTAAATATTATTTTTATTCATATTTAACTTTTATATCTAAAATTTTTTGAGAAAGGGAACTCTGAAAACCACTAAAATGAATTATTTCTTCTAAATTGTCATATGATTCAAGTACCTTCTCCAAACACAAATTTAAACCAGACTGATAGCAAGAACAACCAATTTTATCAATAACATCGATAGCAAAAAGTGCAATATTTTCATCCTGGTTCAAAATATAAGTATAAGCGATTTTATCTAGCAAAGACAATATTTTTTTTATTGAAGAATCTAACCTATTATCAACAGAAGCAGATCCAATAATCCACAATTTTTCAATAATAAATCTAATTTCATCATCACTAAATCTAATTTCATTATCACTAATACTTAAATCAGAAGCAAGTGGATCCAAAAATTCAGAAATTATTAGGTCAATAGCATTTATTGCTTCCGTGGTAGAGGTTTCTAGTTTCATATCTGATGAAATTCGACCTATGTTGGATAAAGAATTTAAAACTTTTGCCATAATAGTAGACTTCAAAAAATGAGAGGGAACCTCTGAAGAAATATTAAATAATGTATTAATACCACAAATCGTATCCTCTTCAAGTCTATTCCTTGCACAATATTCAGTAAAAGCAGATATTTTTTCAAGATTGTCGGAAAAACAACCCCTCATTAAATCCTTATCTTTCAAATCGGAAAATAGATGATAAATTTTATCAAACACTAAAGATACAGCTTCATCATTTTTAGTTACAACTGAAAAATTCCCAAGACGGAGGATATCCGAAATTATATTCTTTAATTCATTTTGAGTTATATCCTCCTGCAACAATTCTTTTCTGTAGTACTCATAAAGTCCCAATCTGTAAGAGGTAAGGTCACACTTGTTAAGTGACCCAACAATAAAGTCAAACATTCCAAGATTATCATTGCGCAATAGAGCTATAAGATGTAGGGGGTCGAACCCAGAATTAATATTAGTATAAACAAAATTAACCAGTTCATAGTACGCATAAATTGCTATAAATAATGACAAAAAAACCAATATATAACTATTTATTTCTAAAGTTTCTGGCAACAGAATCATCAAAATAAGGTCATAAAATATAGATAAGCAAAACAATCCCCAAAGGGGATAAGCATCACGGGAAAAAAAGTCTACCATACGTGAAGAATATGAAGTCGAAATAAATTGCAGTACAATTGAACTTAAACCAATAACCATTCCAAATATAGCCGCTTGACTCTGAGCCAAAGCACTCAATAGATACAAAGGAGATGAATTATTTGTAGAAGGAATTATACCATCATCAGGATATACAACAACTAATAAAGCAAAGACAAAAAAGAAACTGACAAAAAGAAGTGATAAACGGTAAACAGTTTCTTTATTAGAGTGCGTAGAAGATTTCTTCTCACTATATTGGTTAAAAACTTTTCTAAATAATTGAGTAAAAAAGACTTAGGATTCGATGCAAAATAAATTAGGCATATAATTTAAGAAGTTGATTTTCAATTGGTGACAATGATCTCGAAAATCAATGTATTCAATCGAAACCCGTGCATAAGTTGTTCTGTGACAGATCCTTAGTTCCAAAATCCAGTGATTGGTGTAAACTAAAAAATCACTGGATTTTGAAATTTATTGTGATCTTTTGAACATGGCCTCTTGATTGAAGTCTTTAGATGCCGAATATTGAGTTTGATTGAAGAACGAATTCTTCCTGCAAATTCATTGTTTCAATCAAAAAATGCAAAAGTCACTAGATTTTGGACCAGAGTCGTTAAAAATGAAAAAAATGTTTCCAGAAGTTGGCAAGTCACAGGCAACTCTTGAAGTTTCATTAAACATGATTTGTGAGCAGAATTTATTTTAACAAATTAATTGAAGAAACTTTAAGAGGGAGTTACCTCGTCGAATTATTTTACCTCCATATTTTAAAATGTTCCTTGTCCTTCACAATCCTCCTTCTCCTCCCCTCACCCTCAGACCAGTATAAATTTAATATAATGATTTCCTTAATCCCTCTAATATTTCAGACAAATCACGAATTCACAATCATCCAATACCCCCTAATCAATCATCACGAGGATTTATAAAATGGACAAGTACGAGCAGGTTATCGAGCTGGCAAAACGCCGCGGTTTTCTCTGGAACTCTTTTGAGCTTTACGGCGGAAGCCGTGGTTTTTACGATTACGGGCCCCTCGGGAGCACGCTGAAGCGGCGGATCGAGCAGATCTGGAGGGAGTTTTACGTTATTCAGGAAGGGCATATGGAAATCGAGTGCCCGACCATCGGGATCGAGGACGTCTTTGTAGCATCCGGGCACGTGGGCGGCTTTTCTGACCCCCTTTGCGAGTGCAAGAAGTGCGGAGAGGCTTTCCGGGCGGACCATCTGGTGGAAAACGTCATGGACGCGGCAGGGACCCTGAATGCGGAACAGCTTACGCAGGTCATAAAGGAAAAGGGAATAACCTGTCCCGAATGCGGCGGAGAGTTCAACGACGCCTACGAATTTAACCTGATGTTCAAGACCACCATCGGGCCGGGAACAGGACGCCAGGGCTACCTCAGGCCAGAAACGGCTCAGGGGATGTTCGTGGACTTCCAGAGGCTGTCCCGTTTCTACAGGGAAAAGCTCCCCTTCGGGGCTGTGCAGATAGGAAAGTCCTACAGGAACGAAATCGCACCCCGGCAGGGTGTAATCCGCCTTCGGGAGTTTACCCAGGCCGAGTGTGAGATCTTCACGGACCCCAGGGACAAGTCTCACCCGAACTTCGAGCGCTTCGCAGACAAAGAACTTACACTCTACTCCCAGGAAGGGCAGGAGAAAGGCGAGTCCGTCCGCATGACCGTCCGGGAAGCAGTCGAAAAGGGCGTCATTGCCCACGAGTTCCTGGGGTACAACCTCGCGCTTACGAACGAGTTCCTGACAAAGATCGGGATCGACCCCGCAAGGCTCAGGTTCAGGCAGCACCTGAAAGACGAGATGGCCCACTACGCAATCGACTGCTGGGACGCCGAGATCGAGATGGACCGTTTCGGCTGGGTCGAGACCGTGGGGATTGCCGACAGGACCGACTACGACCTGAACGCCCACGCAAAGGTCAGCAAGACCGAGCTTTACGTCTACGTGGAATACGACGAGCCGAAGATGGTCACCCGCTTCACCGTAAAACCGAACATGGGAAAGCTGGGGCCCATCTTCAAAGGAAAGGCAAAAGCCGTTTCGGAAGCCCTCAAGCAGCTCTCCGAAGCCGAGCTCAACCAGACCGAGATCAAAGTGACGGTGGACGGAGAAGAAGTCACAGTCAGCTCCGACATGGTAGAGTTTGCGGAAGAGACCGTAAAGGTCAGCGGGGAGGCAGTCGTGCCCCACGTGATCGAACCCTCCTACGGGATTGACAGGATCTTCTACGGGGTCATGGAACACGCCTTTGAGGAAGCACACATCCTTGCTATGAATGAACCAGTGGATGGAAATATTGATGGGACCGCTTATTACCCTACAGAAGATGGAAATTATGGCAAAACGCCAATTCCTGCTGATGAACAACCTTCGGAGTATGAAACGAGAGTTGTGATGCATTTTTCCAGTAGAGTAGCTCCCGTGCAAGTAGCGGTTCTCCCTCTTCTCACTCGAGAACAACTCATAGATCCCGCAAAAAAGATAGAGGAAAAACTTCGAGAAAAAGGATTGTTGGTTACATATGACGACTCTGGAACTATCGGACGCCGTTACAGAAGAAACGACGAAATAGGCACTCCTTTTGCGGTCACCGTGGACTACGAGACCCTTCAAAACGATACTGTTACCGTCAGGAGAAGAGACCTTATGGATCAGCGCCGTTATCCCATTGAAGGAATCGAAAACATGCTCTACGACCTGATCTATAGAGATAAGCCCTTCGAATCCATGGGCGAACCTGTAAAACAGTAAGATCAAGAAGGGAATGAATTTCCGGTTCATCGCACTGAGAGTTAAGAAAACTGCCAGTGCACAAGCTGCGGACTAAAAATCATGCAGCAAAATTTTTAATTTTTAATTACTTATTTAGGACTTACGCAGTTGAACTGAAAACCAGAAGCAAAAAATACTTAACTGCAGATACCTCAATAATTAAGAAGATGTCTATAGTGCTTGATTTTACGTCTCAAGTGCGTAAGTCTTATTATTTATAACCTTAGTTCCGCATTTCTAAACACATAAATTTTGTATGATGTAAAATCGTGTGCTTAAAGTTAAGCATATCATATGCAAGGTGGAATCTCTAAACCTTAATCATTTGACCGCACGGATCTGTTCAAAAACGTATACTTACCTAAAAAGGCGGAAAGCAGGTTATAATTGAATGAAAGATCTGAAACAAAATAACCTTGAAACGAATAATCTCAAAAAAAGCAAACCTGGATCGAAATGAGCGACACACCCTTCACGAACGAGCCTTCCTACATCAAGCACCCGCTTATAAAACCCGATACCGTGGAGCAGAGGCTCTACCAGCTCAACCTGGTAGGAAAAGCCCTGGAAGGGCCAAGCCTGGTGGTGCTCCCGACGGGCCTTGGAAAGACCATCATAGCCCTCTTTGTTATTGCTTCCCGGCTCCAGCGTTTCGGGGGAAAAGCCCTCGTGCTCTCCCCGACCAAACCCCTGGTTGAGCAGCATGCATCTTTTTTCAGGAAGGTAATGAATATCCCCGAAGAGGAAGTCCTGACCTTTACGGGAAGCATTTCCCCTGCGGAGCGGGAAAAGCTCTGGGAAAAAGGCAGGCTTATCGTGTCCACGCCCCAGGTAATCGAAAACGACATCCTGACAAAGCGGATCAGCCTCGAGGACGTAAGCCACGTCACCTTTGACGAAGCCCACAGGGCTGTTGGGAATTACGCTTACACCTTCATTGCGGAAAAGTACTTTGAAGCTGCCAAAAACCCGCACATCCTGGCGATTACCGCAAGCCCCGGGAGTTCCGACGAGAAAATAGCCGAGGTCTGCGAAGCCCTCCATATAGAGAACGTCGCCGTGCGAACGGAAAAGGACAGGGACGTCAGGCCCTATGTGCAGGAAAAGGAAATCGAGTGGGAAAAGGTAAACCTCCCACCCGAAATGAAAGAGGTCCGGGACCTGCTTGAAATAATCATGGACGACCGCATAGGGAAACTCGGGGAACTGGGCTTTCCGGTGGCTGCCCGGAAAAACATGTCCAAGAAAGACCTGCTGGCTCTCCAGAAAAGTCTCCAGTCCGAACTCCGGGGGGAAGGAAACCCGGCAGTCTTTACCGCCCTTTCGGTCCTGGCAGAGATGATGAAACTGAACCACGGCATCGAGCTTATCGAGACGCAGGGAGTGCTCGCCCTTAAAAAATACCTGGAAAAACTCGGACAGGAAGCCTTTGCAAAAGGCGGGACCAAAGCCGCAAAACGGCTGATGGAAGACCTGTACATGCGAAAAGCCCTCCACATGTTAAAAGAAAATATGGGCGAAGTCGAACACCCGAAACTCGGCCTGGCACAAAAAATCGTATCCGGCCAGCTTGAAGGAAGCCCGGAATCAAGGGTGATCGTCTTTACTAACTACAGGGATACTGCTGAAATGGTCACGGATGCCCTTTCCAAAGTTCCCGGGCTTTCCCCGGTCCGCTTTGTGGGGCAGAGTTCGAAGTACAAAGATAAAGGGCTTACCCAGAAAAAGCAGGTAGAAATCATAGAGAAATTCAGGGAAGGGGAATACAACGTCCTGGTAGCGACTTCCGTGGCAGAAGAAGGGCTTGACATCCCTTCCACCGACCTCGTGCTTTTCTACGAACCAATCCCCTCGGAAATCCGGAGCATCCAGCGCAAAGGCCGGACCGGAAGGCTGCATAAAGGCAGGGTCGTCGTGCTGGTGACAAAAGGGACCAGGGATGAAGCTTACTACTGGAGCAGCAAAAACAAGGAAAAAAGGATGCTCAGCAGCATGCACGGCCTGGAGTCTGCTCTGGGTTCGAAGAAGGTCACTGACCTTTCGGCTTTTGAAAACGTAACCGAAGCAGGGCCAGAAAAGCAAAAGACCCTCGGAGAATTTGAAGTTCCATGCGAAACAGGGGGTGAAACAGGGAGTGAAAACCTCAGGGTAGTCATCGACCACCGGGAAACGAAAAGCGGGGTTGCAAAATCCCTCGACCGGATGGGAGTGGGACTGAGCTTCAAGGCCCTGGAGGTCGGGGACTATGTGGTGAGCGACCGTGTAGCGGTTGAGAGAAAACGCACCGACGACTTTGCCAGTTCCCTGATTGACGGAAAACGCAACCTCTTTGCCCAGCTCTCGGACCTTGCCCGGGTGTATGAAAAACCTGTCCTGATTATCGAAGGCGGAGACCTTTTCACCGCAAGACAGCTCAATCCGAACGCTATTTACGGCTCCCTGGCGTCCATTGCCATCGATTTTGGAGTTTCCATCCTTTATTCCCGGGACGAGGGAGAAACGGCTTCAATCCTGAAGGTGCTTGCAAAGCGCGAGCAGATTGGAGAAAAACGCGAGGTCAACCCCCACGGGAAGAAGTCCGCCAGCACCCTTGCCGAGCAGCAGGAATACCTGGTCTCCGCAATCTCCAACATCGGGCCCAAAGCCGCCAGAAACCTCCTCCTCCATTTAGGGTCCGTGGAAGCCGTCATGACCGCCGACACGGAAGAGCTTCAAAAGGTAAAGCTAATCGGCCCGAAGACCGCAGCCAGGATAAGAGAAATCGTAACGAGTCAGTACAAAGGGTGAAACATATTAAAAAGAAAAAAAACCATGATTTAAAATATAAAAGCCAGGACCCTGCAGAAATAAAAACCATATAATGACCAGGAGGAAGCGGACAACATCAGAGGAAAACCGCTTTTTATCAGTACATGAAACAATAATATTTAACCCTGCAGACCCCGGAAAATTCCGTTTTTTTAAATAAGGAAATTCCCTGGAGGGAATTCCCACGAGAGAGAACCGGTCTCGTTAATACCTTTTAAGGTTGCAACGCCTTTTCAAATGCCGCCCAAGCACGGTACTTTCCGGTTCAGACAGCATGCAGAAAAGGAGGACGATCCACCCGAAAGGAACCAGAAGGACCAATCCGCAAAGCAATTCTAGAAAGGTAAATAGATATGAAACCAGACCTCTGGACATATCTCGCATGCTTTCATCACCTCTCAATATTAAAGTGTGAGTTTCTAAAATATAAAGACTTCTAAAATAAATTTATGATAAATCGTGATAGATAAAAGAAGAGTTCCGGGACAGGATCCGGAAAAAAGGGCTATATCCTCAATGATAAATAGTGATATATTAACTTCCTTCAAAGAGAGTTTGAAAAATATTTTCACAAAAGAAAAAAATACCTTCCTTCTGATATCGAAAGATTATTACTCCGCAGAATCCGGATTCATAAAATAAAAAATGGAAACCCGACCTGAGAAAATGAAGGATCGGAATTGTAACGATAAATCAGGATCTATTGAAAGTAATATTGGAAGTTGTATATTTATAGAAATATACAGAGATGAAAATACCGGGATCTTTATAAAAACCTGCTGAACCCTTAGCCCAGGTATGTAAGAGGAGAAAAGACATCAAGAGAGGCAAGGGCGTGAACAGGGGAGGATCCGTAGACCTGAAAGGAAAAATACGCCCGAAGATAATGTTCCGGCGCATCCGTCTCCTTACAGCGAGTCAGGGCACTCTTACCTGAGAGTACCGGGAAGACTGTCAGCCTCTAACCCTTAAATCCTCAAAACGTCAGCCTCTAAATCTTAAATCCTCAAACAGGGCAAGAATTGAGCGTTCATTCCTTTCTTTATTCCTCTCTTTATTCCTTTCTCAGCATTTTCTCAGTATTTTCTCAGCATTTTCTCAGTATTTTCTCAG
>DUKH01000084.1:0-734 GCA_013329415.1 Methanosarcinaceae archaeon | reverse complement strand
GTATTTTCTCAGTATTTTCTCAAGCTCTCGATAAGGCCCAGACCTTTTTCAATAAGTTCGAATTCCTCAATGACCCTTCGGGGATCCTTTTCAGCCTGCAGGAAAGTGGCAATGCTGATGAGTTTTCTCAGGAGCAGGGCTTCAAGTTCTGCCCGGTCTCCCTGAAGTTCGGGGACGTAAGCAGGTCCGGCTTTTTGTACCTCAGCCTTCTGCCGGGGAAGCTCTTTGCTCTCGGGAACGGTTCTCTGTGCCTCTGCCCTGAACTGCGGGATCCTTTCTTCTACTTCCGCAGCTGCTTCTGCTCTCCGGGGCTCGAACCAGGAATTCTGACGGCTTTCCTGGACGTCCCTGTTTGTATCATACCGGGGCCTGCTTTTCTCAGGCAAAGTTCCGGTTTCCGGGGCAGGCCTTTCCACGGGAGCTGCAGGGACTGCTTCTACGGATGCCTCAGCTTCTTCTTCGCCTTCCTCCCGGACATCACAGATTGGACAGATTACCTGACCCTGGTACCTGAACTTCGGAGCACCACAAACTTTGCAGTGCTCGGCAAGCATCGTACCTCCGAGTTCAAGGAAGCGAGCTATTCTTTTTACCTTCTGATCTTTCTCGGAATCCATGTGTTAACCATCCTCTCTGCACACATTCGTACTTCTCTTATAAGATTTCTCCTTTCCGCTCCGTATATATTATAGTGGATCCAGGAATTAATTACCACTTTTCAAGACCAATTATAG
>DUKH01000093.1 GCA_013329415.1 Methanosarcinaceae archaeon | reverse complement strand
GGAAAAGCACGGAAAAGCACGGGTGTAAGACGGTAATTAAGGTTGCTCTGGAGTTTTGTTCACGACGGGTTTTGAATAGATTATTTAAAGTCCCGGAGTACTCACCGGCCGTCAGGCCGGCTTCCGTGTCCTTCCGTGTGTTCCGTGGTTAAGGAATCGTAATCAAAAATATTTGATGTTATATTTGACTTATCCCTAAGGAAGTTAGGCTAGCCTGAAGAAGTTAAGGGCTGCCCTGAAGTTGCTTCGAACCTGGTCCGGGATTTAGAGTAAAAACCGGGGACAAAACACCGGGGGTAGGGCAACAAATCGCCGGGAGGACCATTATCCTTATCGATGACTTGATAGCCATGGCTTCAAAATGCGAGCGGTAATCTGGTCCTGCAAAAAAAGGAAAGCCGGAAAAAAATAGTTGTTGCCGTTCCCTTAGCAGTTTTTCGTAATCGAAGGCTTTCACGTCCTTTAAAGGCAGAGAAAGGAATTGAGAAGAAATCAGAAGAAAGGGGGGTGGACCGTCGTGCTTGAAATCCCTGCTCCTTTCCGGGCAATCTCCCAGGTTTATGAAAACTTGCATGACGTTCGGGATGAGGAAGGGCTGGACCTGCTCGGAATGAAAGAGCAGGAATAAAGGGGCGAAAAAAGGGTACAGCGAGAAGCGAGAAAAAGCTTGAACTCATCATATAAAAACATATCTATAGTAAACCGGGCTGAACTCCGGGGTACTTTTAGAGATAATTAAAAAATAAATATGAAAGCTGTGATGAAATTTTGTGAATTAGGTACAAATGAGGGGCGGTAGACCCCATTGAATATATATACAAATGTAGGAAGTATATAAAAAATATAGGGCATATAGACCTATGTCATGTATTAGGAGACGACACCCATACGAAAAGTATAAAATATAATGAAATCTCAGGAAACCCATAAAAGAGAATATATATATGAAAATTCTTTACCGCTATAAAATTTATACGGTCAATTGAAAAAATTGAAGCATTTTATAAAGTCTACAAAAATTCAAAGTTCCTGATCATCATGAAATCCTGGAAAACATAATAGTTCTGGAGAATAGAAAAAAATGGAATTACTTGTCATTGCACTCATCATCGCCGGTCTGTACATGGCCTGGAACATAGGGGCAAACGACCTCGCCAACGCTATGGGGACCTCGGTCGGGACCGGCGCGTTATCAATAAGGCAGGTTATCATTATTGCCGCAGTCTTCGAGTTTTTAGGGGCCGTATTCTTCGGGAAAAGGGTGACTACAACAATTGCCAAGGGGATTGTTCCCATCGATATGATCAGCGAGATCCACCCGACCATCGTGGTGCTCGGGATGCTTGCCGCAATCCTTGCTGCGGGCTTCTGGATTACCCTTGCAACTTTCTACAACCTTCCTGTATCTACCAGCCACTCAATCGTCGGCTCCGTACTCGGCTTCGGACTCATTGCAGCTTTCAACGGTACAATCGCTTTTTCGGACATCCACTGGGCCGCCCTCCTCAAAATCGTGGCCAGCTGGTTCATATCCCCGGTTCTGGGAGCGGTTTTGGCTTACCTGACTTTTTCTCTGGTCCGCAGTCTGTTCCTGCACAGGGCGTCAGATCTCCCTCTCGTTGAGAAAAAATTCATATCCTTACAGGTCGTAACTGCATGCTACATTGCATTTGCGCACGGGTCCAATGACGTGGCAAACGCCGTCGGCCCTCTCTCGGCCGGGCTTAAGGTCCTGGGACTTACAGGAAATGAGGTCCCTATCTGGGTGCTTATCCTTGGTGGTGTCGGGATGGTAATCGGGCTTGCCACATGGGGCTACAAGGTCATCGAAACCATAGGGTCAAAAATAACGGAACTCACACCGACCCGCGGTTTTTCCGCACAGTTTGCGACCGCAACCGTTGTCCTGCTCCACAGCTACAGTTCCCTTCCCATCTCCACCACCCACGCCCTCGTGGGCTCCGTCATAGGAGTCGGACTGGCAGGCGGTATTGCAGCCGTTGACCTGGGCGTTATCTGGAAGATAATTTCTTCCTGGGTAGCAACCGTCCCCATAGCAGCACTTACTTCAGCGCTGATCTATGTGGGGCTTGAGGTGATCTGGTTATGAAAGATTACATTCGTTCCGTCCTCGACGTGGTCGTAGATTCTCCCTTCATCCCCCTTGAAATACACGCCAAAAAAGGGGTCCTTGCAGTGGAGAAACTAGCTGAAGCCATGGATGCCTACTGTGCCGGGGATAAAATACGCCTGGAAGAGCTAACCGCCGAAATTGACAAACTGGAACATGAAGCCGATATTATAAAACAAAAAATCCGGGCAAGTATCCCGGCCTCGGTGAAGCTTCCGGTTGACAAAAAAGACCTCCTGTCTTTCTTAAAACAGCAGGACTCTATTGCCGACTTCGCCCAGACTTCAGCTTACTGGATGACCCTCAGACCCTGCAAAAACATTCCAGATGAAGTAAAAGAAGGTTTTTTAGAACTGACAGCAGGCGCGCTTAAAACTGCTGAGCTGTATAACGATGTCATCGATGAGCTGTACAAGCTGCTTGCCACCTCTTTCAGCAAGGAAGAGGTCAAGGAAACTCTGGCCATTGTCCCTGAAGTCGAGAAACTTGAACATGAAGTGGATGTGCTGGAAACCGCCCTTTTAAAGAAGATATTCGAAAACGAAGATGCCATAGGAGGCCCGGGCGTCTGCCACCTTATAGGCCTCGTCGGAAGGATCGGCACAATTGCTGACAAGTCCGCCAACTCCGCTGACCGCCTGAGGACTATGATCCTCAAAAGGTAAAAACCTGAGGCATCCAGGCCTCAAATTACTTTTTTTGTTTTCTCAGTAAATTATTCCGTGCCTTTATCCTCAGCTGATTTTCGCGACCAGGCAAGCATTATAAGTTTAATTAACAGGGTTCCACCTTTTCGGCAGAATCGGACTGTACCCCATCAAGCTCTGACGAATCTCTGAAACTGACAATTAAGGATGCTATAAGGACCAGCAGACATCCGAAAAGTGTTGTTGAAGATAGGGAAATTCCCAGAACCATCACATCGAAAAAGACCCCTGCAACCGGTTCGATAAGGGCAAGCAGGCTCCCGGTCTGGGACTCCAGGTTAGCGAAGCCGATGGTGGTAAGGATCCCTCCGAGCCCCACGGAAGCCATCCCGAAAGACATAAGGGCTGGCACATTTTCCACAATAAGGGAAAGAGGGGACTCAAACGCAAAAGGCATCATAAAAAGGCAGCTGATTGCGGTTCCCCAGAAGGCGATGGAAAACTCCGAATATTCGGATTTAAGGACCCGGACGTTCATGATGATGGCCGCCAGGACCATTCCCGCAAAAAGCCCTGAAGCGATCCCGATGAAGTGACCGCCGGAAAGCTCAAGTTCCGAAAACCCGCCCTCGGGCCTGATCACCAGGAAAACCCCCGCAATTGCCACAAAAAGGGCTGCTATGCTTTCCTTCCCAATTTTTTCCTTTAGTAAGAAGGGGGATGCCAGCAGCACGTAAATGGGGGCCGTGTATTCGAGTAAAATGGCTATTGAGACGCAGGTCTCTTTCACACAGATAAAGTAGAAAAACATGTTCACAACGACAAAAATGCCCTGCATGAGCAGGGACATTTTCTTTATCCCGGGCTTCAGTTCCCGGATTTTCCCGGTTCCCAGGATAAAGAGCATGATCAGGAGCAAACCGAAGAATAACCTGTAAAATATAATGGAAGTTATGGGCATGTCCCGGATGTGTACAAGGAAAAGTCCGGTCATCCCGTAGAAAGTGCAGCCGAGAAGCACTGCTAAGTGAGGTCCTTTTTTCGCAAAAAACATATGGCAGGTAAAAAGGATTGTAACTATTCAGGGTATAG
>DUKH01000009.1:7187-12440 GCA_013329415.1 Methanosarcinaceae archaeon | reverse complement strand
TTTCTTTTTTTCCTTGCTTTTCGTTTTTCTCGTGTTTTTCGTTTTTCCCCTGCTTTTCGTTTTTCCCTTGCTTTTCGTTTTTCTCTTGTTTTTCGTTTACCTTCTTTCTCTATCATTTGCTTTTCCAGGATATCGGAGAAGGATATTCATGGGTTTGCTTTCCTAATTGTGTTAAATTAATAGCACACATCAATATTTTTATGTATTATTGAAACCCATTATAACATAGTTCCGCATAACTCTAATAATAAATATTCATAAAAAGTGATTAAAATCCTTCTTAAAATTGTGACTTATAATTCGCTTTTGATAAAAGCTCCACTAGCATATGCTGATATTAATTTCCAATAATATGTACTGATATTAACATAATTAGTAAGAATCCGGACTGCCATTCCCGGCTTTCCCTGAAATTTCCACACCCCTTCACATTGCATCCGAATGTTCTTTCCGGAACTTCTAATCTGTCAGGAGTCCGGCCTGCCGGCCTGCAAACCCTGCTGAGTTTTCTCCTCTGTTCGGGCTTTGCCGGGGTGCCGGAAAGACGGTGTTTTTTCCGGGAAGCATGTCTTTGAGTATTATAATTGAAATTTATTGAATCTGGTTGTCAAAAATGGTTGTTGATACTACTATCTGCGGTCTGAAAGTTGGAGACCGACACCCTGCGCATGTGATGGGTGTTATTAACCTAAGTCCAGAATCCTTTTTCAAAGGTTCGGTGGTTACCCCCGACTCCGTGCTCGAAATTGCCCGGAAAATGGTCGAGGACGGAGCTACTTTCCTGGATGTAGGAGCCCGTTCTACCTGGAGGTTTTCAGAGCCTATCAGCAAGGCCGAAGAACTGAAAAGGCTCTTGCCTGTCCTGGAAGTTCTGGATGGGAATGTGGACGCGGTGATCTCCGTAGACACGATGTTTTCGGATATCGCAGAAGAAACTCTCAGGCGGGGGGCTGACCTCATCAATGACGTTTCCGGCTTTACCACCGACCCGGATATGACAAGGGTTGTGGCAGACCACGGCTGTCCTGCTGTGGTGATGGCCTCGGAAATGGTTCCGGGAGACCCTCTGGGAATGGACGCGATTATCTCAGCGCTTGATTCTATTATACGGACTGCCGAAGCCGGGGGAATTGACCCGGAAGGCCTGATCCTTGACCCTGCCATAGGCAGGTGGACCGAAGAAAAACTTTCCTTTTACGACTTTGAAACCCTTGACGATTTCGATCGCCTGAAAATCTTCGAAAAACCTCTTCTAGCTGCCCTCTCAAGAAAATCCTTCATCGGAGAGGTGCTTGGAAAACCCGCGCCTGAAAGGCTCTCCGGAAGCCTGGCTGCTGCAGCCATTGCGGTCTACAAGGGAGCTCACATCATCCGTACGCACGATGTGCCCGAGACCGTGGACGCCGTAAAGGTCGCGGGGGCTTTGAGGAGCCGGCCCAGCCTGGTAAAGGAAGCCCGGTACGAGGTTTCAGTGGTTGAAATCAAGACCCCTCAGGATGCTTCTCTGGTAATGCGAAAGCTGGGAGCTACAGGAGTTGGCTCGCAGGTGATGCGGGACAAAAGTGTCCACCTGGTGCTAAGAATCAGGAACCTCACCACTACCGAAGCCCTGATTATAAAACAGGAGTTACTTGCGCGGGGAGGCGACGCCGCCCTTACCCGTGATGCGGTTTCCCATGAAACGGAGATGACAGATGTCCTTGTGATGGGAACCCTGCTGCAACTCGAACGCCTGGCCCGGAAACTGGAGGGACAGGCCCGTTCCCTTCCCCTTGTTGCCGGAATGTTACGTGAATGTATCGCAAACAGGAGTGACCTGGATTATCGATATTCGAGGTAAACATGATCATAACTTCAGCAAAACCCCTTGAAGAGATCCTTGAAATATTAAAGGATGAGGACGATATCTTTATAATCGGATGCAATGTATGTGCTGCAAAGCTGAAGACCGGAGGAGAACCGGAAGTCCTTGACATGTGCCGCCGGCTGGAAGAGCACGGAAAGCACGTATTGGGCTGGGCTCTTCCCACTGCAGCCTGCAGTATTCGCTCTTACGAATCCCTTGTCGAGAAAAACGAGAAGATAAAAGAGGCCCACTGCGTTCTTGTCATGGGCTGCGGAAGTGGAGTTTCCGCCACAGCCAATGTAGTGGACCTTCCTGTTTACGGCTCGAATAATACGCTTTCCCTCGGCGGATCGAGCAGCGGGAAACTTCTTAGCAACCAGTGCATTATGTGCGGGGACTGTACGGTCGGGGAGTTCGGAGGTCTGTGCCCGAAATCCCAGTGTCCCAAGGGGCTTTTGAACGGGCCCTGCGGAGGGTCAGTTGCCGGGAAATGCGAAGTTAACAGGGAAGATGACTGCATCTGGGCTCTGATCTATGAACGTTTAAAGAAAATAAACAGACTTGATCTTCTTTATGTTATACATGCCCCAAAAGAGCATGCTTTTAAATAATTTCATTTCTAATATACTTATTTAATGCTTTTTAATTTTAGAGAAAAACTGAATTCCAGTAAATTTCTGGTTACTGCTGAAATATCTCCCCCGAAAGGTACGAACGTATCCGCCCCCCTGGAAGACGCCAGCCAGTTAAAGGGCCTTGCAGATGCCCTGAACGTCACCGATAACCAGTGTTCCATCATGCATATGAGTTCCCTGGCTTTCAGCAAGCTCCTGCTTGATGAAGGGCATGAGGTAATCATGCAGCTCACCTGCAGGGACCGGAACAGGATCGGGCTCCAGTCCGACCTTCTGGGAGCATATGCCCTCGGATTAAGGAACGTCTGTGTTATGACAGGGGACTTTCCTTCCTGCGGAGACCACCCGGGCTCTAAACCCGTGTACGACCTCGATTCGGTACAGCTTCTGGAGCTTGTCCGAAAACTTGACAAAGGGATCGATTTAGCAGGAAATAAACTGGACGGAGGGACTTGCTTCTGTATGGGTGCGGTTTCCGGCATAAACCCTCAAGAGGTCCTGCAGCTCATAAAACTTGAAAAAAAGGTTGGTTGCGGAGCCGATTTTATTCAGACCCAGGCAGTCTACGACGTGGGAATGTTTGAGGAGTTTGTGGAATCAACAGCTCACCTGGATGTCCCTATCCTTGCCGGCCTGATCCCCCTGAAGTCTCTGAGGATGGCTGAGTACATGAATGAACATATCTCGGGAATACATGTCCCTGAAGAGGTCCTTTCCCGTCTGAAAACCGCTTCTGACCCTGTTGAAGAAGGCCTCTCCATAGCCTCCGGGACCATAAAAGAGTTGACAAAATTATGTCGCGGCGTTCATATTATGCCCATCGGGTCTCATAAGAATACTCCCCGTTTGCTTTCCATGGCAGGAATTTCCCCGAAGTAACTTTGAAGTATCCCGAAATAACCCCTAAGAACCCGGGAAGTATCCCGAAAAATACGGTCTCGGCATCATTATACCGTGGATCATGGACCGTTGCTTCAAGAAGGTAAAGCCAGGATTCGGGCCGGAAGGTCCTATCTCTGTATTTCCGCTCCATGAAGTTGGGTTCCCTGCGGACCTTTTACGGCGTTAACATTGATTATATTTATCCTATGAGGGCCTGTTAACCTTTGATCTATTCCTCAAAAGTTTCTCCTTATATAAGTTTTCATATGGGGCATTTTAACTCTTTTTAAGTAGTTCTGAAGCATATATCATATTGAAACTGCGAACGCTATAATTACACCTCCGGACTGTTACAGGTGAATTTGTAGTAAAACTGCAGGATCTCGGGAAATGTGCACGTCCCCTGCTTTTGCAGCTAGGATGTACCCTGGTGGAAAATGGCTTTTTTGCCACTTAAAAATGGAACCCCCGAAGCCTTAAGTTTTGCAGACATCGAGAAAACGAATGTGAAAACCTGATAATTGCAAGCTGTGATTCCTGATGTTTCCAGAACACAGACTCCGATGCAAAGCGTATAATTATTATTTCTGTGTGTCCGGGGAGGAAAGCCTTTTGGAAATGCTCATTCCGGTTTTCAGGCTTCCTTGCGGTTTTTGGGCTTACATGTCTGATATTCCCGATTCCTCAGTATATCTGTTTCTTAATCTATCCGGTGTAAGGGAGATGGTTTGTTAAGCAGGGTTTTTTCCGAAGAATTATTTTTTCGGACAGACTTTATCTGACGTCTTTTAACTCTTATTTTGCCTGTCCGCATCTTTTATTGGGCATTTTTGGTCGATTAATGTTAGCCTGGCTACCAGAAGGCGTTGCGTTGATATCGGAATTTAAGGAAGATTGGGTGTTTAGAGGAGATTGGATGTAAAGGATCCGGAGTTTCTCCGCAGGACCTGCGGGACTCCGGGAGGAGGTTAGTATGCAGGTAATGGGTATCATCTCATGTAATATTTTTGAGGATGAGATCGTCCACCTTGTGGAAAATGACAGGGAGGTGGGTGAGGTCATCATAATTAAAAACGAAAATTCAGGAGGTATTGTTCGAAAACTTGAAAAAATCGGCTGTCCCTTCAGGGAAGTAAATCTCGTAAATGTGGATGAGCACAGGTTTTTCAGGGAACTTCATCTGGAAAATGCTGAAGGGGTGGTCCTTGTGCTGAACATTCTCGAAATCGTGGGCGTGAATCAGAGACGCACAAGGCTGAAGCTGAACGTATACGATGCTATCCTCCGGATGTCCCTGTTTTCGGACGGGTTGCTCCTCCTTTACGGGCTTTGCGGAAACCTGCTTAAGGACATTGAAGCCGATTTCGAGTGCCTGAACTGCCCGGTTATTACCCTGAAGGACAGCGAAGGCAACATTGTTGACGACTGCGTTTGCGCAACCCTGGGAGGAAAAACTTCTTTCATAGAGGTCGTGAAGAGTCTTGAAGGGAACCGGACCTTCATGCTTACCCCCATGTGGGCTGCCAACTGGGAGGACATGGTCGTTGCAAATGGGTTTGCCCGGAGCCTTGAGCTCCTGGAAGAATCGAGGATGGTATTCAGGGTCTCAAAGTATACCCAGGTCGCAAAAATCAATACCGGGCTGAGTTACCAGCACGACTTCCACTCAAAGGTTTATGAATTTGCTGACTACTACGGCTTGGATGTCAGGGAAATCGAAGCTGACCTGGAAATTTTTGAACGTTGTTACAGTGAACTGAAAACTGCGGTTATGTACCCGGCCTGAACCTGGAAATTCCCTATGTCGGGTTTTTACCCGCTTTTTTCCTTTTCCCCTTTTTTAATTTAGTTTTTTGTTTTCACCTTTGTTTTTTCTTTTCATTTTTTCTT
>DUKH01000009.1:0-6830 GCA_013329415.1 Methanosarcinaceae archaeon | reverse complement strand
TTTTCTTTTCTTTTCTTTTTCTCCTTTGATTTTTCTTTTTAGCTGTATTTTTTCCTTTCAGACCTGCTTTTTCCTGATGGTTTTATTTTGAAATTTTGGATACATTTATCAACAACTTCCTTTATTTTAGGCTGGGACCTCCTTTTATTCCGTCTTTTGGTTCCGGATATTGAAGATAAATTATTGGTTTTCAAAGGCAGTAAAATGAACTCAGAACTCACTTCTATCCAGATGTTCGGGATTAAGACCCCGATTATAAGGGCCGGAGACGATGTTGTGCAGATACTGGAAACTGCATTGGAAGAAGCCTGCGTTGAACCCTTTGAAGGGGATATTTTCGTACTGGCCGAATCTGCGGTTGCCACTTCGGAAAACAGGGTCGTGGAACTGGAGCGCATAACGCCAGGGGAAAGAGCATTGGCTCTGGGAGAAGAATACGAGCTTGACCCCCGGGAAATGGAACTCGTGATCCGGGAGTGCGATGAAATTTTCGGAGGGGTGCCCGGAGCCGCCCTTACCATCACAAAGGGGATCCTTGCCCCTAACGCAGGGATCGATGCTTCCAATGCCCCGGAAGGGCACGTTGTCCTCCTGCCCGAAGACCCGCGTAAGAGTGCCGAAAATATCCGTAAACGGCTCGAAGAACGTTACTCTTGTCGGCTGGGGGTTATTGTCGGGGACAGCAGGACCCAGCCCCTGAGGCTCGGCTGCACAGGGCTTGCGCTGGGAGTTTCCGGTTTCGTGTCCGTGGAAGATGCAAGAGGTGCTTTTGACATCTTCGGAAAACCTCTCCATATAACGCACAAAGCAGTAGCTGATAACCTTGTTTCGGCTGCGGAACTCCTTATGGGGGAGGGCGGGGAAAGGGTGCCCTGTGTGCTTATCAGGGGGGCACCTGTCAAGCTTATCGACGAGTCTCCCGAAATGCCGAAGATTTCCATGGAAGGCTGCATGTACTTTGGAAACGTCATCAAAGCTCGGGGAAGGAAAGAAGAGAATCTAAAACAGGGACAAAACCCGGCAAGCAAATGAATATTTTTTAATTTTGGGTCGGCTAAAAAAAGCCTGAAGGGCTTCCTTTTCCTGATAAGTTGAAAATAAGGGTTCTGACTTCCAAGATAAGCGTTATATATGCTCGGAGATAATATATACTAATTGATCCCCGACCCTGTATTTAATATCTCATCTTACAGCTTGCGTTTACGATTCAGGATTGGGTTCCCGGGTATTTTTTCCGTACTGGCTTCACGGGTGCGGAGCTTTGTCCGGCTGTCAGGCGTGGATCGATAGAAGAACATCAAAAGCTAATAAGAAGCTTTAAGGTATGCAGGTGATTTTATGAAACCAGTGTTATTGGATTTTTCCGCAACATGGTGTGGACCTTGCAGGATGCAAAAACCAATTCTTGAAGAACTCGAAAAGCAGTATGCGGACAAGGTCGAGTTCAAAGTTATCGATGTGGATGAAAACCAGGAACTTGCTACAAAATATGGTATCCATGCTGTTCCGACGCTAATCATTGAGAAAGACGGGGTCGAGATTAAGCGCTACATGGGGGTAACTCAGGGCAGTGTCCTGGCTGCCGAGATTGATAAAGTGCTTTGATTCCTGTTTCCCGCCAAAAGGCGCCCGGGGCTCTCAGTGAACCCGGGACCGAAACTTTTTAATCAATTTCTGTTACGAAAACCTTTTTCCTCCCTGCCTCCAGCCAGAGGCTTGCAAGATCTATGTTTATTTTTTTAGATGTTCGCTTAACAACATATCAATTATTTTTTACCATTATATAATAGTGGAGAGCCTGGAATGTTTAATTGGGGATCAGGGAAATTGTGTTTTTTATATAGGTTTTTTATATTAATCATTTTCAAAAATTACTTATTTTTTTATCATATAATGTAAAGTTTTTATTAAATAAGCGTCATTTAGATTATCTATACTATGTGTTATATTATTCATAAAAAATTATATTAAAATATATAGAAAATAATTTATCATAAAAATAGTTTCATGATAAATAAAATTATTTTATTTTATGTGGGCTAATATGTTTATTCATATTGTATTTAAAAAATCAAAACACCTATATTTAGAATTTAATACTGTCCTTTATCATATTAATCATAAGCTGGAATTATTATGGAGATGAATTTGTGCAAACAAAGTTAGAAAAAATTGAACAAAAATTCTTTTCCATAGCTGAGCAAACAGGGCAATTGATCTTCGATGGCGATGCGAGGACAGGTAAAATTGAATGGGCAGGAGCTATTGAGGAATTTACCGGCTACACTCCAGAAGAATTTAGTAAAGTAGATCTGAATGCCTGCAGAGATATTATACATCCCGAAGACAGGGAAAGAGTGTGGGGTGCCCTGGAGAATTCTCTAAAAAAAGGGGAAGCGTTTAATCAGGATTTCAGGTTCAAGAGGAAGGATGGAAGTTATATTTATGTGGAAGACAGCTCGGTTTTCCTGACGGATGAAGATAATCGCATATACAGGGCCATAGGATTGCTTAAAGACGTAACAGAAAGGCAGAATGCCCAGGAAAAACTGAGGACAAACGAAGAACGCCTTCTCAAATATTTGCAAAATTTCAGGGGGATTGGATTTCAGCTTGACAACAATTTTGACCTGCTGCTGCTTCACGGGGCCGTGAAGGTAATTACCGGCTACGAGAGCAAAGAATTTCTTTCCGGGAAAATCCGTTGGGCTCAGCTCGTGGACCCTGAAGATCTGAGCCATTTTCTTGAAAATCGGCGAAAATTAGACAGTGTGGCAAACCATCTGGTTGAGCATGAATATAGGGTCAGGAGTAAAAATGGGGATATAATTTGGGTTTTTGAGTCCATCCAGATTGTGCACAATACGGATGCTGCACCCTGTCTTTACCAGGGTTTTATCCGGGACATCACTGAGATAAAAATTACAGAGGAAGCTCTTGAAAGACTCGAAAAACTTCGCAAAAAAGAAATCCACCACAGGATCAAAAACAATCTGCAGGTAATCTCCAGCCTCCTTGAGTTGGAATGTGATAATCTGCTGTCAGGTGACTTTGATCGTGAAAAAATAGTCAAAGCTTTTAGGGAAAGCCATAATCGAATCATATCAATGTCAATTATCCATGAGGAGCTTTACAAATCCAGTGACATGGAAACCATTAACTTTGCTTCATATCTAAAGAAATTGACAGCTGATCTCTTCAGGTCATATAAAGTGGGAGATTCTAATATCCGATTACGGTTGGATATGGAAGATCTCTTCCTTGAAATGGACAACGCAATTCCTCTGGGTATCATTGTTAATGAGCTGGTTTCCAATTCCTTAAAACATGCGTTTCCAAACGGAAAAAGTGGAGAGATTCGCATAGAACTCCGCCCTGAATTTACGGATGTAAACAATATTTTGAGCAACAATATTGCTGGCACTGTTATACAAAACAATTCTTACACCGACAGATCTTTTATACTGATTATTGAAGACACAGGTACCGGTTTTCCGGCATCCGTTGATTTTAGAAACACCAGTTCTTTGGGCTTACAGCTAGTAAACACCCTTGTGGATCAAATCGGGGCCAGTATCCAACTTGAAAAGGGGCAAGGGGCGAAATTTAAGATCCAGGTCACGGATTTTTGAACGGGGAAAATAAATGAGATGTGACTGAGGAAAATTCTGGCCTCGAAATACATGTGTCAGGCTAATATTTGGGGATTACTTAAACTTTGTTCAGATTATTCATATGTTTTTTTACGTGTAATTAATCTGTCAAATTGAGTGATAAGTATGGTAACAGTTGAAAGTGATACTTTCTGGAAAAAATATTATCTGAACTTCAGAGACGTTGCAAGCCCTCTCAGGACGCCTGCTCTTTTCGAATGGCTATATGATAACTACACGTATCTGCACTTATCCTGTGTGAGTCCATCTATTGTCTCCAGACTTGCCGACCTCAAGACGTGCATGTGCATAGTAGACGTAGCTGTTGACGACTCGTGTGATTTTGCGTCTCTTATAGAGAAGAATGGTGGAGAGAAATTTAGCTACGAGATGCTAAGCCTGCTCTACAATACGGATAAAGTTGCATCGGGGGTTTACACATCATCATATCCTGGTTCATGTAACAACATGTACGTAAAAATTACCTTTGATATTTTTTCAGATCTACTTGACACTCGTATAATTTCCCTTCCAAGATACTATGATTTCAGAGGTGAGTTTTTCCTTGCGATGCGAAATGTTGCCAAATCAATGGAGTTCTCATATCTTTTGAACAAGAACAGGGTTATATACCCGTTCCCCTGTGTTGTCCAAAACAGGTCGGCCTCTACGATGGTTGCGGTCCATTCCATACTTGACCTGATGTCTTCTGAAAACTTTGACACTTCAGAGCTTGGAAAAGCGATAGCCTTTTTCAAAATGGCAGACGTCGTAGCAATGCTGAGCAATACGGTCAACACCTGGAAGAGGGAGATAATCGAAAGAGACTATAGCAGTCCGGTAATTTCACTGGCTCTTGAAAAGAAGCTTATCGAATTCAGCGATTTTGAGAAGATTAACGCAGAAAATATGGAAGAAAATCTATCACCTTTATCCAAAATAATAGAAGATGAACTCAATAAGGCCATATTATCAATGAAGGAATTCGCGGAGAATTACGAGATAAAGAGCTTTGACACTTCAAAGTTTATAGGCAACTATTCGAAAGTAAGGGAGCATTTCAAAGTGAGAGAAGCCTACTGGATAAATGCTTGAATAATTGGCCTAATACTTGAATAATTGATGGCCTATTCCTTCACAGTTTGATTATCCAGTTTTTCATTATCAAGCAAAATTTTTACTTTTAAGAATATTTATTTTTTCATCAAGAAAGTCAGTTAGCATCATTTGAAACTCATAATTTCTACAACGTCTGCTGAATTTGATTTTTGGGGCAACATTCTTTCATCTTCACAATTTGCTAAAGGTATTTGCTAAAAGTTTTAATACCTTAAAGCTAATTTCCTCCAGGATTGGTTTGATTTCAAAAAAGTTAATAGACCTTGGTGTCCTGGCGCTGCGGCAGCGGAATTCCCGTGGGAATTTCAAACCCCATGTCTCCCTTCGCTTCAGGGACGATGCAGGGAAGCTGCGCATGTTTTCCGTTGACACGACAAGGACCCCAAATAAGTATCCTCAGCCCGATGCTTACCTGATTACTCACGCTCATTCCGACCACCACGGCAAGTCAGCGATGCTCTCGGAGCGCGCTCTCTGTTCGGAAAAAACGGCAAAAGCTCTTGAGATAAGGCATAACAGGGAATATAAGGGAAAGACTTTCAAGCTCGGGGAAGAGTTTGACCTGGAAGGGGTCCGGATAAAGACTTTCCCTACGGAACATACTGCCGGGGCAACAGCTTTTTTCTGGGAAAACGATGTCGGGACCAGGATCCTGGTGACCGGGGATGTCAAGGACGCAAGCCAGCTCCCTCCCTGCGACGTGCTGGTCACAGAGGCGAATTACGGGGACCCGGAAGACCCTACCTGCCATTTTACGGATGATCTGGATAGTTTGAAAAGTGCTCTTCTCGAAAACGGGGCAGTCGCCTTCGGGGCTTATGAGTTCGGGAAAACCCAGAGGGCCGTGGAACTCCTAAGGGGTTTTGGCTACGACGGGGCGATCCGGATGGACACGAGAGCCCGGGTGCTTACCCGGAACATGCTCGAAGCCGCCGGGGAACTGGCAGAACTGGATTGTACACAAGAGGAAGGTGTGTTCATAGTCCCGCCCCGGGACCTTAACAGGCTTCCCTGGCACCTGAAGAAATACGTGTTGAGTTGCAGGATGGATTACCCTTATCCCACAATCAGGATCAGTGACCACCTGGATGCTCCCGGGCTTGAGGAAATGGTCCGAAAACTTGACCCTGAAGTTACTCTCGTCTACCATCCCGGGGGAAACAGGCCTGCGAAGTTTTCAAAACATTTAAATTCCATAGGAATCGATTCGATATCCATAGATATGATCGGTAATGTTTTAAGTAATGAATTTGTTTAAATCAGGGAAGTTCGCGCCGAACCCCTGAGGATTTCAAGAGATAACGGCCGTTCAGGAGAGTACGTACTTTGAGTAAGAAAACCCAAAGGTCCAAGGGTTTAAAGTCTACAGAGACAAAACCCGCAGAATTAATGGAAATACCCATGGAAGGCGTTGCAGAAGGCGCTGAAATCCCTGAGAAAAAGAGCTTTATTAAGGAAATGTCCCCGGAAGAAAAGCAAAAAGCTCACAGGGATGGAATTATAAAAACAATAGTTGCGGCCATACTTGGTATTGCCGCCGGTTTCATAGTCTTCTACCAGTATGGGACAGGCGAAGACAGGATCTGGTATGCCCTGCTAACGATTGTCTTTGTGCTTACATACTACCTCCAGAGGTTGATCTACCCGCAGTTCCAGATCGATCCGAAGGCATTCAAGTTCAAGGACTGGTTTTACGTGGAATTCATTGTCCTGGACTTCTTCCTTGTGACCTGGACTTTGCTCCTGAACTGAAAAGTTCTTTTTTCCTGAACGCAAAAGGCCTTTTCCCGGGAAAAGGTCTTTTACCCGATCCTTTTGTAGCCCTTTTACCATTATTCTCTCATTCTTTTCGGTTTTTGGTCAGGTTTCGGTGTTCAGGCTAGGCCGGGGTTTCAGGATACGACAGGATAAAACTGCTTGATAAAGACTTATAAAGCAGGGCAGGCATTTCATGAGCGCTATTAGCCGCTCAGAAACAATTCACGCATACTTATAAAGCGGTTCATAAACAGCTCATAAACGTTGTAGTCATACACTGTAATATCTCTCAAGAATTGT
>DUKH01000148.1 GCA_013329415.1 Methanosarcinaceae archaeon | reverse complement strand
CAGGTTTTTTCCAGGTTTTTCCCAATTTTCGCTCCATTTTTACTTTGCTTTCAATTTTTGGATTTTCTAAAGAATCCGGCAAAAGGTTAAGAACCCGGAAGATGGTTAAGAATCCGGCAAAAGGTTAAGAACCAGAAAAACGAAGGCAGAACAAAAAATTCCGAGTTAAAATATGAAGGTATTTCTTGAAAGTTTTGGCTGTTCGGCAAGCCTGGCTTCGGCCGAGATCATGAAGGCAACTGTGGAGAGGCTTGGGCATGAGCTGCTGGAGTCAGGGTCGGCTGATGAGGCGGAGGTCTATATCTGCAATTCCTGTACGGTCAAGTACACCACCGAGCAGAAGATCCTCTATAAAATCAGGACAATGGGCGAACAGGGCATGGAAGTCATCGTTTCCGGCTGCATGCCCGAGGTCCAGTTAGAAGACATTCTGCACGCCAACCCCGAAGCCCATATCCTGGGGGTAAACGCGGTTTCCCGCCTTGGCGACCTGCTCTCTACCCTTGAATCAAGGAAAAAGACAGGAATGCCGGCAGAGAGGCTTGAAATCCGGACTTCCGAACCTCTTGGTTTCCTGAACGTCCCCCGCGAGCGGGCCAACCCGAACATCCACATCTGCCAGATCTCCCAGGGCTGCAATTTCGCCTGTTCTTACTGCATAGTCCGGCACGCCAGGGGAAAGCTCCGGTCCTTCCCGCCGGAAGCCATAGTCGAAGACATCCGCGCAGCCGTTGCCGAAGGCTGCCGGGAAGTCTGGCTCACCTCCCAGGACGACAGCCAGTACGGCATGGACACCGGCTTCAAGCTCCCAGAACTCCTCCGCTTGATCTCGGAAATCCCCGGCGACTTCAAGGTCAGGGTAGGTATGATGAACCCCTTTTCCGTCCTCCCGATCCTTGACGATCTGGTAGACGCCTTTGATTCCGACAAAATTTTCAAACTTCTCCACATCCCCGTCCAGTCCGCCTCTCACTCCGTCCTGAAGAATATGAACCGCCTGCACAGGATGGAAAACGTGGACATCATCATCACGAAATTCCGGGACCGCTTTGAAGACCTTTCCCTTTTCACCGACATCATCGTTGGTTTCTGTGACGAAAGTGACGAGGACTTCATGGAAACCGTAGCCTGGGTGGAAAAATACCGCCCTGAAAAAGTCAATATTTCCCGTTATTCCCCCCGCCCACATACGAAAGCTTTCTCTTTCCGGAACCTTGATTCCAGGATTTCCGTGCAGCGTTCCCACGCCCTGCACAGGGTCTGTGAACAGATTAAGCTCAGCTCCAAGCACGAGATGATTGGCTGGAAAGGCAGGGTCTTCGTCTCGAAATACACTAGTATCGGAGACGTGCTCACCCGCACGGACTCGTACCGGCCTGTGGTTATCAGCGGCTCGGACCTTAAACCCGGGCAGTACGCTGAGGTGGAGGTCACGGATGCGACCCCGGGGTATTTCCTGGGGAAACTGATCAGGTGAAGGCGCAGGCAGTCACTTTATTTCTTTTCACCTGCACCTTTTATTGTCTGTACCTTTTACCACCTGTACCTTTTGTTATCTGGCATTCTTAATTATTGAATTTCTTTTTTTCATGGGTCACAAATTTATATAATCTCATTTATATATTGGTTTGCAAATAATGCCATGTAACCTTTTTTGATAAACGGGTCTTCGTACCCGGTTTTACTTTGAATGACAATGATTCGCGGTATGAGATACATTACTCACGACATAAGGTAACCGACTCACGACATAAGATCAATTGCTCACAGCATGGGGGGTTTTTAATGCTGGAAAATATTGGTATCGGTATCGGGAAATGTATACACCTGTTGTCCCGAATAGCAGACAAAGCTCTTGATAAGTTCTGGAGGGATGCTTCTGCAAGGAAGTATCCGATAATCGATCTTCAGGGTAATTTGAGTTATTCGCTTTCGAACGAGGATGGCCTGTTGTACGTAAGAAACGATTTCACGGCGTCTGCTTACGAAGAATTCGAGTTCATTTTCGGGAGCCTTTTCCTGCCGGCCCCGGTCCAGGAACTTCTTTCTGAAGATAAAGCTAATGATAAGGTGCTGCTTCTGATGGTCTACGGGGAAAGCACCCAGAACCTTTTGATCTCCGAACTTGATACAAGCACTGATTACATGCTCGATCTCCCCCATGGAGAATATTCCTTTTTCGGACTTATTCTGGATGCGGGAACCGAGGACCTTTTGGATTCCACAATCTACGCCATAGGCCTCCCCTGCGAGGATAACCTGAATAACCCGGACCTTGAAAGCTTTTATCTTGAGAATCCTGCTGACATCCTGGAATTCGTCGACCCTTCCCCTATAGAAATTACAGGTGGGGGACCTTACTACCTTAATCTGCTCATGCTGGATGTGGGACAGATTCCGGACTGCCCCCTGCTCCTTTCAGAGTTTTTGCAGGAAGATTTCGTGCAGCCCTCTCTTTGACCCTTTCCTTTTCTCCTTTCCTTAACCCTTTCCTTTTCTCTTTTTCCCCTTTTCCCTCGCTTTGAAAGGAAAATAGTTATATAGTTGCCAATTTTCAGTAATTCCGAATGCCACTAAAAACCGAATATGAAAAAGTCGAAGCCTACACCACGAAAGACAGCTCAATCATCCGCGAACTCATGCACCCTTCCGTCCACGGCAACTCAAAACAGAGCCTCGCCGAAGCCACGGTGCCTGTCGGAGGGGAAACCCTGCTTCACAAACATACGGTGGCTGAAGAAATCTATAATATCACCGAATGCAGCGGGATAATGACCCTCGGTTCGGAAGAATTCGAAGTCGAGGTAGGGGATACTGTTTGCATCCTGCCGGGAACCCCACACAGGATCAGGAATACCGGTGAAAAGGAACTGAAGATTCTTTGCTGCTGTGCGCCTGCGTATTCGCATGAGGATACGGAACTGCTGAGATGAGCCGGGGGATCTGTTCTTAAAAGAGAAAGAAATGAACCCGGAAGCTCCTTTCTCGACAGCATTTGGCTGGCAGGGAGGAGTAGTTCGCGCATCTATCGGTTTGTAGGTAAAGTTTGTATTTGCAACTTTTCAATTATTTGGGAAGCTTGCCCGGTTTACTGGTCCAAACATTAGCTTATTTTTGTAACTTTATCAAACGAACAGTCATTAATATTGGCATTTCCGCATCATCATCTGCAACTTCAAAAAATTTATCAAGCACAAAACCCCTGTTAAATGCAAGGTTTAAGATCTCTTGCAATGACCTGTGGTAATAATTCTGTAAAAGCGGTTGTCCTCTTAAAGCTTCGCCCTTATGTAAGCACGGAGTAAGATATTTTCCTTCTGGATGCGTAAAACACGGGTGATGAGTAGAGAACACGAAAATGCCGTCATCGGACAACATATCATATACGGCTTTGAACAATGGCTCGATATCTGAAATGTCCATGATTGCCATATTGGATACCGCTTTGTTAAACGGCGCTTCTCTTTTTAACTTAAGAAGCTGGTTATAATCAGTAGCATCGCAAACACAAAACACCACCTTATCCAAAACATCTGATCTGCGCTTTTTTGCGTGTTCAATCAATTTGGTGCTGTAATCAAACGCAACAACTATAGCTCCGTTTTTGGCAAGTCTTTGCGAAAAGTTGCCGTTTCCGCAGGCAATATCTAAAACAAAATCTCCGTATTTAATATCCAGAAATTTTTCGGTATTCGGACGCACAAGATGACAATGAAAATAGTTGGAGTTATCGCCCATTTTGCTGTCCCAATAGTCAGCGTTTGCTTCCCATGCCTGTAAGCTTTCTTCGTTTGTGTTTTTCATTTGGCACCTCGAAAAAAATATAATTTCATGGGAGCTTAAATGACCGGCGTAAACTTCAAATATTCGCCTTATACGAATCTGATTCAGCTCTTCCTGATTAACCTCCTTACTGAAACCATCTAAGTTAATTCTTTCTATCTTTTGCGGGAAATGCCGCTCGCCAGCAAGGGGACAAAACGACGGGAGGCGGCTAGTAAGGTTGCCCTGTTTATTGCTGTGCTTTTGATGGCTGAACCCTGTTTTTTCCATTCACTTTTTGAACTTCGAAGGTGGCGCTCTTACTCGTGTATATGCGTCTTTGCCTTTTTTATGGGAAAGGCCGCTCGCAAGCGAGCGTGAAAATAACGCCGAGATAAGGTATTACGGTTGCCCTGTTCATCAGACAGGTGGAATACGGATGTTTTTCGGGCTTCCGGCTCCTTATCTGATTCAATTGGTTCCCGTTTTTTCACTCCTTCTCTTCATACCATTCGTCCCTTGCCTCCACAATCGCCCGCATATTCGCAAGCGGGGTCATCGGGGCTATTCCGCAGCCAGGGGCCAGGATGTCCACGCCGTCCGAGAGGCACTGTTTTGCTTCCGCTTTCACATCGTCGGGGGTTCCAAAGAGGGGGGTGCTGGAGGGGGCGATGTTTCCGATTAACCTTGCCCGGTCTTCTATTGCGGCTTTTGCAGCTTTTATGCTGACTTTTTCTTCGATGCTGATGGCGTCGAAGCCGCATTCTGAAAGGGAATGGAGGGACCTTTCGACATCTCCGCAGATGTGGAGGATTACAGGTCCCCGGGTTTCTTTGCAAAGGCGCGTGAAGCCGGGTTTCAAAAGGTCCAGGGCCTTCGGTGGCATCAGGTCCGTGGCCACAAGCCCCCCGTCGGGTACGCAGAGTACGTCCGCCCCGTGCTCGAAAAGGGCATTTGCGTACTCGATACAGATATCCGTGCAGACCTCCATGAACCGGGCAACGTAATCGGGTTTTTTCATGAACCATACAAGGTAATCGTTTATTCCCGCAATATGGGAAAACACGGTTGAAGGGCCTTCCATGCCTGCAATCAGGGGGACCTCTTCTTTTCCTGCTTCTCCTCCTCCGGTCCGGGCTCTCAGGATTTCGGTTGCCTGCAGAAGGGCAGGAATTCTTCCCCTTTCTATCAGGTCTTCGGGGACTTCAAGGCCTTCCGAGCTTTTCGAGAAGGGGTGGGAAAGGACTGAGGGCTGGATGCCTTTTGTGCCCATACGGATTTCGCAGCCCAGGGCTTCGGCAAGCACGGTCAGACAGTAGGGGTAGCGTACGGCTTCAAGGCCCGCAATTTCATGTCCGGCAAGAGCGAGGGCTGCCATCTTTTCCGGGTCTGAGTGGGCTTCAGGCCAGGCTGCGCCGGTCATGTCCATAAGTTCGACGGTTCCGGTCTGGGTGACTGAGAGGGCGGGTACCCTGTTAACGGGCTTTCCTTGCAGGGCGTCGAGAAAGTTTTTCCTGAGATTCGTTTCCATTTTTCTGGCTCCGGGTTTTTTCAATGGATTTTCAATGGA
>DUKH01000214.1:28530-36242 GCA_013329415.1 Methanosarcinaceae archaeon | reverse complement strand
AATCTACATTAAACGAATCTACCTTAAGCAGTCAAAAATCCGTTTTTAGCCAATATTTATCTGAAGAGAGGAATCCTGAACTCAGAAATACTTTTGTCCTTACCTTTGGGTCCCGTTATTTTCCTATAGCTATCTTCGCTATAGTTATCTTCCAGCTACTCGTCTTTTCTTACAGTATTCCCGTTTTCGCTGAAGTTCTTTCCTATGGACCAGGCTTTGCCCAGGTGGCTGCCTATTCCCCAGTAGTTGTTGTCATACATCGAAAACACGATGGGTTCAATCTTTTCAATGTCAGGAACCCCATTGCAGAGGTAACATTCCTCGGCATAGCTTTCCACGACCTCTCCGATGAAAACCTCGTTTGTCCCCCCGAAGTCCAGGGTATCCACAAGTTTGCACTCCAGGTTTACGGGACACTCCAGGATCATGGGAGCGTTTTCCAGTTTCCCGTAGAAGGTTTCGAAAAGCCTGGACTTATCCGCTTTTTTCCCGGAAACAATTCCGCAGTAATCCGTAACTTCCACCATGTGCCTGGAAGGGATGTTCACACTAAAACAGTGGTTTTCCTTAATCCCCTCGTTTGTATAGTGCATCTTTCCCAGGGTAACCGCAATCATGGGGGGGATTGCCTGCACGACCCCACAAAAAGCGATGGTCAGGTAATTAGGCTTTCCTTTTACGTTTGCGCCCACCAGGGTTGTTGGCATCGGGTACAGGAAATTCCTGGCTCCGAGATTCTTTTTCTCCATGCAGTTCATCAGTCCTCCCTCCATCATTATGCAAACTGAAATATTTAGATTGAAATCCGAGTCTGAATTGGATTGAAATCAAAGTATGAAGAGTTGTGATTTCGTGAAAGCTAACAAGATGAAATTTCACTATATTCAATATGCCCACCGAGATCTAATTAGTATTCCGGTTTTGTGTAATATATAGTGTAAGATATAATAAAGGGTGATATAAAATCCAGTAATAATTGTAACAATTCATCCATAGCTTAGAGCAAATCAAATTTTCCTCCTTCCGAGGAAAAATTGAATATAAAATGACTCTGTTCCTTCAGTATCATGCTTACACATGAAGAGATCCTTGTAACCTATGAAGCTGGTCCTGAAGCAGTTATTGCTTTAATCCAGAGATATGACACTATCATGGAGAAACAGGCTTCTCGAATTGCTGAACTTGAAGAGCGTTTAAGAATTTTAGAGGCTCGTTTGAATCAAAATAGCCAAAATAGCAGTAAACCTCCTTCTACTGATGTTTTTTGTAGTAAAAAACCTCAACCAAAGGGTCGCCGTGAGAAAAGTGGCAAAAAACCTGGTGGTCAAAAAGGTCATCCAGGAAAGACTCTTGAAATGGTTGAAAATCCTGATTAGATCATTTCTCATTCTCCAGACTGCTGCGAAAACTGTGGCCATAATCTTGAAGATACTGAAGTTCAAGACTATGATCGCAGGCAAGAAGTCGAAATTCCTCCTGCGCAGATCATATTTACTGAGCATCGTTGTGAAATCAAGAAGTGTCCTCACTGTGGGGAAGTCAACAAAGGTTCTTTTCCAGAGCCTATAAAATTCCCGATTCAATATGGTTCTCGTCTTTTAGCCTCAATTATGTATTTGAGGAACTATCAATTGATTCCTTACGAAAGGACTTGTGATTTGGTAGAGGACTTCTATGGTATTCGTATCAGCCCTGCTACCATAAAAAGAGCGGAAAAGGAATGCTTCCAGAAACTGGAACCTTTCGAAGAAGCTGCTATGAAACATCTATTAGCATCCCATTCTGCCCATTGCGACGAAACAGGAATGAGAGTTTTAGGGACGAAATGGTGGCTTCATGTTGTCTCAAACAGTCTATGGACCTACTATTTCTCACATCCAAAAAGAGGGTCAGAGGCAATAGATGCTCTGGGATTCCTTCCGCAATATAATGGAGTAGCAGTTCATGATGGATATTCTTCATACAACAAGTATGAATGTGAACATGCTCTGTGCAATGCTCACCTTAAACGGGAACTTACCGGGATTGAACAGAATTTTGAGCAGCAATGGGCTAAAGAGATAAATGAACTCCTCAGTGAGATGAAAAAGTATACTGATGAATGCAGAGAAATGGAAATCCCAATTGATCCAGAAAAAGTAAAGGAATTCGAGAAAATATACGACGTAATAATCCAAGTAGGCATTGAGGAAAATCCACCACCTGATCCCTCAAAAGACGTGGTGAAAAAGAGAGGAAGACCAGCACAAACAAAAGCAAAGAATCTCCTTGATAGGTTCATAATACACAAGGAAAAGATTCTGAGATTCCTCAATGACCTGAGAGTTTCTTTTGATAACAATCAAGCAGAGCGAGACATCAGGATGATGAAGCTACAACAAAAAATTTCGGGAACTTTCCGAAGTATAGAAGGAGCGGTAGCTTTCTGCAGAATTCGGGGATACATATCCACAATTAAAAAGAATAAACTGAATGTCATGGATGCTATTCTAGCGGCGCTCAATGGAGCGCCGCTATTATCCTGAGAATTGTAGCTTTTTGCTCAAAACGTACTCTTTTTATCGGTAGGCTGAGTAGTTACAATGTAACAAGGAAAAGGATACCCCAGTACAGGAAACCCCGGTTAAGGAGAACAGAAACCTCAGAGCAGCTCTTCGACTTTCGATAATCCGAAACGGAGACAGCTCAATCATTCCAGGAAAAAATATCCGGCAGCTCACTCGTACCTCAAAGCATCCACCGGGTTCATTTTCGCAGCCTTGTTTGCCGGATACGCCCCGGCAGCGACTCCTACTATAAGGGCCACCCCTAACCCGATCTCCAGTATATAATGCGGATAAAGGAAGGGCAGGTTCAGAAAGTTTGTAACCGCATAAGCGCCTGCCAATCCCACCCCCAGCCCCATAATACCGCCTAAAAGGCTCAGGATCATGGCTTCCACAATAAAAAGCAGGAGGACATCGGTGCTTGAATAACCCAGGGCCTTCATAATCCCGATTTCCCTGGTGCGTTCCGTGACGGTTACAAGCATGATGTTCATAATTCCGATGGAGCCCACGAGCAGAGAGATAAGGGCAACTGCTACAAGGAAAGCTGCAAGGGAATCCGAGAGCTGGTTGACCTGTTCCAGGACATCGGCCTGGTTGAAGATCGTGTAAGGTTTTGCATCCTCGTCGTCCAGGTCCCTGGAAGAAACCCCGAAATTCCTTGCCAGACGTTTGTCTACCTCATCCGAGACCTCCTCCACGTTTTCAAGGCTCCCGGACATGATAAAAAAAGCTCCGAAATCCTCTTCTTCGAGCATTTCGTTGATTGTGGAGACAGGGACAAATATGCTCACGTCCCGGTCAATCCCCCCTTCGGCGAATGAGGTCTCCGGGCTTTCGATGATGCCCTTTACCTTAAATGTCTGTGCCACAGTCTCCCCTCCTTCAAGGCGGAAGGTAACGTCAATAGAACTCCTGGAAGAGATGTTCCGGTCGAACTTCTCGTACGCCACGTCGGAGCCGATAACCGCTGAAAACTTGTCCTGGTCAGTTATGAAACTGCCTTCTTCCATAATGATATTGGCCGTGTCCTCGTAGTCTTCGGAAACCCCGACAACATTAATATTCTTAGTCTGTGAGAGATAGGTGACCTCCCCAAGTTGCTGTTTTATTGGCGAGACCCCCCATCGCCCCGGGGGTTTTATCAATAATTTCCAGTTCATCCGTATAGAAGAGGTTAGGTTCCTGGCTGAAAACGATTATAAAATTGGAACCGAGCGCATTGATTTCTTCTTCGAAAAAGAGGTTGAAACACTCTCCCAGGGAGACGTTTGCAACTACTGCCGCAATCCCTATGATAATGCCCAGGGTCGTCAGGCCCGAGCGAAGCTTTGCACTCCCCACGCTCCCGATGGAAATTTTGATAGCTTGCCTGAAATTAAGCACAGGAACCACACCTTAATTCCTGGAAAAAGACTTTGAATGACCTTTTCAAGACTTAAAATTCTGAAACAAGCCTGAGAAAAACAGGCCTGAACTTACGGAAAAGCAATTAACCGAAAAACTGCCCCAATACCTCATTGATATGCGCATTATTAAATTGTATGCATTATTAGGTTATATTCCACAAGTATATAACCAGGTTGTACAAACAGATAGAGCTGAACTGATCAAACAAACAGCAGTTTTACAAGGGGCAGTTCTACAAGGGACCCACAAACCCATATTATAAACACCGCAGTCAACTAACCGATGCCAAAAAACAAGAAAGGAAAGGGAAGGAAAGAAAATAACCAGGAAACGAGAAACACTGCCACCCCAAAACATTGTAAATTGCCACATTTCTTATATATGTTTGAGATATATCATATGAAGAATGTAGTTATAGATGATCTGCATATTTAGATGTTCTGCGCATTAAAACAAAATAAATATACTATGTATTGAGACAAAAGAAAGAAAAAATCGTACTCAATGCAGGCTTTGCAAAAAAGCCATTATCAGCCCTTATCAAAACACATATTTTACTTATTTAGAAGATGAACCTCAAATATCCGGAGGGGGAAGAATTCAGACAAAAAATAAAAACACAGATACCGATTTCTCTCTAACCGTACCATGCAGCCCCCAGACAACCGCATTATATAGTAACCCTGAAGAAGTGGTAGAGTTACTTGCTCTTTATTTTAAAGAGGGTATCGAGAAGGGAGAACGCTGTGTATGGATAAGCTCCGAACCAGAGGAGACTGAAAACGCAAAAATGGCGCTGGAAAATGCTGGAGTGGATTTTGAGCGCTGTCTTCGGTCAGACCAGCTGGAAATAATACCGGCCAGGGAGTTTCAGGAAAATGCAGCTTTGCCTGCCCCCTCAGCAGTAAAAATGCTGCGAAAGAGATCTGAAAAAGCCCTCTTGGAAGGGTTTTCAGGGCTCCGGATAAACCTGGACTTTAAAAAAGCAGAAGGTTCCCTATCATCCTGTTTTGAAAACTGCAGGGAAACCCTCGAAAAAGTAAATCGGGGAGAAAATATCACGCTTCTTTTAACCTGCCCCCTTGAAGGACTTTCAGCTTCGGAACTTCTCAACCTGATGGGAGAGCAGGAAGACCTGATAATAAAGCAGGAAGGAAAATGAGAGTATGTCGGAAGTGAGAAAACCGGAAATAAAGGGAAGACTTTCAACGATTTCAAAGAACAGGCAGTTAAAGACCTGAAAGATTCCGAACAGAAATTCAAGAACATTTTCGATAATTCCAATGACGCAATCGTAATCTTTGACCTGGAAAGCAACGTTCTTGAGGTCAATGATGTCACCTGTAAAGCCCTGGGGTACACCCGGGAAGAAATCATCCGGATGCCGGTCTGGAAATTAAAAACCCCCGAGTACCAGAAAAAACTTGAGGAACACAGGGAACTTATCTGCAAGTCCGGACATGCAGTATTCGAAGTTGAATGCCTCCGGAAGGACGGGACCGTCATACCCTGTGAGGTCAGCAACCGCCTGATAGAATATGAAGGAAAAACAGCCATACTCTCCTTTGCCAGGGACATTTCCAAAAGGAAAAAGACAGAAGAAGCTTTGAGGGATTCGGAAGAGAAATACCGTACGATCTTCGAAGAATCCCCTGTAGGGATCGTACACTTTGACAGCAAAGGAGTAGTCGAGCTCTGTAACGAAGGTTTCTTGAAAATTGTAGGAAGTGACCGGGAAAAAGTAATCGGGCTGGAGGATCTTCACGCCCTGCAGAAAGAGGATATGAAAAAAGCTGTCGAAGCAGTATTGTCCGGGCAGCCCGGGTACTTTGAAGGAGAGTACGTTTCAACCACAAAAAATCGGCCGATGCAAGCCAGAGTGACGTTTAAACCCCTGATTTCTAAAGAAAAAATCTTGAAGGGGGGCATCGGGATTGTAGAAGACATCACCGAAAGAAAAGAACTGGAGAAAAGCCTTCTCAAGGCGAAAAAAGCAGCAGAAGCTGCCAACAGGGCAAAAAGCGGGTTCATCGCAAACATGAGCCATGAACTGCGGACCCCCCTTAATTCCGTAATAGGGTTTTCGGACCTCCTGCTTGAAGGGGCTTTCGGGACGCTCAATGGGAAACAGGCCAGATACGTACACAATATTCTGAACAGCGGGAAGCACCTGCTGGAAATCATCAACAACCTGCTGGACATCTCAATACTCGAAACCGGGGAGAGTTCCCTTGACTATGAAGAACTGGATCTTGCTCCCTTCATCGAAGAAGTGAGAAACTCCATCCGCCCCCTGGCTTCAAGCAAAAATGTTGCCATTGAAACTGACTTCGGCCCTACCCTCGGAAACATCCGGGCCGACCGGGCAAAACTAAAACAAATCCTTTACAACCTCCTGAGTAACGCCATAAAGTTTACACCCAGAGGAGGAAAAGTCAGCGTAGACACACGTAAAAAGGACGGAGTTGCAGAGATCAGGGTCACTGACAACGGCATAGGCATCCCCTTAGAAAGCCACAGGAAAATTTTCCAGCCTTTTGTACAGGGAGATTCATCCTCCGCAAAAGAATACAAAGGAGTTGGGCTCGGGCTTTATATTGTTAAAAATTTTGTAGAACTTCATGGAGGCGAAGTATGGGTGAACTCCGAACCCGGAAAAGGGAGCACATTCACCTTTACGCTACCCCTGGAGCGGAGAGTGGCGAGCAGCTGAAGCCACTTTCCTTAGAGATATTTACATAAAGATTGGAGCATGTCCTGAAAAGATTCACCTGAAGATTAAAACGGGATAGCTGAATCTTTTTTGAAATTTTCACCTCAGATCCGGGAAAATAAACCGAAGTCAAATAGGCCGGGCTTAACAGAAGAGACCTGATTAAAAAAAGAGCCTGTAAAGAGAGCATTTTGTGAAAAATAGTAAGGGATTTAGGATTTATTCCTAAATCCACTCGGAACGGCACTGCAGATTTTCCGTTTTTCTATAAGATTCCTGTTTTTAGTTTAGACCCCCACGGTTTTAAAGCAAGGTACCGAAACATTGCTTTTTACTTTCCCCAACCCGCGGGATTTGTACCGTTTCCTGATAATTCCCCACGTCCAAGTCATTACTGACTTTCTTCATAGTGAGTTCTGAACTTTTTCGATTCTTGTCCTGATCTTGTATTCTGTCTGTAGCTTTGCTTGTAGCTCCCACACTACAGTCTGAAATTGTTTTAATAGATATTATATTTACTTGAGTGTAATGTTTAGACATAGCTATAAAATAATACGACTTGGTAACGATTATATCATTTATGCAAGGTTAATTCAATGCCATAATCAGAAGGGGGAGAATAGTTTAGAGGAGGCACAATTCTTAGATAATCGATATCATTAATTCTGACACAGTTCGGCAAAAAAGAGATCCGCTAAAAAGAACCTTGTTTTAAACGAAGTACGAGATTTGGGAAATAGGACATCCAGATACATTCGGAGCGGTGTCGTGGGGTCCGAATTCCCCTATCAAGTAGCAGGCCTCGTCATATGGGCAACATTGTCCAGAAAGACAAAACCCCCGGGCAGCAGGACATAAAAACCCGAAATAAATCCCTCTCCGAAAAAAGAAAGAAATTGGAAAGAGAGTCATGCAGCATGGACCTTTTCAGCGGCAAAAAATCCTGAAAGACCTGGCGAAATACCCCTCCCTGCCCCCTTCGGAGTCGAGGAAGAGGACTTCCCGCCTGCGGAGTTAAAAGGGAAAGGAAAGGAAAGGAAAGG
>DUKH01000214.1:25485-28164 GCA_013329415.1 Methanosarcinaceae archaeon | reverse complement strand
AAGGAAAGGAAAGGAAAGGAAATTGAAAAACGGTTAGGTCAACCGCCCCTACCGGAATATTCATTCATAACGCAAAGCTTCCACGGGGTTCATTTTCGCCGCTTTCCTGGCAGGATAGACTCCCGCCACCACTCCTACCATAACCGAGACAACGAATCCGATCTGGATCAAAGTGAAGGGGAAAACCGTTGGGAGCTTAAGGGCAGTTTCCAGGGCAAAAGCTCCGAGTCCCCCTATCAGGGTTCCAAGGATCCCACCGAACAGGCTGACCAGAACGGATTCCAGGAGGAAGAGGGAAAGGATACCGGAATTGGTATAGCCCAGGGATTTCATGATCCCGATTTCCCGGGTGCGTTCGGTCACTGTTACCAGCATGATGTTCATTATCCCGATGGAGCCCACGATAAGGGAGATCAGCGCCACTGCAAAAAGGAAAGAGCTGAGGGCATCTCCTACCTGGCCGGTCTGCTCAAGGATTTCGGCCTGGTCAACAATCCCGTAAGGCTTTGCATCCTCGTCTTCAAGGTCCCGCTTTGGGATCCCGAAGTTCCGGGCCAGCCGGTCATCCACTTCATCGGAGATATCCCCGACATTATCCAGGCTGTTTGCCATGGCAAAGAAAGCCCCGTAGTCCTGTTCCCCGAGCATTTCGTTCATGGTCGAGACCGGGATAAAAATCATCGTGTCCGTATCCCCGTTCCCACCGATGATAGTTTCCTTCGATTCCTGAAGAATTCCCTTTACCTTGAAAGTTTTTCTCACGATGCTCCCGTCTTCAAGCCGAAAAGCAATGTCTACGGTACTCCGGTGGGATATCTTTCTTTCAAACTCCTCGTTTGCCATATCATACCCCAGCACCACGGCATAGCTATCCTTGTCCGAGAGGAGGCTTCCTTCATCCAGCTGGAGGCTCTGGATTTCCTGGAAATCTTCGCTGACTCCTGCAATATTTACGTTTTTGGTTTCGGAAAGATAACTGAGTTCCCCGCTCATCGATTTTCGGGGAGAGACCCCGGTGATCCCCGGAGTGTTTTTGATAAGTTCATATTCGTTATCAAAAAAGAGATTTGGCTGCTTGCTGTATGCGATTACGAAATTCGAGCCTACGGAGGCGACTTCGTCTTCGAAAAACTGGTTGAAACTGGCCCCCAGGGATGCGTTGGTTATCACCGCCGCAACCCCGATCACGATTCCCAGAGTGGTAAGGGCAGAACGTAATTTGGCACTGCCTATACTGCTTGCAGCAATCCTCAGAGCCTGTTTAAACTGGACCATAGTTAGGACCTCCTGGCAAACCTGTCTTCCAGGCAGAGATTCACATTCATGACCTGTTTTTTACCGGGTGCGTTCCTGCCCCATTCATTCCTTGTTCTGCTTTTTCTTCCTGTAGACCAGTACACCCGCGGCAACCAGGGCTACGAGCACCACGACCCCGATTATGGATTGTGAGCTGCTACCAGTGTTTTCCGTGGCAAACCTGAGCTGAAGGTTGCTTACATCGTTTTCATGCAGGTTGACCCCGTTGCTGTAACTTGCTATGAGAGTCAGGTTTACAGGCCCCGATCCATCAGGAGCCAGCCCTACCAGCCCTTCCGAATCTTCCACCACGGCATCGAACTCGATTGTAAAGAGCTCATCCGGGTCCATTGGCCCTATGAAATACTCGGCAGGATAGAACTCAACCCCCTCAGCCGTGGGCTTTATACTAACGGAACTGAACTCGTTTGGATGGGTGTTTGCCACATCAAACTCAAGGGTTGCCTCCCCGTTCACCAGCTTGAGGGGCTTGGAAGGGATCACTCTCACATTGGAAGAATCAACCTCAAGAGGAATATTCTTCCGGCTGTTATAATCGAAGGAATTGCCCTCAATTGCAAGTACAAGGTTGTGAGTCCCGTCCCTAACATCTTCACCTACCTCCACGTTGAAGGTCAGGTCGATGCTGTCCCCGGACCCCAGCAGGCCCATATCAACGTAAGGAGAACTGGAAACAGTTACACCTTCAGTTGACGTTTTCAGCATTGCAGATTGGATCCGGGCATTGGTATCGAAATCTTCCCCGCCTATGGAAACCGTAGGCGTTGTTGCCCTATTAATGAGAGTGACAGTTACGGTACCCCTGTCCCCCGGCATAAAAACCTCGGGGTCAAAAGCGATTGTCTCGAGTTCCACAGTGCCTTTGCTGTCAAAGGTTTCGGTACCTACCCTGATGTCAAAAGTCTCTTCACTCCACGGGCTATCCGTATCGATTCTCGTCCGGATGTCTATAGAGCGGGTCCCCTTCTGGGCATTCTTGTCCACAAAAAGGTGAAACTCCCTGGTAGAGACTTTTTCAGGAGCAAGAGCCCCGATATTCTGCACCGCATTTAGAGGGGAATCCAGAGAGAAGGGATATTCCGGGACCACCTGTATGGAAGCGTCGTCCGCACGGTCCCGTCCTACATTTTCCACCTGCACGGTCAGGTCTACGTACTGTCCTATCTGAGCAGGATAGGGGCTGATTTCAATAATCGTAACCTTCAAATTTGCACTCCCGACACTGGCAGAAGCCGGAGCCGCAAAAATCGAGGCTATTAAAAGCAAAGATAACACAAGAGGAACGATTCGGGTTTTCATTTTTGTCACTTTCTCCACCCTGATTGGCCAAAATGGCAACTAATTAATCTGATTCTGAATTAA
>DUKH01000214.1:17792-25085 GCA_013329415.1 Methanosarcinaceae archaeon | reverse complement strand
GAATTAATCTGATTCTGAATTATTCCGTCTTTTACGAGCACGACCCTGTCCGCATATTTTGCGATATCCGGGTCATGGGTAATCATCACAATAGTCCGACCTTCTTCGTTAAGTTTTGTGAACATGTTAAGGATTTCACAGCCGGTCTTAGAATCCAGGTTCCCGGTGGGTTCATCCGCAAGGAGGATGGAAGGGTCGTTAATAAGGGCACGGGCAATTGCGACCCTCTGGGACTGGCCTCCCGAAAGCTCACTTGGTTTATGGTGCATGCGGTCTTCGAGCCCAACCATTTTCAGGAGTTCCCTTGCCTTTTTGTGGGAGTCAATCCCGACCCTGGCATTTGCATATGTAGGCAATTCCACATTTTCAAGAGCATTAAGCCGCGGGATAAGGTTAAAAGTCTGGAAAATGAAACCGATTTCAAGCCCCCTGAGCCTGGCGATCTCCTTGTCCGAAAGTTTGTTGACATCCCTGCCTTTAATAATGATCTTTCCCTCAGTAGGCCTGTCGAGAAAACCGATAAGGTTCATAAGAGTGCTTTTTCCGGAGCCTGAAGGTCCCATGATTGCGAGGAAATCCCCTTCCCGGACTGTCAGGTTGATCTCGTGAAGGATAAGAACTTCCATATCTCCGAGCGTATAGCTCTTTTTGACATTGATAACCTCGATAATAGGGGCAGCTTCCTCCGAGCCTGCACGCTGAGAACGATTTTTTGAACGGCGCACCTCGCATACGAAGGACTCTTCATCTGTCGACTCCTTAACGGGAACCAAACTCCGGCCTTCAGATGAAAGAGCATCCCCTTCAATCCCTGAAGCTTCGTTTCCGGCTTCCGGACCTGGATTCTCGAGCCCTGAACCGTCATCGGATATTATATTTTCCATGTCCACTCCACTGTTTTTCATATATTGAAGCTAATTGTACCGCCAGGCAAATTCACCCTATTAATACTATCATTGTTCTGACTTTTATGCTTTGAGCCTCATGACACAGGGTAATTATTCAGTATCCTGAGTACCGAAGAAGGGTCGGCTTTTTTTCCGGGGACCAGCACGATAAGCTGATCCACTGCGGCGTACACTTTTATTTCCCTTCCTTTCCGGCTCCACTTTACCTGCTGGACACTTATCAGGCCCGATTCCACCAGGGCATCAAGGTTGTATTTCAGGGTGTTGAGCCTTATACCCAGAGCTTCCGAAAGGTCCCCTGCAGACATGCTTTTTTTGCCAAGAGTTTCAAGGATTTTAAGGGAAGTTTCATTGGAAAGAGCCCTTGCAAGCTTTCTGGAATCTCCGGAAAAGGGAAGGACCAGTAATTTCCCCTGTTTTTCAAAGGAAGCAACCCCGGTGTTCGGATTCTGTTCTGGCATTTTCACCCCTTATAAGTATAAAAGTCAGGATTCTATAGAAAACTCAGGTTTCCCGGCTGAGCTTTTCAAGTTTCTCGAGCATTTCCTCAAGCGCGGAATCAAGCTTGAGCATATCCCGATGGTAGCGCCTGAGGATCTCAAGCTTCTCCTGCTGCTTTTCGCTCAACTCTTCCTTTTCAAAGCGTTCTATCATACGAGGAATTTCAATACTTGCCGGCTGGGTTTCATTAACCCTTGCCCTTAGCAGCTGCCCCAGAGCAATTTTCAGAATATCTTTGTCGGTATGAACATAGACCTTCCTGGTGCCCGGCTTTGTACTTCGGGCAATTAAGCCTGAGGGCTCAAGCTGCCGGATCTTATTGCTCACCGAAGCAAGGGAGTAACCGGTTTCTTCAGCGAGCTCACTCATAGCCAGCTCCCCGGGTTCGATAAAAGCCCGTGCGAAGATGGTAGCCATCAGACTGTCCATCCCATAGGCTTTGCCAACGTTCTGATAGAAAGCAATGAATTCTCTGTCAATTTCATCCATGAAAGGTCATTCAGCCCATTTACTATTTTTAGTATTTAGTAAAAATACAATAAATAGTAAAATACTTAAAACTTGCGGCAGCCAGAAAAACAGAAAAACTGATTGAACCAGCCGATGCCGAGCCTAGTTGCCCAGTCTAGTTGCGCCAGCCGAGTTGCGGCTCGGCATCACAGAAAATCGGAGATTTTTCTTTTAGTTGCGATGAAATCGCAACAGTACGCGGTCCGTTTCGCTCGCTGCGCTCGCTCAAGCGGATAAGGAATGGCTTCAGGAGGGTATGCAGGAAGAAAAAGATAAAGATTTCCAGGTGGACGTGGAAAATTCCCTGTTCATATTTCTTTTTTAACTCCTTTTCATACTCTCGTTTCAGATTTCCTTATTCATATCTCAGGGCATCTACGGGATTCATGTTTGCAGCTTTTCGGGCAGGGTAGAAGCCTGCTATTATTCCGACAAAGACCGAGACCAGCACTCCGATTTCAATAAGTGCGAGAGGGAAGACGGGAGGGAGTTTGAGGATATTTTCAAGGGTGTAAGCCCCTGAGCCGCCGATAGCGGTACCCACGGTTCCCCCAAGGAAACTTACCATTACGGATTCCAGCAAAAAAAGAGAAAGGATGTTGGAACGGCTGTAACCGATGGACTTCATGATCCCGATTTCCCGGGTGCGTTCCGTTACGGTAACGAGCATAATGTTCATGATCCCGATGGAGCCGACGAAAAGGGAAATCAAAGCCAGTACCAGCAGGAAAGAGCTGAGAGCATTTCCCAGTTCTTCGGTTTGTTCAAGGATATCAGCCTGGTTAAAGATTTCATAGGGCTTTACATCTTCCTTTTCAAGATCTCTGTCCGGAATTCCGAAATTCCGGGCCAGCCGTTCATCAACTTCGTCCGAGATCTGACGAACATTTTCAGGACTGTTTGCCATGGCAAAGAAAGCCCCGTAATCCTGTTCTCCTGCCATCTCGTTCATGGCAGAAACCGGGATGAAAATCAGCAGATCGGTACTGCCATCTCCTCCGACAATGGTTTCTTTTGAGTCCTGCAAGATCCCTTTCACTTTAAAATCCTTTTTCACAACAGTGCCGTCTTCCTGTCGAAAAGCGATTTCCACAGTGCTCCTGTGGGAAATTTTCCTGCCGAACTCCTCATTTGCCATGTCATACCCGAGCACCGCCGCATAACTGTCCTTATCCGTCAGGAAACTGCCCTCTTCCATCTGAAGGTCCTGTATCTCCCGAAATTCCTCTTCGACTCCCACGATATCCACGTTTTTTGTCTCGGAAAGGTAATTAAGTTCTCCGGACATCATTTTTCTAGGCGAAATCCCGGTAATTCCGGGAGTGTTTTCGATTATTTCAAGTTCATTATCATAGAACAGGTTAGGCTGCTTGCTATATGCAATTATGAAATTCGAGCCTACGGATGAAACCTCATCAGCAAAAAACTGATTAAAACTGGCACCCAGAGATGCATTAATAACAACTGCAGCTACCCCTATCACTATCCCGAGGGTTGTAAGGGCAGACCGAAGCTTGGAACTGCCGATACTCCCCAGAGCAATCCGGGCTGCCTGTGCGAATTTGATCATATTTTCCCCCAAATAAATATGATGCCCGACTAACTTTCAACCCCATCTAACTTAAAACCCCGGCGAACTTTAAACCCGGGTCATTGCTTTTTTCTTCTGTAGAACAGAAAGGCTGCGGGAACAAAGAGGGCAACAACCCCACCCGCAACAGCTGCCCCTGAGTCAAATTCAAGAGAGTCAGGTTCAGGAGAACCCGTTGAAAGTTCCAGGTTTCCGGCAATATTTTCATGCCTGTTAATCCCGTTGCTATAACTTGCAGTAAGGGACATATTTATCGGCTCCCTGCCATCCCCATACCCACCTTCGGAATTTTCATAAGTAGCATCGAACTCGATTGTGAAGAGCTCATCCGGGTCCATGGGACCTATGAAATACTCGGCCGGGTAGAACTTAACTCCCTCGGCTTCGGGTTTGATGCTCACGGAACTGAACTCATTGGGATGGGTATTTGCCACATCAAATTCAAGGATTGCCTTCCCATCAACCAGTTCCAGGGGTTTTGAAGGGATCACTCTCACATTAGAAGAGTCAACTTCGAGGGGAACATTCTTCCGACTACTGTAGTCAAAGGAATTGCCCTCGATTGCAAGTACGAGGTTGTGAGTCCCACCCCCGATGTCTTCACCGACCTCCACATTGAAAGTAAGGTCAATGCTGTCCCCGGGACCGAGCAGGCCCATATCAACGTAAGGGGCACTGGAAACCGTTATGCCGTCGTTTGAAGTCTCAAGGACTGCAGACTGGATCCGGGCATTAGTATCGAAATCTTCCCCACCTATAGTAACTGTAGGCGTTGTTGCAGTATTACAGAGGGTCAGGGTGACAGTCCCCCGGTCTCCGGGCATGAAGACCTCAGGCTCCGAGACAATCTCTTTGAGTTCCACGGTACCTTTGCTATAAAACGTTTCGGTACCGATCCTGAGATCAAAAGTCTCCTCACTCCACGGGCTATCCCCGGAGGGCCTGCTGTGGATATCGATAGAACGGGTCCCCTTCTGGGCGTCCTTGTCCACAAAAAGATAGATCTCCTTTGTAGCAGTCCTTCCAGGGCCAAGAGCCCCGATGTTCTGCACTGCATCTGCAGAGGAATCAAGGGAAAAAGGATACTCAGGCACAACTCTGATATCGATATTTTCAGCTTTGTCCCCTCCTACATTTTCCACCTGGACTGTGAGGGTCAGGTACTGCCCTATCTTTGCAGGATAGGGACTGGTCTCGATTATCGTGACTTTCAGGTTTGCACTACCTACACTGGCAGAAGCCGGGAATGCTAAAACCAGAGTAATCAAAAGAAAAGAAAAAGCAACTGCAACAGCATGGCTTCGTATTAATTTCATATCCCCCACCTTAACTATGTTTAATTACCCCATCTTTTACCAGAATTATTCGGTCTGCATAATTCGCAATTTCCGGGTCATGAGTGACCATCACTATGGACCTGCCCCCCTTATTGAGCTCTGCAAACATCCCCAGGATCTCATCCCCGGTCCTTGAATCCAGATTTCCCGTGGGCTCATCCGCAAGGAGGAGGGCCGGGTCATTGATAAGGGCTCGCGCAATTGAAACCCTCTGAGCCTGACCTCCCGAAAGCTCGCCGGGTTTATGGTGCATGCGGTCTTCAAGCCCCATCTGTTTAAGAAGTTCCGTTGCGCGGATTCGAGAATCAACCCGCTCCCTGGAATTGGCATAAGTGGGGAGCAGCACGTTCTCCAGAGCAGTCAGACGCGGGACAAGATTGAAAGTCTGGAAAACAAAACCGATCTCAAGCCCCCTGAGCCGGGCCAGTTCTTCATCGGGCATTTTATGGATGTCCCGCCCCCTTATCAAAACCTGGCCTTCAGTAGGCCTGTCAAGACAACCGATAAGGTTCACAAGAGTGCTCTTTCCGGAACCAGAAGGCCCCATAATAGCCAGGAATTCCCCCTCGTTGATTTTGAGGTTGATATCCGAAAGAACCGGAACGTCCACACCCCCAAGAACATAGCTTTTCCCGACATTAGCCACTTCAACAAGCGGAGGCTCACCCATGGGCAAACCAGTTGCGTTTCTACTTACAGTTCCCCCCCAAAAAAACATTTGACATACAATTATTAGAAAAAGTCACATGCGTGACATCGATTGCTTTTAGGCTTTATGTACTAAAATCCATTTTAATTTATGCTCTATTATTTTTTCCATTAAGACCCGCACCATTAAACACCGCACAACAAAAAAGTGCTTATAAAGAAGCCGAACAAAGCTTTCGAGAGAAGAAGCCAAACCAGATAAAGTTAACAGGAGAGAATTTTTACAAAAAATTACAGAAAATCTGGTTAACAGATTTTGCTGTATTAACAGGCCTCTCAAGACACGAAAAAAATGGTTTCAAGAGACCGGTAAAATCATGTTCAAATTCGATTCGTTTCTCCAACCGGAATATTGTCTTAATTTTTGAATACCTTAGCTCCAGAAGAAGAATTCCAAAATGGAATCATAGAATTGATTCCACAAAAATATAATGAAAGTTATCGAGATTGCTGTGTTCTTTTTAGGCACTATATCTACCCCCCTTTAAATATTATATAATTCCTGTTTAAATGATGGAATCAAACATATGTGGAAACCCAAGCTCCGCATATTTGTATAATACTATAATATTAAAGCGAAAAATTTGCCAATATAGATAGAAATCGGCAAATAAACCCGGAAGTTGGATCCCCCCATACATAATATATTATAAATAATATATAAAGATATGTATTTAAAAAATCCGGAAAAAAATAATAATATAGAACCCCGGAAGATGCTGATTCCAACCAGCAGATTACATGGAGACAAACAATTATTAACCGACGAGAAGATTTGACAAAAAAGCAATGTACTACCAACGCCGGCAGATATTTAGACAAATCGGCGAGTTCAACATCAGTTAAAATGTAGGAAGTAATTTGGCAACTAAAGGACCTAAAAAAGAAAAATAATACAAAAGAAATAAATCGAAACTGAATACAAAAATATAATATTAGAGAAGAAAAGTTAAAAATGTGGAATTTTAGATTCTTAAAAAGTTTTCTTATGATACATAGTTATTTTTCACTTTCTTATTTTAGAAAAATCGATATTAATCGGACCAAAGTTTGTCAAGAAAACGAGATACTTACGTCCGGTTAGTATCATAATTTCTCAACCTATTATATAAAAATTCCACTTATAAAGAGGATAATATAAAAACGGTTTATCCAAAAAAGAAGTGTGAATGAAGCTATAATCGAAATATTAATGCAACCATTTGCACAAAAAACATTACAAATAAATAATTCAGCAAAAAGGTCCTAAAGAGGACAAATATCTAAAATATAAAAGATAGTTAATAATTGAGAATTATATAAATAATTGGGGAGGGGGAATTAAAATGCTGGACTTCGTAATTTTCGCATTCAATCAGTTCGCATTTAGCTTTTTCCAGTTCTTCATGTAAGGCTAGAACAGGATGAAAGAAACCAGGTATAGAAAGAAGAACAAAATCACATCAGGGGGAAATCAAAATGCTGGACTTCTTAATTTTCGCATTTAACACCTTTGCATACAGCTTTTTCCAGTTCTTCATGTAAGGTAAGAGCAGGATGAAAGAAAACCAGGTATAGAAAGAAGAACAAAACCGTTTAGGAGGGGATTAAAATGCTGGACTTCTTAATTTTCGCATTTAACACCTTTGTCGGCAGCTGGTTCCAGTTCTTCATGTAAGGCTAGAACAGGATGAAAGAAAACCAGGTATAGAAAGAAGAACAAAACCGTTTAGGAGAGGATTAAAATGCTGGACTTCTT
>DUKH01000214.1:17307-17444 GCA_013329415.1 Methanosarcinaceae archaeon | reverse complement strand
TCTTGATTTTCGCATTCAATGAATTCTGGTTTAGCTATTTCCAGTTCTACATATAAGGTAAGAACAGGATGAAAGGGGACAAGGTATAGAAAGAAGAACAAAACCGTTTAGGAGGGGATTAAAATGCTGGACTTCTT
>DUKH01000214.1:8957-17006 GCA_013329415.1 Methanosarcinaceae archaeon | reverse complement strand
TCTTGATTTTCGCATTCAATGAGTTCTGGTTTAGCTATTTCCAGTTCTTCATGTAAGGTAAGAACAGGAGGAAAGAAAACCAGGTATAGAAAGAAGAACAAAATCGAGTAGTAGGGGGCAGTTACTGAAAATCATAAGCAGAAGAAACGCCCTCAAATATGGGCAACCGAGACGAATGCACCTGTTTTTACAGATATGATCAATAACTCACCCCCTACTACTCAAAATTATATCAGGGAAAATTAAAATGCTGGACTTCATGATTTTCGCATTCAATCGATTTTTGCTTAGCTATTTCCAGTTCTACATGTAAGGAAAGTACAGAATGAGAGGAAAAACAGGTACATGAAAAGGAAAAGCCATAGGAGTAAACATGTTGAGCTTCATGCTATATGTATTTGACTTTATATTCGCCAACATAAATTTCTTTGCATAAGATCAGATTAAGAAGTTCTACAAGGGTGGTGAGAATCAATGATAGAAATCGCAATTGAGGCATTGGGCTGGTTTGCAACAGTATGTATTGGACCTGAATTTTTTGCTGGTTTCTCCATAATCTTTGGGCCGATAGTTTAAAGTTCAAACTTTGCAAAAAATCAAGAAATTTTTTTAAAAACGATTTTTTAATTTTTGATTCTGGAATTGGATCAAAAATTTCATAATCTCCTCTTAATCTGATTTCTTAATCTGATTTTGTAAAAGATTTTGAAACTTATTTCAGCGGAATACCCATAACTTGTTGCGGGGATGGACACTTCTCCGAGAAACGTTAATGTTAATACGATTATCAATTTCATTTTTTGTTTGTTAACTTCTGCTCGAACTAACTCGTATTAAGGATTATTGCCTTCTTGTGCGGAATTAATTGTTTGTACACGCATTCCAGGATAAAAGGAACAAACGTAAAGTATTATATAAGCAGATTATTGAAGGAAACATCATATTATAAAAAATATAAATAGATTATTAGAAGCAATAATTTGAGAAAATATAAATATATAAGCTAAAAAAAGTTATTTATTATTTTTAAGATGGAAATTATCCAATATAAAGTATACATAGCCTTGTTTATGCGCCAACTATAAATAGTATTAAATCTACAGTCAGTTACCGGTTGCCGAATAAAGGAGGCAAATGAAAATTATGTTAAAAAACCTGGAAAAGATTGGAAAATTATTATTGTTAACCTGTGTGATACTTATTGCATTGTCATCACCGGGAGCAGCTGTGACGGCAGAGGAAAACGCGCAGGCGATCTCTGACGTGCAGACCGCTCTTACCTTCGTATGGCTCCTGGTAGCAAGTGCCCTGGTATTCTTCATGCATACCGGGTTCTCAATGGTAGAAATCGGGCTTACGAGAAGCAAGAACACGGCAAACATTCTCATGAAAAACTTCATGACCGTGGTTCTCGGGATCCTGGTCTACTGGGCCGTGGGCTGGGGAGTCATGTACGGAGCCGACGCAGCGGGCCTGATAGGGACTAACCAGTTCTTCTTAATGGGAGCCGACAACTCGACCTTTAACGGCTGGTTCTTCCAGATGGTCTTTGCAGCAACCGGAGCAACGATCGTATCCGGGGCAATGGCCGAACGTACTGATTTCAAGGCTTACCTGGTCTACTGTGTCCTGATGGTTGCAGTAATCTACCCAATTTACGGACACTGGGTCTGGAGCGGGGCTGACATGGCACTCCTGACCGGAGCTGAAAGCCCGATCGTCAAGGCAATAGGAGTCGCACACCACGACTTTGCAGGGTCCGGAGTCGTACACTCAATTGGCGGATACTCTGCCCTTGCCGGGGTACTCCTTGTGGGAGCAAGAATAGGCAAGTTCAAAAACGGAAAGCCCATGGCAATTCCGGGTCACAACCTGGCCTTTGCTTTCTTCGGGACTTTGATCCTGGCCCTTGGCTGGATAGGGTTCAACGGAGGAAGTACCCTTGACGGAAACGACGCTTACATGAACCTTGTCGTTGTCAACACTTTCATTGCAGGCGCTGCGGGCGCTGTCATAGTAATGCTGATCACCTGGCTGAAGACCGGGAAACCTGACCCGTCCCTTACCGCAAACGGGCTTCTCGGCGGACTTGTTGCAATCACCGCTCCCTGTGGATCAGTTAGCCCCTCAGCATCCCTTGTTATAGGGATCATTGCAGGATTCGTGATTTATTTCGGTGTAATGTTCAACGAAAACGTCCTCAAGGTAGACGACCCCGTAGGTGCGATTGTAGTACACGGGTACTGCGGAAGCTGGGGCCTGCTCTCAGTAGGGCTTTTCTCCATAGGAATGGGGAACGGAATCCTCGCAGACGCGGTCTATGCCGCTGAAGTCCCGGGCCTGCTCTATGGCGGTGGAATCGGGCTGCTGACAATCCAGGCAGTGGCTGTAATCGTCAGCATGATCTGGGGATTCGGAATGTCATATATATTCTTCAAGATAATTGACGCGGTAATCGGACTGCGGGTGCCCGAAGACGTTGAAATCATGGGCCTGGACATCGCTGAACACGGCATCAGGGCATACCCTGAATACCAGCCTGCAGAGGATTAAGAGGTGATCCGAATGTACAAGATCGAAGCAATCATAAAACCCACTAAATTGCATGAAGTAAAGGATGCCCTGGAAGAAGCAGGGTTTGCAAGCCTCACCGTGACCGAGGTCAAGGGAAGAGGGCAACAGAAAGGGATCGTGCAGCAGTGGAGAGGAAGGAAATACTGTGTTGACCTCCTTCCGAAAACGAAAATCGAGATAGTTATCCCGGATAACAAACTCGACCAGATTATCGACGTGATTCAGAAAACGGCCTCCACGGGAGAAATCGGAGATGGAAAGATCTTTATCTACCCGGTAGAAACCGTAATCAGGATCCGGACAGGAGAAAGAGATGGAGATGCACTCTAACCGCATCCCTCTCCTATTTCCTTAATTTCCGTCCCGGATTAAACACCGCCTGAAAAGGATCATCCCAAAAAAACTCAAAACACCAAAACCTCAAAACCGTTAAAAGCCAGGCTGCAGACCTGCAAAAAACAGAGATAAAATTTAGAAAAATAAGAAATTGCTAATTAAAACCAGACGTAAAAACAACTTTAAAACCCGGGAGGTATCCATAATGTCAGAATTCAAATCAGTATCGGAATTCAATGCAAAAAACGTAAACTTCGAGATCCCTCGAGGATACGGCACGTCCGTCATCAAGTTTTATTTCTGGATCGGGCTCGTATCCGCAGTCCTGCTGAGGGCCATAATAATAGCTGACCACTACAGCGCATTCTACGCAAAAGTGATCTGGTATCTCGGGGTCACAGGACATCTCTGGTTCTTCATGCACAGATACCATATCGCAAAGCGCAGATTCAGCGTCATAAAGGACCTTGAACTGCTTAAAAAGGTCCGAAACCAGCAGAAACTCTCGGAAAAGGATATTGAAGGGCTCGATTATCTGCTCTGGAGCCTCTCGGTTTCCAAAGAACGCTCAAACTATCTGGTAATCTCGGTATTTTCCGTGATTTCAATCGTGTTGTCCCTTCTTCTGGATCTGGGGGTCCTGAACATCTAAAAGGGACTTCACCCAATTTTTCCCCTACTACTTTTACATGAAATTCGACAATTTTTGAATCAAAACTTTCAAAATCAAACTTTTTTTGGCTCGAAGGGTCCCGGGAACTGATCACCTTAAACTGCCTGAAACCACCCTAAAACATTTGAAAAAACATGAAAAAACATGAACACCTGAAAACACCTGAAAACGTCTTAAACCAGAGAAACAGAACCATGTGCCGCTCCAGAATATTTTTAAAGATATGAATAAGAAATCTATATAATACATAGCTGATTATGATCTTAGGGGGAGTGTTATGGCAGAAGTTTTGAGATTATCACCAGCTATCTGCGCATATCCTGACGAGGAGTATAAAAATTTGAGGATTGAAGTTATACTTCCGGGGATTGAGAAAGAAAACATATCTTTCAAGCTGGCAGAAGACGGTTTCTACGTAAAAGCGACAAAAGAGGGAATGGAATACGTAGACAGTTATTCAATCTGCTGCCCGGTAAACACTGACAAGGCCGTTGCCACCTATTCAAACGGGATTCTGAAGGTCACTGTCCCCTACCAGGAGCCCTTTGAAAATGCAGTGGACGTGAAAATTGAATAAATGCCTGAAACAGTAAACAGGAATCCAGACCGGAGTGCCGAATTTTTCCGGGGAGGGGTATTATGGAAAATCCGATACCTAAAATAATGAAAACTCCTATAATAGCAATGTATCATGATGATGAGCATAAAAACCTCACAATTGAGGTTGAGTTGCCGGATGTGGAAAATGAAAACATAACCCTCATGATGCATGAGAACAGCTTTTACCTGAAAGCCTCCAGCAATAGCGTTGAGTACCTGGGGTCCTTTTTCATGGATGGGCCTGTGGATCCCGAAAAAGCCATAGCAACTAACAATAGAGGTATGCTTACGATTAAAGTCCCTTACAAAGAGGGCTTCCTGTGCGCAAGAAACATACCAATTGAATAAAAGCTATGGGCCAGAATCGGAATATAAAAACAGAAAACTTATTTTTTGATATTAATTTTACCCGTATTCCTTGAAAGAAGAGGGAACCCCATGAAGATAGTAAAATGCGGAGATCTTGGATTCAGGTGCAATTTTATTGCAACCGGCACCAACGCCGAGCAGGTAAAAAAAGAAATGTTCGAGCACATAGAAAAGGAACATAAGGACCTTCTCGAAGAGATGTCCGAAGACGACATAAACCACATAAAATACAGGATCTCGACTCTTCTTGCCCGGAGCTGCGGTTGCGGAGCCCTTTGAACTGAAAAAAGAAGAACTAGTTTAGGGGGGCATGGAGCCCCGCAAAACTTACCTCAAGCTCTCAAGGGCATAGAGCCCCAAGTTTTTTTCACGGGTTCAGCACCCAGATCCGGTAATTCAGCAATGCTGCGAAACTGACCCAGAGAAGGTAAGGGACCAGCAAAATTGAAGCTGTTTTTGAAATTTTGCTGAAGAGAACTATTGTCAGGAAGATCGACAGCCATAGCAGGATGATTTCCATGAAGGCATAAAAAGGAGACTGAAGCCCGAAAAAGAGAATGGACCAGAGGGCATTTAGTGCCAGCTGAACTCCGAAAACAAAAATCCCCACTTTTACGTCTTTTCGCTCCAGACCCTCTTCCCAGACCAGGTAAAGAGAAATCCCCATAAGGGTATACAGGATAATCCATACCGGGGAAAAGACCCAGCCCGGAGGATTGAAAGCAGGCTTTTCAATGGCAGCATACCAGCTTTCAATGGAAGTTACCGTAAAAACCGAACCAATTATCCCTGCAAACTGACAGACCAGTACCGAAACAATGAGTCTGAATTTGTTTATTTCTTGAAGCATACTCCCCACCACGTGACATCCAGATCCCGGAAGTTCCGGCCTCTGGAGATTATAAGGTACTCAGGAATTATATACGTGAAATGATAAATATCTATACCGAGGGGAATGAGATCTGTTAGCGGGACCTGTTAATGGGATATGTCAGCTGAAACTGTTGAGCTTCTTCGTGCAATAGGATATGTTAGCTGAAACTGTTAGTAGGAGATGTCAACTGGACATGTTAGCGGGACCCTGTAGCCCGATTTACTGAAAAAAGCCAGTTTTCAATAAACGTCCTTCCAGATTTCAACCCACAAAATTATAGCAAACTATATATATTATTAGGTAGGTAAGAGATTACCTAATGCCTAGCGAGGATGGCGTCAAGATGGTGCAAGCAAACAACATACCTAAGACTAAAGAAGATGTACTTCAGGCTGTAATCGAGCGTGACGTGAAATTTATCAGGACCCAGTTTACCGATACACTCGGGATTATCAAAAGCTGGGCAATTCCCGTTGAACAGCTCGAAGAGGCCTTTGAAAACGGAGTCATGTTTGACGGATCTTCCATTGAAGGATTCACCAGAATTGAAGAATCCGACATGAAACTCGTACTTGACCCTTCGACTTTCAGGCTTCTCCCCTGGAGACCCTCGACAGGGGCTGTTGCCAGGATTCTCGGAGATGTTTACCTCCCTAACGGAAAACCTTTCGATGGAGACCCGAGATATGTCCTGAAGAGCGTAATTGCAGAAGCCGAAGAAATGGGTTATTCCATGAACGTTGGCCCGGAACTCGAATTCTTCCTCTTCAAACTGGACGAAAACGGAAACCCCACAACCGAACTTACCGACCAGGGCGGGTACTTTGACTTCGCACCCCTGGACAGGGCTCAGGATGTCAGGAGAGACATTGACTATGCCCTGGAACATATGGGATTCCAGATCGAGGCATCCCACCACGAAGTAGCCCCATCCCAGCACGAAATCGATTTCAGGTTCGGGGACGTGCTGACTACGGCGGACAATGTAGTCACTTTCAAATACGTGGTTAAGTCCATCGCATACCACAAAGGTTACTACGCAACCTTCATGCCAAAACCCCTGTACGGCGAGAACGGCTCGGGTATGCACACCAACCAGTCCCTCTTCAAGGACGGCAAAAACGTCTTCTATGACCCGGATACTCCGGACCAGCTTTCTAACGAGGCAAGATACTACATCGGCGGGCTGATGAAGCACATAAGGGAATTTGCAGCCGTAACAAACCCGGTGGTAAACTCCTACAAGAGGCTCGTGCCAGGGTATGAAGCTCCCATTTACGTGACCTGGTCCGCCAGCAACAGGAGTTCCCTTATAAGGATTCCGGCCACCCGCGGCAACGGTACCAGGGTGGAACTCAGGTGTCCGGACCCGGCCTGCAACCCCTACCTGGCCTTCGCTCTCATGCTGAAAGCCGGACTCGACGGGATCAAGAACAAGGTCGAGCCTGGAGAAGCGACCAATGTCAACATCTTCAACCTGACGGAAAAAGAGCGCGAAGCAAGGGGTATCACTTCCCTGCCCGGAAACCTCAAGGAAGCAATCGACGAGATGAAGCAGAGCAAGTTCGCAAAGGAAGCCCTTGGGAAACATGTCTTTGAAAACTACCTCTGCTCAAAGATCGTCGAGTGGGACGAATACAAAGCTGTTGTCCACTCCTGGGAACTCGACAGATATCTGCCGATGCTCTGAGCGTTTAACATAGGTATTATAGTAAAGCACTATAGTAAAGCACTATAGTAAAGCACTGGAAATACGATAAAGCATCAGACATCCTCCCGGAAACATTATGCGTGCCTGCCGGAAAAACTCAGGGGGAAAATATTCCTGCCGGAGACCCCGGAAGGCATGTATAGTTACCGGGGAAATGGGCCCCAGGTTAAAACGGAAAACGTAAGCCTTTAAGTATACATTTTAACTCATATTATAAGTTAAAATGAAAAAGTATTCCTTTTAACGAGTTCTTTTCGAAGGCAGAAGCCAGCATGAGATTTTATGGCATAGACTGCCGCCAGAACCCTATAATTTCCCCCACTTTTTTTCGGCCAGAGGAAACAACTTCCCTTTTTCATGAGATACCAACTGTTATCCGGGCTGTCCGGAATTTCCGCGGTGCGGATAAGCAGAGTGAATAACAATATAAGGGACAAAATCGAAGATTCCGATATCCGGACCATGCCCACAGGAGAGAAACCCATTTCGAGAGGAACAAAACAGGGAAGAAAAGTATCCCCTTTCGGGAAAAAAACGGTCTTTTCAGGGACTGCTTCAAAGGAAACATTGGTCAGGAAAAAAGAAACATATATATATTGTCAAATAGGTACTAAATTACTTACTTCCCATAGCGGCGGCCTTCTCAACACCTGAAACGGAAAAAACAGAAGCAGGAGAAGGGAATGTCGAGAATTATACACATTACAAACATAATTAGAATTGGACCAATTTATGCGACTTGCGATCTTTAAAAACCGCAAGCATAAACCCCATGGAATCAAAATTCTTCACGGATAATTTTTTGAAGAAATTTTTAATAACGGAACATCGGATAATCAAAATATCCGGATTCAAAAAATATTCAGATTATCAAAAATATCCGGACTACCAAAATATCCGGATTATCAAAAA